>JAJXVS010000174.1 GCA_021782015.1 bacterium | reverse complement strand
GGGGAACCGCTTCGCCGCCATGGCACGTGAACTCGGCCACGATCCCGCCAGGCTGGCCCTCCTTTTTGTGAAGGACCAGCCGGGAATCACCGCGCCGATCATCGGGCCGAAGACCGTGGCCCAACTCGAAGGCCTCCTTCCAGCCCTGGAGATGAGTCTCGGAGCGGAGGAGCGGAGGCTCTGCGACGAACTCGTGGCGCCGGGATCGGTGGTGGCCAGTTTCTTCAATTCCGCCCCCTGGATGCGGTGGAAGAAGGTTTGAGGGAGGGGCGTCGTTCCGCGCCAAGGTGGCGTCTCGCACAAAGATGTTGCTTTCCGAAATACCGATGGCGTCGGAATCGGCGGGGGTTGTTTCGAAAAGAATCAACCAGTTGGCTTCATAATTAATCCCTGTTTCCAAGGGCGACAGGACTTCTATGGAGAGGGCGCCGCAGGCCGGCCGGATTCAGGCCCGCCCAATTTCCGACGACATTCGGCGCCACTGTAAATACCCATAAAACCGTGATTTGACCCAGTCTCGCGACTTCCCAAGAAAATTGGCATGCTACTTGCTAATAGGACTGTGGCCGCAACCTACGGGCTTTAGGCGGCGCGGCCGCAACCTACGGTCGGAAGGCGGCGCGGCCGCAACCTACGGGCTTTAGGCGGCGCGGCCGCAACCTACGGTCGGAAGGCGGCGCTGCCGCAACCTACGGTCGGAAGGCGGCGGGGCCGCAACCTACGGTCGGAACGCGGCCGCAATTTTGCAGAAGGAGGCATGTCATGAATCCAACAAGGCGCGAAAGGTCGACATCCCTTGATATTTGGGATGCCTTCGACGAACTGCGCGGTGAGCTCGAAAGGAGCTTCGGCAATTTCGAGCTGCCCGCCGTTCCCGGCCTGCTCGATTGGCAGACGGGACCCTTGATTGATGTGGTCGAGGGCGACGACGAGGTCCTCGTCCTCGTCGATGTGCCCGGCGTGCGGAAACAGGATCTCGAGCTCAGCGTCACGGGCAGCCTTCTTTCCATCAAGGGCGACAAGAAGCAGGCGGACGAGGGGAAGGGCCGCAAGACCGTTCGAAGGGAAACCTGGGCCGGGACCTTCAGCCGAACCCTCAGCCTTCCCGACACGGTCAACCCGGACAAGGTCGAGGCCATGCTCAAGGATGGTATCTTGCGGGTCAGGATCGCCAAACGCGAAGAGGCCCAAAAGAAGGCCGTGCAGATTTCGGTGAAATAAGGACCAATTGTAACTTTACAAGGAGGACGCCATGGACAAGGTCACGACGCAGAATGAAAGGCGCTTCACGGTGCCGGCCTGCCGCATCACCGAGGACGAGAGCGAGGTCCTCGCCGAAATGGAAATGCCCGGGGTTCAACGCGAAGGGCTCGACATAAAAGTCGACGGCAACGCCCTCACGATCGAGGGAAGGCGCTCCGACGAGGAGCCGCGGGGCAAGTGGCTCCTTCGCGAGAGGAGCCGCCGGGACTACCGAAAGATTTTTACCGTCGACGAAAGCATCGACAGAGATGGCATTTCGGCCGAGCTCGTCGACGGTATCCTCAAGCTTCGCCTCAAGGTGAAGGAGGCTGCAAAGCCGAAGAGAATCGCCATCGGCTAAGACGAGGGCCGCGGGCAGGATTGCCCGCCGTTCGGTGAAGGAGGCGCGGGGCTCACTCCCTGCCAGCGAGGCTGCGCACGAGGCGGGCCACTGCCGCGGCCGGGTCCGTCTCTTCGGCGGCGCCTCCAGCCTTCGGAAGGTCGCGAAGGCCTGCGTGATGGGCCGCCCTGGCTGCGTCGACGAGGGCAGAACCGACGATGGCGCAATCGGCGTGGCCCGCGAGGGCTTCGACCTGGGAGCGCTCGCGAATACCGAAGCCCGCCGCCACATATTTGCCGGTCCGGGCGCGGAGTTTTGAAAGGCGCTCGAGTGCCGACTCCTCCAGCTGGGTGCGGCGACCCGTGACGCCGAGGCGGGTGACCGCGTAGACAAAGGGTGATTTCGAGGCGGCGGTGAGGGCATGGGCGCGATCGAGGCTGGTCGAGGGTGCGATGAGGGGGACGAGTGCGAGGCCCGCGGCCCCGCACTTTTCCCCGAGGCCGAGCTCGGGCTCGTCGTCGGGCCAGTCGGGGACGATGAGTCCGTCGAGGCCCGCCTCGGCGATGCGGCGCACGATGGCCTCGATGCCGTGGGCGAGGAGGGGATTCACATAACTCATAACAAGTATCGGCAGGTCCGTCTCCGCTCGAAGGCGGGCGAGGGTCTCGATGCAGGCGAGGGTTCGGGAGCCCGAGCGGAGGGCCACGTGGTTGGCCTCGACGATCGAGGGGCCGTCGGCTATGGGATCGGAAAATGGCAGCTGGGCTTCGATGAAATCGGCTCCGGAATCGGCCATCGCGCGGAGGATGCGAGAGGAACTCGTCATGTCGGGATAGCCGACGACGGCATGGGTCATCAGCTTGATCTTGGCGTCGCGAGCGAAGGCGGCCTGGATGCGTTCGACGCCGTTCATACCTCGCCCCTTTCGATGCGCGCTACCTCGGATTTAAGGAAGGAGAGCCAATCTTCGCGGTCGAAGCGAGGGGCAGTGATGAAGAGGTCCTTGTCGCCCCGGCCCGACACATTGACGACGACGAGGGAATCGGGCGGCATCGCGGGCAGCTCGCGGTAGGCCAGGGCGAGGGCGTGGGCCGATTCCAGGGCGGGGAGGATGCCTTCCGCCCTGGCCGTCCGCTTGACTGCGGCGAGGGCCTCCTCGTCGCTGACCGATTCGAAGCGCACGCGGCCGGTCTCGCCGAGGTGGGCGAGTTCGGGCCCGATGCCCGCGTAGTCGAGGCCGGCGCTCACCGAGTGCGTGGGGAGGAGGGACCCGTCGGCGTCCTGGAGAAAGAGCGATTTGTAGGACTGGGCTATGCCGACGTTGGCGGCCCCTCCCATCCGGGCCGCGTGCTCGCCGGGCTTATGGCCGCGGCCTCCCGCCTCGGCTCCTATCAATTCAACCTGTTCGTCGAGGAAGGCCGAGAAGGCCCCGATCGAGTTGGAGCCTCCGCCCACACATGCGTAGATCGCGTCGGGCATGCGTCCCTCGCGCGCGAGGATCTCTTTTCTGATCTCCTTGCCGATGACCGACTGGAGCTCGCGCACCATCGCGGGGTAGGGGTGGGGGCCGAGGGCTGAGCCGAGGATGTAATGGGTGTCGGAGACGCGTTCGGTCCAGCTCTTCATGGCCGCGTTGACGGCGTCGGTGAGGGTGCGCGTCCCTTCGAGAACGGGGCTCACCTTGGCGCCGAACATCCGCATGCCGAAGACGTTGGGGTGCTGCCTCGCCATGTCGATTTCTCCCATGAAGACCTCGCACTCGAGGCCGAGCTTGGCCGCCGCGGCCGCCGTCGCCAGTCCATGCTGGCCCGCCCCCGTCTCCGCGATGACGCGCTTTTTTCCCATGCGCCTGGCGAGGAGGGCCTGGCCGAGGGCGTTGTTGATCTTGTGGGCTCCCGTGTTGGCGAGGCCTTCGAGCTTGAGGTAAAGCCGGTGACCGCCGAGTTCCTTGCCGAGCCGGGGGGCCGGATAGAGGGGGGTGGGCCTGCCGATGAAATCGCGGTGAAGGCCTTCCAATTCCTTCCAAAAGTCCGAATCCTCGCGGGCTGCCTTCCATGCCTCCTCGAGCTCCTCGAAGGCGGGCCTGAGGACTTCGGGTATATAGCGGCCGCCGAAACGGCCGTAGTAGCGCTCATCGTGCCGCATCGGCGGCCTCCTTGCGTGCTGCGAGTTCGCGGTCGGCGCGCCGCACCTCGGCGAAGAGGGCCTCGAGGAGGGCGGCTGACTTGATGCCAGGAGCCTCTTCGACGCCACTCGAGAGGTCCACGCCGTCGGGCGACACAAGGAGTATAGCATCGGCGACGTTGGAAGGCCCCAGGCCGCCCGCGAGGAAAAACTCCTTGCCGGCGGCGCGGGTTGAGGCGCGGGCGGCGAGGGCGAGCTCTGGCGCCAGGCCCTTGCCCGTGCCGCCGTAGGCTCCGCGCACGGAGGCCTCGGCCAGGATGCGCTGACAATTCCAGCCGGCCGCGCAGAGGAGCCCCGCCTCGTCCGGGGAGGTTGGCCGGACGACCCGGTACCAGGGGAAGTCGAAGGCCGAGCAGGCCTCGGGAGTTTCGTCGCCGTGGACCTGTGCCACATCGATTGTCGTAATTGCCATGATTTCGCGCATCGCGTCCGGCGACTCGTTGACGAAGACGCCGACGGCGCGGAAGGGCCGGGCGGCCGCGCTCTGCTGGGCGCGAAGTGCGGAGAGGAGTTCGCGGAGGGCGGCGGGGTCGATCCTGCGAGGCGAGGGCGCGAGGATAAAGCCCAGTTCGTCGGCCCCAAGCTCGAGGGCGAGCCAGGCGTCTTCGAAGCGGGTGAGGCCGCAGATCTTGACCTTCGTCATTGGGCCGCCCTGTCGCGGCCAGGCGCCGCGGAACTGGGCGCCGCGGAGCCGGGCACTGCCGGACGGCAAATCGCCGCCACGAAGTCGCGAACGGCGGCTTCGGGGTCTGCGGCCGTCGCGAGGGCCTCGCCCACGAGGAAGCCGTCGTAGCCGGCATCGCGGAGGGGGAGGGCATCTGCCCCGCCTTTGAGGCCCGACTCCGCAATGCGCGGCAGGCGGGCAGGAGCGCAGCGCGCGATTTCGGCCACCATGGCGAGGGGCACGGAGGTCGATACCGAAAAGTCCCTGAGGTCGCGGGCGTTGACGCCGACTGCGTCGGGCCGGGCGGCGATCGCAGCCTCGATTTCCGAGACATCGCGGGTCTCGACGAGAACGGAGAGTCCGAGTTCATGGGCCTCGGCGGCGAACTCTAGCAATTGTGAAGGTTCGAGACAGGCCGCGATGAGGAGGATGGCGTCGGCCCCGAGGGCCCAGGACTCGCGGAGTTGCCAGGCGTCGACGATGAAGTCCTTTCTAAGGACTGGAAGCCGGATGGCCGCGCGGACGGCTGCGAGGTGGGCTCCCTCGCCCAGAAAGTGCCTGGGCTCGGTGAGGACCGACACGAGGCCGGCGCCGCCCCACTCGTAGGCCTTCGCCAGCGAGACCGGGTCGTAGGCCGCGAGCATCAGGCCTTTGGACGGCGAGGCGCGCTTGCACTCGGCGACGAGAAAGGGCAGGCCGCGGTCAGAACCCAGGGGGCCCGCGGGCCGCGGTGGAAAGGCCCTTCTCGGACTGCCGACGGTTCTGACAAGGCTCGAGGGCGGCCGCTTTTTCGAGAGGCGAGCGACCTCCTCCCTTCTCTCCTCGCAGATGGTTTCGAGGATACCCATGATCAGCCCCTTATCGCGGACCGGGGCTCGTCGCGGCACCCGCGCCCGTCGCGGCACCCGCGCCCGACGCGACACCCGCACCCGACACGGCCCCAAAAGCGGCACCCGCGCCAGACGCGACACCCGACTCCACCGCTGTGCCTTCTCCGGACCGCGACAGGGCCCGGAGTTTTTCGAGGACCTGGGCGGCCGCCCCCGAGTCGATGGACTTCCGCGCCAGGTCGACGCCGGCATCGAAGTCAGGGGCGAGGCCGGCGATGAAGATGGCCGCTCCGGCGTTGATCAGGACGACATCGCGCTTGGGCCCCGGCTCCCCCGAAAGCACGCGGCGGGTGATCTGGGCGTTTTCCGCCGCGTCGCCGCCTTTGAGGTCGGCGCTCTGGCAGCGTTCGAAACCGTGCTCCAGGGGGTCGAACTCGTAGTCGCGCATCCAGCCGTCCCTGAGCTCGGTCACCTTTGTCGTCGTAACTAAACTGATCTCGTCGAGGCCGTCGCGGCCGTGCACGACCATGGCCCGCTTGATGCCGAGGTTGGAGAGGACTCGCGCGACGACGCCCGTGAGCTCGGGGGCGAAGACGCCGACGACCTGCGATCCGGTCTTGGCCGGGTTGAGAAGGGGCCCCATCATGTTGAAGATGGTGCGGAAGCCGAGTTCCTTGCGCGGGCCCCCGAGGTTCTTGAAGGCGGGGTGGTAGACCTGGGCGAAGAGGAAGGCCATGCCCGCCTCCTGTATGGCGCGGGCGGCCTTTTCTGGGCCCATCGAGGTGGAGACGCCGAGGGCTTCGAGTACATCGGCTGAGCCGGAACGCGAGGTAATAGAGCGATTGCCGTGCTTGGCGACCCTGGCCCCGGCTCCCGCCGCGACGAAGGCGGCCGTGGTCGAAATGTTGAAGGTACCCGAGGAATCGCCCCCCGTGCCGCAGTTGTCGATGAGGGGCAGTCCGGGGGGGAGGGGAACGGCGATGGCCCGAGTGTAGAGGGATTCGGCGAAGCCCGTCATTTCCTCGATGGTCGGGCCTTTTACGGTGAGGCCCGCGAGCATGGCGCCAATCTGGGCCTGGCTGAGGGCTCCGTCGGCGATGCGGTCCATGATGCTTCGCGCCTCGGCCCGCGAAAGATCCTCTCGCGAACTGACGCGCTTGAGGAGTGCCTTGGCCGAGGGCAGCTCGCGGACACCGTGGAGGAAATTGCGCACTATGCGCTCGCCCTCTTCGGTGCCGATGGATTCGGGATGGAACTGAACCCCTTCGATCCTGAGCTCTCTGTGACGTATGGCCATCACTTCGCCGTCGCCCGAGGCGGCGCTCACGACGAATTCGGTCGGCAGGCTCGCACGCTCGATCGCCAGCGAATGGTAGCGCACGACGCGCAGGGGATTGGGCGCGTCGACGAAGATGGTCTTGCCATCGTGTTCAATTGTGTCTGTTTTCCCGTGCATGACGCGGGCGGCGCGGACGATGCGGGCCCCGAAGGCCGCGCCGATCGCCTGGTGCCCCAGGCAGACGCCGAGTATGGGCTTGCGCCCCGCGAAGAGGCGTATGTATTCGATGGAGCGTCCGGCCTTTTCGGGCCGCCCGGGTCCGGGGGAGATGACGAGGCGGTCGAAATCGAGGCTCTCCGGGTCGTCGAGCTCGCTTGCGTCGTTGCGGAGGACCTGCACCTCCTCGCCGAGGCGCATGAAGAGCTGGGCGAGGTTGTAGGTGAAGGAATCGTAGTTGTCAATTATGAGCGTCATAAATCAAGCCCTCGCCTTCCGCGTCGCCGCGAGCAGGGCCTCGGCCTTGGCCGCTGTCTCCTCGAATTCGCGATCGGGATCGGAGTCGAAGACGATGCCCGCCCCGGCGCGCACCCCGATCTTCCCGTCCTTGACGAGGGCCGATCGAATGGTGATGCAGGAGTCGAAGCCCCCGCGATAGCTGAAATAGCCGACGAGGCCGGCGTAGGGCCCGCGGCGCTCGGCCTCGATGCCGTCGATGATCTCCATGGCGCGGATTTTTGGGGCCCCCGACACGGTGCCCGCGGGGAAGGTTGCGCGCACGACGTCGAAGACGTCGACCCCAGGGGCGAGGCGACAGCTCACCTCCGAGACGATGTGGAGGACATGGGAGTAGCGCTCCACCTCCATCATGCGGTCGACGCTCACCGTGCCGGCCTTGGCGATGCGGCCCAGGTCGTTCCGCGCCAGATCGATGAGCATGAGGTGCTCGGCCCTCTCCTTTTCGTCGGCGAGGAGCTCCTTTTCGAGACGGGCGTCCTCGGCCTCGCTCGCGCCGCGGGGCCGCGTGCCAGCGATGGGACGGAGGAGGGCCCTGCCTTCGTCGACGCGGACCATCACCTCCGGCGAGGCCCCGAGGAGGGTGAAATCGCCGAAGTCGAGGTAGAACATGTAGGGCGAGGGATTGATGCTGCGAAGCGCGCGGTAGACGTCGAAGGGCGAACCGTCGAAGTCTGCGGTGAAGTTGCGCGACAACACGACCTGGATGGCCTCGCCTTCCTCGATGAGGGACTTGATTTGCTTCACCTGCCCGACGAAGGTCGCTCGGTCGGTGCCGCTCGCGATGTCGCCGATGCGGGGCGGCGTCTTCCGGAGATCGCGGCCCGGATCGGCGTGAAGGAGGACCGACTCGATCTTTTCGATGCCCTGTATTGCCTCGACGAAGTCGGCGTCGGGATCATCGCCCACTCGCCTATTGCAGACGATGCGGAGATCGTGGGTGAGATTGTCGAAGATGAGGGTATACCTCGTAATCATGAAAAGCCCGTCAGGGACCCCGGGGCCCGGCTTGGCTGCCACGTCGGGGAGGCGCTCCCAGAGTCGGGCGGCGTCGTAACCGAGATAGCCCACGGCCCCGCCGGGAAAGGGAGAGAGGTCGCCCTCTCCGAGCCAGGCCCGCGATTGCATGAGGTCGCCTACGGCGCGCAAAGGATCGCGGGTCTCGAAGTGACGCTCGCCATCCTCGTCGGTCCACCTCACCTTCGTACCATTGATCTCGAGCCTCGCTACGGGTTCGACGCCGAGAAACGACCATCGGCCGAAGGAGCCCCCGCCCGCGGATTCGAGGAGATAGGCAGCACCGAGGGCGTACCACGCGTCGATCGGTGTGAGCCGGTCGGCGGCGATATC
>JAJXVS010000002.1 GCA_021782015.1 bacterium | reverse complement strand
AAACAGGAACTCATCTTCTATATTCTCAAGGCCCACACCGATCGCGGCGGCATCATCTACGCCTATGGGTCGCTCGAGATACTCCCCGACGGCTACGGTTTCCTCCGCTCCCCGCAGAATTCCTACCTACCTGGCACCGACGACATCTACATCAGCCCGAGTCAGATCAGGCTCTTCAATCTGAAGACGGGCGATACGGTTTACGGCCAGATTCGCAGCCCGAAGGAGGGCGAGCGCTTCTTCGCCATGCTCCGCGTCGAGCAGGTCAACTTCGACGAGCCGGCTGTCGCCCAGAATCGCATCCCCTTCGAGAACCTCACCCCCCTGTACCCGAATCAGCGCCTCAACCTCGAAACCGACACCAAGGAAATCTCAACCCGGATAATCAACCTCTTCTGCCCCATCGGCAAAGGCCAGCGCGCCCTCGTCGTCTCGCCCCCGAAGACCGGCAAGACCATCCTCCTCCAGAAAATCGCCAACGCGATAACGACGAATCATCCCGAGGTTTACCTCATCGTCCTCCTAATCGACGAGCGGCCCGAGGAAGTGACCGACATGGAAAGAACCGTCAAGGCCGAGGTCATCTCCTCGACCTTCGACGAACAGGCCACCCGCCACGTCCAGGTCGCCGAGATGGTCCTCGACAAGGCCAAGAGATTGGTCGAACACGGCAAGGATGTCGTCATCCTCCTCGACTCCATCACCCGCCTCGCCCGTGCCTACAACCAGACCGTGCCGACGAGCGGCAAGATACTGTCGGGCGGCGTTGACTCCAACGCCCTCCACAAGCCCAAGAGGTTCTTCGGCGCGGCCCGAAACATCGAAGGCGGTGGCTCTCTCACCATAATCGCCACGGCTCTCATCGATACGGGCTCGAGGATGGACGAGGTCATCTTCGAGGAGTTCAAGGGCACGGGCAATATGGAAATCAACCTCGACCGAAGGCTTTCGGACCGCCGGACCTTCCCCGCGATCAGCATCAAGAAATCGGGCACCAGAAAAGAGGAACTCCTCCTCACCGATGAGGAACTCCAAAAGATCTGGGTTCTGCGCAAGGTCATCAACCCCATGGAAGACGCCGAAATCATGGAGCTCCTCATCGATCGCATGATGAAGTCCAAGAACAACGAAGCCTTCCTCAAGTCAATGAATACGCCAATGGGAGGCGATTGACCTTGGGGGCAAAAGAGTATATTTTCATTTGTCGAAATCATGTGCGAAGTCGGCGGTTTACCGCTCCTTCGCGACGTCGGTCCCGGCGATAGCCGAGATGGCCGGTTTTCAGACATTCAGTGCAGTGGCACAGCGAGGTAGATCATGAAGGCGAACATTCATCCCAAGTACGAGATGACAACGATTACCTGCGCCTGCGGAAATGTCATCGAGACCCGTTCGACGGTGAAGAACATCCAGGTGGAAATTTGCTCCGCCTGTCACCCCTTCTTTACCGGGAAACAGAAACTCGTCGACACCGCCGGGCGCATCGAGCGCTTCAACAAGAAGTACGGCATCAAGGCTCCGGTCGAGAAATAATCGGCCGCTCGGCCTGCCGCGTCGCCGGTTGAATGAAGCCCGCCTTATGGTGGGCTTTTTTATTTGTGTGACTGCGGCGTGCGTGGCGTGCGTGGCGTGCGTGGCGTGTTCCGGCTCGGCCGTATTGGCGAAGGCACCTCGAACCTTAGCGCCCTAGGCCCTGGATGCCAAAAAAGCACAGCCGGAAGCATGAGTGCCCTAATGCATGAATATATGCTCATATGAACATATATTCATGCAAACGATGGAATTCGCTGAACGGTCATGGCTGTTGGATGACAAGACCGCAACGCCACTATCGGGCTGCCACGACGCCACTATCGGCCTGCCACATCGCCACTGTCAGGCCGCCACCCCAACTGATGTGGGCGTGGCATATAGCCGAGGCTGAGGTGGCTGGCCGGCTCCATCGAAAGGCTCAGCCCGGTATCTCGAAGACCCCCTCAAGCACGTGTTTGGGTCCGTAGGCGAAATGGAGAATTTCCTCCCGGCTCGTGACGCCCGAAAGCACGAGGACGGTCTCGATGTCCGTTTCGACCCCGGCGACGATGTCCGTGTCCATGCGGTCGCCGACGATGGCAGTCTCCTCCCTAGTCGCGCCGAGGCGCTTGAGGGCGTGCCGCATGATGAGGGGATTGGGCTTGCCGACAAAGTAGGCCTTGCGCCCGGTGGCGAGTTCGATGGGGGCGATGAGGGCCCCACATGCGGGCGCAAGGCCGCTTTCCGAGGGACCGTTGAGATCGGGGTTCGTCCCGATAAGTCGGGCTCCGCCGATGACGAGGTTCACCGCCTTTTCGATGGTATCGAGGCCGTAACTGTGGGATTCGCCGATGACGACATAGTCCGGATTGACGTTGTTCATCGTATAGCCGGCCTCGTAGAGGGCGTTGATGAGGCCGGGTTCGCCGAGGACGTAGGCCGAACCGCCCGGGCGCTGGCTCGCGAGGAAGGAGGCCGTGGCGAGGGCGCTCGTGTAAAAGTGCTCGGGCCCGACATCGATGCCGAGGCGCGCGAGTTTTTGCGAAAGTTCGATCGGCGATCGTTCGCTCGAGTTGGTCAGAAAGAGGAAGCGCTTGTTCTTGTCCTTGAGCCAGGCGACAAACTCCCCGGCGCCCCGGAGGAGGCGGTTGCCGTGGTAGATGACCCCGTCCATGTCGATGATGAAGGCGGATTTGCCCCTGATTGTGTCGAAATTGCTGTCCATGGCTTGATAGTAGCCTGCGAAGGCGCCGCGGCCAAGGGTGGACAGGCTCGGCAGCCTTGCGGGGCCCGCGGCATGGCACTGCGCGCGGAGACAGGGCCTAGGGTGCCGCTTCCAGTTCCGCGAGGAGGCAGGCCATCCTTCGCCCCGCCCTTCCGCGGTGCGAAACGCGATTCTTCTCGTCTTGCGAGAGCTCGGCGACGCTCTTGTCGAGCTCGGGCAGAAAGACGATGGGGTCGTAGCCGAAACCGCCCTCCCCTCGCGGAGCGCGAAGGAGTTCACCGGGGCAGGTTTCCTGGATGATGAAGATGCGCTCTTCGTCGAGGATCAGGGCGAGGGCGCAGACGAAGGCGCAACGCCTGTCCTCGAAGCCTTCGCAGTTTTTGAGGAGGAGGGCGTTGCGCTCGACGGAATCGAGTTTGCGCCTTCCATCCTCGGAACCATAGCGGGCCGAAAGCACGCCGGGAGCGCCTCCCATGGCGTGGACGGCGAGGCCCGAATCGTCGGCGAGGGATGGACGCCCGGTAAGGGCGTAGAGGGCCCTGGCCTTGATCAGGGCATTCTCGACATAGGTTGTGCCGTTCTCCTCGACATCAAAGGCCG
The DNA here is from genome assembly GCA_021782015.1 of bacterium. Taxonomy (GTDB): domain Bacteria; phylum Spirochaetota; class Spirochaetia; order Treponematales; family Rectinemataceae; genus CAIJMU01. Next base: position 35,271 of record JAJXVS010000002.1, on the reverse strand, counting down.
GATGCCCGACATCCGCGGGACGCTTGAGGAGGTGTCCGGGAAAGAGGGGGCCGAGTTCGACGAGCTTATGCGCGTTGCCGGTGGCGACAAGGAGTTCCATGCCCCGAGACTAGCCTGTGCGCCATCGCCGGGGCAAGTCCGGCCTTGTTTCTTGAGGTAATGGATGCCGGAATCGACCGAGCCCTTCGGCAGTTTGAGAAGGCGGGCGATGACGGAATTGGGCACGAGGGGTCGGAAATTCTTCAATTCGGCCAAGGCCGATTCATACTCTTTTCTCGACCTTGCGATGCCATGGACGAGCCCCTCGCGCAGGACCTCGTTCGACTCTTCGGCGAGCCTGGCCTCATTGATGCGGAGGGCGCTCCAGGCCCTATTGCGCCTGGCCGTCAGCTTTTCGAAACGGCAACGCTCGATTTCGAGAAATCGACGGGCCTGGGCGAGGGCCATCGAAAGCCAGGCCTCCGAAACCCCCGTCAGCTCGGCCGCAAGGCGCGTTTCGACATCCCCGGCCTCCCAGGCGCATTTCATGAGAAGACAGAGAAGGCGGCTATCGCGGGTCTTCCTGTGCCTTCGGGGGGAAAGCCCTGTCGCGCGCCCTGAGGCCCGATCGACCACCGTCTCGATCATGGCTTCATGCCGGCCCTCCCATTCGCATTCCTCATCGTCGGAAAAGCGCAGGGCGCGCTCACAGGCCATGTCCCGCTCCAGGAGCCGTTTTGTATCCCGCCTGTAGCTCTTGGCGAAAAAGCGGAGACTCGACGCGACATAGTGCTCGAAACTGGAACCCCTGTCCTCGTAACGATCGAGAAGCGAAATGACGCGCTCGCGGTGGTAGCTCAGGGTATCGGCCGCCTGATCGACATCGTCGAAGCCAAAGCGTCCGGGCTCGGCGTAGAGGATCTTGGCCAGCTGCGCGAAAAATGCCTCTTTCCCCTCCTCGCTCTCTTTCCATTCCCGCCAGTGTGATTCAAGCCCAATTTCTTTCATGGTTTTCCCCCCGGCGAGGGACATGCACAAGACATGCCACCCGAGGTGAGGACGAAAAGGGGGCACAACCAAGCCTGCTGAGCCACGTGAAATAGCTCCGGAGGAGAAACCGAAATCGAAATCGGAGACAGGGAGCGCCGGAGAATGCTTACATTCGCTTACAAGAACCCCTCATCCTTGAACCATGGCTCGAAGGCCTCGAGGAGCATGTCGCGCACCTCCTCGACCTTACCGCGGATGGAAAGGCCAGCCGCAAGTCGGTGCCCACCCCCTCCGAAGCGGGCGGCGATGGAACCGACATCGACCCTCTCGCGGGAGCGGAGGCCAACGGTGCAGTCGCTTTCGCTTTCTTGCCGGATGACCATGGCCGATTCGCAGCCCGAAACCGTGAGGAGGAGCTGGTAGAGCATGTCCGAATCGCGGCTCGCGAGGCCGAATTGCTGCTGGTCTTCAAGAGTCATGAAGGAAACGAGGAGCTTGCCGTCGAAATGGGGCTCGACGCGCGTGAGGAACTCGCCCATCAGCTTGCGCGAAAGGAGGGACTTGCCCCCATTCATCATCGCGTAAATTCTTTTGGGAGAGGCTCCGGCGGCGACGAGACGGGCACCGGCCAGCCAGGTTTCGGTCGAAGCCTCATCGAGGTGACGCCAGTACCCGGTGTCGGTGGAAAGCCCGAAAAAGAGGAATTCCGCTTCTTCCTTGGTGGGTTTGTCGCCGGCCGCCTCGATGAGGGCCAGGACGAGGGTGGTCACCGAGGGAGCTCGATCGTCGATGAAGACCACATCGCCCTGGGCTTCTCCCGAGGCGTGATGGTCGATGAAGGCGAGGGGGACCTTCGGCAGGCTGTCGGCTATCGAACCGATGCGCTTGATGCTCGAGCAGTCGAGAATGATGGCGGCGGCCCTCTCCGTGCCGTCAACCTCGGGAACGACGGGCTGAAACCGATGCTCGAAGGGCATGATCTCGGTGCGGGTAAAGGGGCCGGAGGAGCAGAGCGCGATCTTCTTGCCGCGGCGCCTGAGCCAGGAACCGAGGGCGAGCTGCGAACCGACGCAATCGCCGTCGGGCTCCTTGTGGCCGATGACGAAGAATACCGAATGATCGTCGATGAACTCGAGGAGCTCAGGGGGAACGGGCTTCATGGGCGACCACAGAGGAGGAAGGCGGCCTGGGGCTTCCCGCCGGACACGAGGGGTCTGCCATCCTTCATGTAGACATCGATTTCGGTGCGTAGGCCGAAATCCTCGAAATACAGCCCCGGCTCGACCGAGAAGCAGGCTCCATCGATGAGTTCGCGATGGTCTGGAAATTCGACCGAATCGAGGTTGGCGCCAGAGCCGTGGACCTCGAGATCGATGCCGTGCCCCGTGCGATGGCGGAGGGCTCCGGCATAGCCGGCGGCGATGAGGCCGTTTCGAACATGGGCATCGACCTCGGCGCCGCTCAAACGGCGACCGCCTTCGCTGGCTGCGGAGATGAAGGATACGGCCCCATCCCTGGCCGCGATGAGGGCGTCGAAGGGAGCCAGGGCCTTTTCGGGAACCGAGCTGCCGAAAACGCCAAGCCAGGAAATGTCGGCATAGACAGCTGCGGGAGCCTTCAATTTGGCCCAGAGGTCGAGCTGGACGATGTCACCCTCGACGAAGGCACGATCGACGGCCCGATCGGGGGCGAAGTGGGGATCATTCGTATGAACTCCCGCGCCGACGATGGGCGGATGATCGGTCTCCATGCCCATCTCCTCAAAAAGACCAAGGATCCAGCCCTGGGCCTCAAGCTCGGTTAGCCTTTCCCGACGCCTGAAGCGATCGTCGATGCGGGCCCAGACCCGGCGCACGATTTCGTAAAGATTGGCCGCCGCCTTCTCGTGGCTTGCAATTCCAGCTGCGTCGATGCGGCCCGAAAGACGCTGGACCAGGGTGTCGGCCGGGACGAGGACAATGCCGGCCGATTCGAGGAGGCGGGCCATGCCATGATCGAGGGTGGAGATGGCCGAGACGGTCTCTGACCACTGGACCCCGACCCGCTTTCCCTTGAAGCGAGCCAGGGCGGCCTCGAGAGCGGCCCGGGAATCGTAGCGCAAGAGGCTGCCGGGGAGGGAATCGAGGGCCCCGGCCTCGACCCCGTGGACGAGGCGAAGAGGCTCGCCTGTCGCGGGGACGAAATAAAACCACCAACGGCTGTTGGTCGTCGAGGGAGAGAGTTCCAAAATCCTGTCAGAGAGCGGATCGCGATGGTGGAAGTTGCAGAAAAGCCAGTAGTCGGCGCCCGAACCGACCAAGGCATCGCGCAGTTTCGCGAGATCGAACATGGGAGAGAAGTCCTTTCCGATCCGGCCCGATGCCATTGCGGAAGGCCTCGAACTCAATCGTAGCGCCTATAGTACCGAAGGAGGGGCCCGTCGCCCAGACCCGGAAGGGACAAAACGGCTTCGGCACGCGATTCCCGACGCTTCCTCTTCTTTGAGGCCCTAATCGAACTTGATTTGAAGGTCCTTTATATTCTCGAACTTGGCCTTTCCCGCAGTGGGATCGAGGACACCCCAGCTGCTATCGGTCCTCGTGCTCGAGGCATAAATCTTGATGTGATCAAAGACTCCATCTTTATAAAAGACCATGGCATAGGGATAGGCCGTATCATGACCAAAAATGATCTCGGCCTTGCCGCCCGGCACAAACCAGCCGATCGGAATGTAGACATCGGCCATGCCCATCGGGCCCTGGCGGTAGACAAGCCGGTAGCCATCCGCGTGGGAATAGATCTTCATCACATCGAGACGGATTGGGTAATAGGCCGAGGTATCGGCGGCCAAGCCGAGGGCAAGCGCGACCAAGAGCGCTAAGAAGACGATCCTTCGCTTCATTCAATCCTCCATGCATCCACTAGTATAGAACGGCCCGCCAGCAATGCAAGCGCACCGGCGCCCCCAGAACAGGGGCGCTTCCGCGAGGGGGCGGGGGCGGCTACAGTGGCGAGGTGACATACGCAAGCCACGACAGATCCCGCATTCTCGCGAAGACCCTGGCCCTTCTCGGCCCCCTGTGGCCGGACGCAAAGGCCCTCCTCAACTACAATACCTGCTTCGAACTCCTGTGCTCGGTCGTCCTTTCGGCCCAATGCACCGACGAGCAGGTGAACCGCGTGACCCCGGCCCTCTTCGAACGTTGGCCCGATGCCCCATCGATGGCGGAAGCGGAAATTCCCGAATTGGAAGCCGCGATCCGGAGCATCGGCTTCTGGAAGACAAAGGCCAGGCATCTCAGGGAATCGGCGGCAATCCTCGTCGAAAGCCACGGAGGGCAGGTGCCTGCCAGCATGGAGGAGCTTCTTATCCTGCCGGGCGTCGGGAGAAAGACAGCCAACCTCGTGCTTTCCTCCTGCTTCGGACAGCCCGGCATCATCGTCGACACCCACGTGCTCCGCGTCTCGCGTCGCCTCGGAATAGCCGAAAAGGCCGATCCTGCACTGGTGGAAAAGATCATCGCCGACAATGTCGAAAGGGCGAATTGGACGCGCCTGTCCCACGCGATCAATCGTCACGGGAAATTTGTCTGCCGCGCCCGCAAGCCCGAATGCCCCACCTGCCCGCTTGCGGGGTTCTGCCCCCGGATCGGCCTTGAGGGTGAGGGGTGAGGCGGGACCTCACCCGAATCAGTCGAGACTTGGATATCCCATTCTCCGTGGCCCCGTCGCGGACAGGAAAAAAGCGCCTCATCTGAAGCATTCGGCACTCCCGCGAACGTCCTGATAGCATGGACGATATCGAAAGGACTCTTGTCCTTGCGCGTGAGCGTTTTGGGATCAAGGACTTCCATCCTCTGCAGCGTTTGGCGATAGCCAATCTGCTGGAAGGGGCTGGGGATCGGGAGGGCCCCTTTGACGGCTCGCGCCCTGACCTGGAGGCCGGCGGCCCTGACCTGGAGGCCGGCGGCCCTGACCTGGAGGCCGGCGGCCCTGACCTGGAGGCCGGCGGCCGGCCCGAGGCAGCCCCTTCGCGCCAAATGGTCATCCTGCCGACGGGAGCGGGCAAGTCGCTCTGCTTTCAGGCGCCGGCCCTCGTTTTGGGAAGGCCGACTCTGGTGCTGTATCCTTTGCTCGCCCTGATGGAGGACCAGCGACGCCGCCTGGCACAGGCGGGCATCGCGACGGCCGTGTTTCGTGGGGGGCAATCGCCTGAGGAAAGGGCGGCCGGGCTGGAGGCGCTTCGCTCCGGGAAGGCGCCGATCGCGATCGCCAATCCGGAGGTGCTCGCGTCGATGGAGCTTCGAGAGCAGCTTGCGGGAATCGGCATCGACCACTTGGCCGTCGACGAGGCGCATTGCGTCACGGAATGGGGCGAGACCTTCAGGCCGGCATATCTGGAAATCGGAGCCATCGCCGAGGCGATTCTGCCTCGATATATCAGCGCCTTCACGGCCACCGCGAGCCCCCTCGTTCTCGAGGCGGTGGCAAGGAGACTTTTCGGCGATCGACCATGGCGTCTTGTCGCTGGCAATCCCGACAGGCCGAATATCCACTGGTCGATCGCGCCTACTTTATCCCGAAGCCACAGCCTGTTCCGCCTTCTTGCGAGCGAGGCCCGTCCCCTCATCGTTTTCGCCTCATCGCGTCGGGGGGTCGAAAAGATCGCGGCGACCATCAGGTCGCGGCGGCCGGACCTCGATGTCCGGCTCTATCACGCCGGCCTCGAAGCGCCGGAAAAGCGGGCCACAGAAGCCTGGTTTCTCGAATCGCCCTCGGGCATTCTGGTCGCGACCTGTGCATATGGCATGGGTGTGGACAAGAAAAACATAAGGACGGTGATTCACTGGGAGGCTCCGGCCAGCGTGGAGGCCTATGTGCAGGAGGCCGGAAGGTCAGGCCGCGACGGCCTCTCCGCCAGGGCAATTCTCCTCCTCGGTCGGGATGAAAGGCGGGGAAGGGAAAAGGATGAGGGGCGAAACAGGCGAAGGGAAGCCTTTCTCGCCTGGGCCCGCGAGGGAGAGGGCTGTCGCCGAAGGGGGCTACTTTCCCTCCTCGGGGCGGGGATCGACGGCGACTGTCAGGGCTGCGACCGCTGCGACGGAAGTGCGCGCGAGACCTACGAAGGGGAGGAAGAAATCATGCGATTTGTCGCTCGTCACCCGAGGCGCTGGGATCGCGAGGCGAGCGCGGAGAGGCTGTGCCGCGAGAAGAGCCCTCTCTGGGCCAGTCCGGGCCGCGAGCCTTTTCCCCTTCCGGAGGCGGGGAACCTCGAAGGCTGGCATAGGGAGGAGGTTGGCGCTGCCCTTCGCTCCCTCATCGCGGAGGGTCGCCTGATCGAAAGGAAAGGCCGTCTCTGGAAGGGCTGCCTCGAAACGAATAGTGAAGGGAAGCGGTCGCGTGAAGCCCGGCTGCCGTCATGAAGGCCGCGGCTGGGCCTATGAGGGAGGGCCTTCTTCAGCCTCGGTCTTCGGTTTCCGCGAGGGGGAGGGGGCCTTCGGACGGGCATAGCCGCGAGGTTTCCGCCGAACGATGACGCCGACACTGCGAAATATGGCCCAGACGAGGAGGACGGCGCCGGTACAGATGAGGACACGCCAATCCGTAAGGACCTTGATCGATAGGTCGATGTAACCGTTGAGATCCATCAGGCCCGCTCATCCGGCAACAGTGATTCTGATTGGCCGTAGAATCCTTTTTCCAACGCGTTCAACGTAAGGGGAGCAAGGCCTTCAAGCGAGAGGCCATAGCGAATCCGCCCTCCCCTTTCGATGCGTCGCGTCACGCGAGCCCGGCAGGGAAGTTGGCCGCGGGGAAAATGCAGCCTGAGGTCGAAGCGGGAGCCTGGCCGCAGAAGGGGAAGTTCCGGATCGAGGCTGATCTGAAGCCCTCCGGGGCTCGCGTCGTGAATTTCGGCCTTGGCTGCCAATTGTCGCTCCTCGCCGCCGAAATAGGCGTGATGCCGCAAGAACCAGGCGAGTTGGCGGGAGAAGACCCAGGCCAGGCGAATGGCTTCGTCGTCGAGGGGGCGAGGGCGGTCAGGGCCGTTGGCAAGCTGGACGAAGGCTACAACGGAGCGCCAGTACACCACGGGGCAGATCAAGAATGACCCGATGCCCTCCCTCGCCTCGCCCCTGATGAATCGAAAGAGTTCAGTCTCGCCGCTCAGGGCCTCGATGCCCTCGGCGGCGAGCACCATCGATTCGGTCACGAGGCGATCATACCCCGAGGGATCGCGCTCCAGGAAGCCGGGCGACCAGCCAGCGGGCACGTACAGGATGCGCCCGAAGCGCGCGGCGACGGCTTCGGCCCTGTTTTCGGGTCCGGCCCCGTCGTGCAGCATCCGAAGACGGCTGCTCGAGGCCAGATGGGAAGCCGATGCCCGGAAACTCCCGATAAGGCTGCCGAGATCTTTTGTATCGAGACCCGCGGTCTCCTCGGGCTGGATGATTTCGGCGAAATCGAGACTTCGAGGGAAGGAGGCTGTAGCCATGCAATCGGGCACGAGGAGCTCCGCCATCAGGCCCGAGGGTTCGGGAATGCGGGGCCAGCGCCTTTCAAGACCGCGATACAGCCCACCCTGGGGCCGCAGCTCGAAACGGGGGCCCGAGGCCTTCCAGACCACCGCTCCGAAGGCGAAATCCTGTTCGTGCAGTCTAAAATGCACGCTGACCCCCTCACCGGCCCGGAAGCGTGACGTCGATTCGGCAAGGGGAGAGAAGACGAGCGTTTCCCTGCCCACCGAGTCGAGGAAGGCCGTTCCCGTGCGTCCGGGCGCGTGAAGGCGAAAGCGTTCGCCTCGCTGCCTGGCTTCGGTGAGGACGAATTCCCTTTCGACATTGTCAATTTCTGCAGCCATGATCCGCTCTCCTAGTCCTACTCATCATTGTCGGCGGGGACGGGATGTTCATGAATCCGGATTGAAGAAGGCGGAGGCGAAGGCTAGTATGGATCGGGCGGAAAGGCATTCCTGCCGACGGGGCGGAAGCCTGAGCGATGGAAGCGAAAGGGGTAAGACGATGCCGCACTACAGGGACTTCGACCAGAGCGAGGCGGGAAGGAAAATTCTGGGGCGCGGGGCCGAGGCGAAAACCCGCGACCGCGGCCAAGCGGTGCGCGCCGAGCCTCTGCGCCTCGACGCTGAGCGCGTGGGCGCCTGCGAGATCCGGATGGGAGGGGGCCTCTCCTTCAATTATGCGGCGACCCCTGTCGACGAAGCCCTCCTCGAACTCCTCGGCGACCTCGCAAGGGAGCAGGAACTCGTCGAAAAACTCGCTCTCCTCGCCGAGGGTGAAGTGATGAACACCGGCGAAAAGCGCATGGTGCTCCACCATCTGGCCCGCGGGGAACTCGCCGGGCCCGTCGTGAAAAATGGAAGGAACTACCACGAGTTCTACGAAGGCGAGCGGAAGAAGATTTCCGACTTCGCCCTGAAGGTGCGCTCGGGAGAAATTCGGGGTTCGACCGGGAAGCCCTTCGCGACGGCCGTCCAGGTCGGCATCGGCGGCTCGGATCTCGGGCCCCGCGCCCTCTACCTGGCACTGGAGCGCGCCGAGAAGGCCGCCGGACGCGCCACGATCGGGGCCCGCTTCATCTCGAACGTCGATCCCGACGACGCCGACTCCGTCATTGGCTCCATCGACCTCGCCTCGAGCCTCTTCATACTTGTGTCGAAATCCGGGACGACACAGGAGACCCTGGCCAACGAGACCCTCGTGCGAAGCAGGCTTGCCGCCGCCGGCCTCGATCCGGCGCGGCACTTCGTCGCCGTGACGAGCGAGACGAGCCCCCTCGCCAAGAGCCCGAATTTCCTCGCCTCTTTTTTCATGGACGACTTCATCGGCGGCCGTTATTCCTCGACGAGCGCCGTGGGCGGCCTCATCCTCTCCCTCGCCTTCGGTCCCGAGACCTTCGCGGAGCTCCTCCGCGGCGCCCACGAGGAAGACCTCCTGGCCCTCGAGCCCAATCCCCGCAAAAACGCCGCCCTCCTCGACGCCCTCATCGGGGTCTGGTACCGCAACGGGGCGGGCCGGCCCGTGACGGCCATCCTCCCCTACTCGGAGGCTCTCTCGCGCTTTCCCGCCCACCTCCAGCAGCTCGACATGGAATCCAACGGCAAACGCGTCAACCGCTTCGGGTCGCCCCTCGCGTACTCGACGGGCCCCGTGATCTTCGGCGAGCCGGGGACCAACGGTCAGCACTCCTTCTACCAGCTCCTCCACCAGGGCACGGACATTATTCCCCTCCAATTCATAGGATTTCGGGAGAACCAGGCCTCCAGGGACTCGCGGTCCGAAGGCTCCACGGGCCGTGCCAAGCTCAACGCCAATCTGGCCGCCCAGATACTCGCCTTCGCGATGGGCAAGGCCGAGGTCGAAGAGAAGGTCGGCACCGATGCCTCGAAGAATTTCCCCGGCGGGCGCCCTTCGACCCTGATCCACGGCGACAGGCTCGACGCGCGGGCCCTGGGTGCCCTTCTCGCCCATTTCGAGAACAAGGTCGCCTTTCAGGGCTTTGCCTGGAACCTCAATTCCTTCGACCAGGAGGGCGTCCAGCTCGGCAAGGTCCTCGCGAAAAAGGTCCTCGCGCTGGATACAGGGACCGCTGCGGCCTCGGCCGCCGACTCGGCTCTGGCGGCCTCGGCCGCCGACTCGGCGCTGGCGGCCTCGGCCGCCGACTCGGCTCTGGCGGCCTACGCGAGGCTCCTCGGGACTGGCGCGGGCGCGTGATGACGGGGCGCTGCGTGGCCTTCACCGGCGGGGGGACGGGCGGGCACATCTACCCGGGCCTCGCCGTGGCGGCCGAACTCCGCAAATCCTTCGAGGGCCGGATCGTCTGGCTGGGTTCGAAAAAGGACTCGGACCGCAATGCGGTGGAGGCTGAGGGCATCGAATATGTCGCCCTGCCCTCGGGAAAGCTGAGGCGCGAGTTCTCGCCCTCGAACGTCGCCGACGCCTTTCGCGTCCTTTCCGGCTATTTTGCGGCGAGACGCATCCTCCGCGAATTGCGACCACTCCTTGTATTTTCCAAGGGAGGCTACGTGAGCGTTCCTCCCTGCAGGGCCGCGAACGACCTCGGCATTCCCGTGTTCACCCACGAATCGGATCTTTCCCCCGGCCTCGCCACGAGGCTCAACGCGGCCAGGGCCGAAAAGATCCTCGTCGCCTGGGAGGAAACCCGCGGGGCCTTTGCGCCCTCGCTCCGCGACCGGGTGGAAGTCGTCGGCAATCCGATGCGAGCCGCCATCCTTGGGGGCGACGCGGCCCGTGGGCGCGCCCTCCTCGGCGTCGAGGCGGGCATGCCTGTCGTCCTCGCGATGGGCGGGAGCCAGGGAGCCCTCCAGGTCAATCGCCTCGTCGAGGGAGCACTGCCCTCGCTTCGGGGCCGCGCCTTTGTCGTGCATCAAACGGGCGCTGCGGCGGGTGCGGCGGGTGCGGCGGGCGCAGGCGAGGCAGGCGGGGCGGGCGGGGCGGGCGGCGCGGGCCCGGCAGCGGCCATGAACAGGGGCGCCGGAGGGTACAGCCGCCTCGCCTTCATCCGTGGCGAGTTGCCCGACATCATGGCGGCCGCCGATATCGTGGTAACCCGTGCGGGGGCCGGCGCCCTCCAGGAAGCTGCGGCCCTCGCCAAGCCCCTGATCCTCGTGCCCCTGGCCGGCTCCGGGACGAGGGGCGACCAGGTGGACAATGCCCGGCATTTCGAAGGCAAGGGGGCGGCCAAGGTCCTCCTTGGGGACGATGCCACGCCCATGGCCCTCGCCTCGGCGATTCTCACCTGGCTCGACGCGCCGGAGCTGGGCCGGGCCGCCGGAAAGGCGGCCGCCGCCCTCGTCAGGACCGACTCAGCCGCGCTGATCGCGCGACTCATCTCCCAAAGAATCGGAGCGCAAGCATGAACACCCTCGACTGGATACTTCTCGTCATCGTCCTTCTCGCCGGCATCCGCGGACTGACCCAGGGCATTGTGAAGGAGCTTTCCACCATCGCCGCGCCGGTCGCGGGCTTGGCCGCGGCGGTCTTCCTCTACAAATGGGGGGCCGAGGTGCTCCGAACGCAGTTCAAGCTCCAGTTCGCCCCGGAGGTCGTCGCCTGCCTGGCCCTGTTCGTCATTGCCTTCATAATTGTAAAAATAATAGCTACGATTGTCCGCGAGGGGCTTGAGGCCGCCCATCTGGACAAGTTGGACAAAGGTCTCGGTTTCGTCGCGGGGCTCGTCGAGGGCCTGGTCGTCGCGGCCCTTGTCCTCATCGTGCTCCAGGTCCAGCCGCTCTTCGACGTCAAGAAGCTCCTGTCCGGGTCGATCTTCGCGAGGACACTCCTGCCCATCGTCGGGCCCGAGGTGGCCAAGGCCTTCCACTCCCTGTCCACAAGCCCTTCGAAGCTGCCCCCCGCCATCTCCCCGAAGGCGATCCTGCCGACCGTTCCGACCCCGAAACCCTGAGGCGGCGGTGTTCGACAATCTGATCGCCCAGGGCGAAGCGGTCGCCCTCCTCGAAGGCGACATCCGTGGCGGCAGGCTGCCGCCCTCCATCCTCCTGTCGGGCCCACCGGCCTCGGGCAAGCTCACCGCCGCCCTCGAATTGGCTCGCGTCCTTTCCTGCGAAGAGGCCGGGCCCGGAGCGTGGAATTGCCCCTGCCCCTCCTGTTCCCGACATCGCGCCCTGATCCATCCGGACCTCCTCCTTTTGGGGCGGCGAAGCTTTCCCGAGGAAATCAATGCGGCCTTCGACACCTTCGCGACGGCGCAGGGAAAGGCCGGGGCCTTCTTCTTCATCAGGGCCCTGCGCAAGCTGGCCAAGCGCTTCGACCAACAGCTCTGGGAAGGCGAGGAGACAAAGCTCGCGAAGGCGGCGGGTCTCGTCAACGATTTGGAGGAGCGCCTCGTCTTCATCGATCCGGAAGCGGGCGCCGCGGCGGGGGGAGAGGGGCGGAAGCCGAAGGAAGCCCTCAAGGCGGCCGAAGAACTGGTACTAATTGCGACAAAGCTCGAAGCCCTGGTCCCGGACATGCCCCCCGTGTCCCAGATTCGCTGTGTCGAACACTGGGCCCGCCTCGCCCCCTGGGGCCGGCGCAAGGCGGTCATCATCGAGAACGCCGACGCGATGAACGAGTCGGCCCGCAACGCCCTTCTCAAGATCCTCGAGGAGCCGCCGCCCTCCGTCGTTTTCGCCCTTGTCACGCCGAGACGTCAGGCGATGATGCGCACCATCCTCTCGCGGGTCCGGACCTACCCCTTCGCCGCGCGCGACGCTGCGGCCTCGCGGGAGGTGCTCGCGAAGGTCTTCCGCGCGGAGGTCGCCCCCGTCGAGGGCTCGGGCCCCGCCCTCCTCACGCCCGAGCGCTGGTTGGCATCCAAGAGGGCCTTTCCGCCCGAAAGGGCCCGACAGTTCGCCACCGGCCTCCTTGGCGCCATTGTCGGCGAGCGGCTCGCGACGGGATGCGCGCATGGCGACGGTCTGCGCGAGGCAGGCGAGGCGGCGGCGGCAGAAGGCCTGGATATCGCCTCGGCCCTCGCGGCGGCCCTCGCGGGCAGCAAGGATCTCGGACAAAAGGACGAAGGCTACGCGGGCAGTTTCGACGCCCTTTTCGCCGCCATCGAGAGTCTCTTCGGCGAAAGCCTCCGGAGAGCCGACCTGGAGGCCCTCGACCTCGCCTGGATGACGGCCGCCTCGGCCCTGCTCCGCGAGGCAAGGCTGAGGCGGGAGGCCTTCAACCTCCCGGCCGGAACGCTTCTCGAAACCCTCGCCTACAAGTTGCGCGACATCGGCGGAGGGAGGGTGTGAGACCCTTCATCGAGCGGGCCCTGGCCAAGGCGGCCAGGATGAACACCGACCAGCTCAGGAGCCTCCTCCGGGATCTCGCCGAGGAAAACGGCACGCTTGAGGCCGCCCTCGACTCGATGCTCGACGGTATCGTCGTGCTGGACAGGAACCATCAGCCCGGCATCTGGAACAAGTCGGCCGAGCGCATGCTCGGTCTCCATCCCGTCGACGCGCTCGAACGTCCCTTCTGGCTCGCCGTGCGCGACCGCGAGTTCGGCGACTTCATCAAGAACGTGCTCCGCGGCGAGGAGAGGCTGGTCGATCGCGAGTTCGAGCTGGACGCGCCGGGCGACCGGACCCTCTTGGTGGCCGCGAGCGCGACGCCCCTCGTATCGAGGCGGCGCATCGTGGGCACACTCATCCACCTCGAGGACATCACCGACAAGCGCCGACGCGAGGCCCAGCTCAGGCGAGCCGAGAGTCTGGCCTCGCTCACGACCCTGGCCGCCGGCGTCGCCCATGAAATCAAGAATCCCCTCGGCTCGATCTCCATCCACATCCAGCTCCTCCAGCGCGCGATGAAGAAGGACGGGGCCTGCATGGACGCCGATTTCCCCGAGAAGGTCGACCGCCATCTCGGTGTCGTCACCGAGGAGATCGAAAGGCTCAATCGCATCGTCGTCGATTTCCTGTTCGCCGTGCGCCCCATGGAGATGGAGTTGCGCGACACCGATCCCGCCGCCCTTCTCCGCGAGGTGGCCGAATTCATTTCGCCCGAAGCCGAGCAGGCGGGCATCGAAATCGACCTCGGCATTCCCGATTCGGCCCCGGCCGTCCCCCTCGACAGACGCTATATGAAGCAGGCCATCCTCAACCTCGCCAAGAACGCCATGGCCGCGATGCGCTCGGGCGGCCGGCTGGGCTTTTCGCTTCGCGCCACCGACGAGGCCGTGAAGATCGCCATCTCCGACACCGGCACGGGCATTGAGCCCGAAGTCGTCGCGCGCATCTTCGAACCCTATTTCACGACGAAGGAGACGGGGACGGGTCTGGGGCTCACCATCACCTTCAAGATCGTGCGCGAGCATCGCGGCGAGATTACGGTGGATTCGGTGCCCGGCCGCGGTTCGGTCTTCACGATTTCGATTCCGGTGCCGCAGAAGGAAAAGCGCTTTCTTCCATCGCCGGAAACCAGGGAGGCTTGATCGAAATGGCGGTCCGTTCGACCATTCTCGTCGTCGACGACGAAAAAAACATCCGCGAGGGGCTGGCCGAAGCCCTCGGCATCGAAGGTTATCGGGTCATCACCGCCGCCGACGGGGGCGAGGGCTTGAATGCCGTCGAGGGTGGCGGCGTCGACCTCGTGATCACCGATCTCAAGATGCCGAAGATCTCCGGCGGCGAACTCCTGCGCAAGATCACGGGCCGCTATCCTGGCCTTCCGGTCATCGTGCTCACGGGGCACGGAACCATCGAGGACGCGGTTCAGGCCATGAGAGCCGGCGCCTTCGATTTTCTCACCAAGCCCGTCAACCTCGACCATCTTTCGCTCCTCGCCAGGCGAGCCCTCGAGACGCGCGAACTCGCCCGCAAAAATCGCGAGCTCGAGGCCGAGATCGAGGCGCAGCGGCGAGGCTCCTCGATACTCGGCTCAAGCGGCGGCATGCGGAAGGTCCTCGACCTCGTGCGGAGAGTGGCGCCGACGAGGGCATCGGTCCTCGTCACGGGCGAGTCGGGAGTCGGCAAGGAACTCGTGGCCGACGCCCTCCACAATCTCTCCCCGCGCCGCGACGGTCCCCTCATCAAGGTGCACTGCGCCGCCCTCGCCGAGTCCCTCCTCGAAAGCGAACTCTTCGGCCACGAAAAGGGCTCCTTCACCGGGGCCGCGGCCCGCAAGCGTGGCCGCTTCGAACTCGCGGACTCGGGAACCCTGTTTCTCGACGAGATAGGCGAAATCAATCCAACTGTGCAGATCAAGATCCTCCGGGTCCTGCAGGAAAGGAAGTTCGAGCGCGTGGGCGGCGAGGAGACGGTGGAGATCGACGTCCGCATCGTCGCCGCCACCAACCGCGACCTGGCCAAGGAGGTCGCCGAGGGCCGCTTCCGCGAGGATCTCTATTACCGGCTCAACGTCGTCAACATCGAGGTTCCCCCGCTCCGCGAGCGCCGCGACGACATACCGCTCCTGGCGATGGCCTTTTTGCGCGAGTTCGCCGAGGAGAACAGGAAGGGTGTCGAAGGCTTCGACGCGCGGGTCAGGCAGGCCCTCTACGCCCACTCCTGGCCCGGCAATGTGCGTGAACTTCGCAATTGTGTCGAAAGCGCCGTCGTGATGGCCCGCGGGACGATCATCGGACTCGACGACCTTCCGCCGAGCCTCCGCGGCGGCGGCGGCGAGCGCGACATCCAGGTGCCCCTGGGTTCCTCGCTCGAGGAGGCCGAGGCCATCCTCATCCGCGAAACCCTCCTCGCCCAGGGCGGCAACAAGTCCAGGACGGCGGAGATTCTCGGCATCGGGAGGAAGACCCTCTATCAGAAGATCGAGGAATACGGAATCGAGACCGATTCAGGCCGGGTCGAGGAGGCGAATGCCCCGGGCGCGGGCGCGTAGGAGGGGATCGGCGTCGCCCCGGGCCGCGCCCAGGGCGCCGGCGAAAACCGGTTCGAGGGTCGCCTCGGCGACCTCGAGAACGAGGCGACGCAGGGCCGGCCCCGAACGGACGTAGAGACTCGCCACCTCGCCCTCGGCCTGCCGGGCGCCGAGGAGGGCCACCGACCGCACGGCCTGGGATGCCACCGATTCGTCTTCGTCGTAGAGCGCCCGTCTCAGGAACACCCAGGCGGCCACCCGCCCCGAAAGCCCGAGGCGCTTGGCCGCCTCGGCCCGCGCTCCCGAATCGGGATCGGAGGCGAGGACCTGGCCGAGGGCGAAAAGATCCTCCCCCGCCTCGATGACGCGGCGATAGCGAGCAGGTCGACCCGCCGAGGGCAGGGCAGCGGGAGGCAGGGCGGTCAGCAGCTTGTAGGCCCTGGTGACCCGGGCGAAGGAAGCTGCAGTGCCGGGGTCGCCGGAAACGTCCGGATGATAGCGTCGCACCAGGCGGCGATAGGCGAGGCGCACATCGTCGGCGTCGGCTCCGGGCCCGAGCCCCAGGACGGCACGCGGATCGACCCAGCGTTCCGCGCTCATTTCTCCTGCTCCCTGACCGGACGGACGCCGCGCGAAAGGAGTTCACCCACGAGGCCTTCGAGCTCGGCCCGCAAAATCCTGAGGCGGCCCTCTCCATCGGCCTCGACGGCGATCTTGCCCCTCGCGACGGCATCCGCGATCTCCGAGCCGAGGGCACCGTCGAGCTGGGTCCGCGCCGAAAGCACCTTGAGCCTTTCGGCGAGTTCCACGATCTTGGCGGCGATGGCCGCGGCACTCTCGTCCGAAACGCCTCGATGGAGGTCGACTATCCTGATGGCCTGCTCGTTTCCCGACTCGAGGTCGCGGGCCGAGACATGGAGAATGTCCGACTCGTCGATCGTGAAATCCACCTGAATGCGCGGAACTCCTGCGCGCGCCTGCCTGAGCCCCGCGAGGAGGAAGCGGCCGAGCGAGAGATTGTCGGCGATCTTCGTCGACTCGCCCTGGAGGACATGAACCTCGACCGAATCCTGATCGTCGGAGACCGTGGTGAACATCCGCTGTTTGGTCGAGGGAACGGGACTGTTCTTCCGGATGAGGGGGACGAAACGGCCGCCGTCGATTTCCACGCCGTAGGTCCGCGAGACCACGTCGCGGACGCGGAGCCGCTCCGAGCCGGAGATGAGAGCGCACTCGACGGCGGCGCCGAGGGCGACGACCTCCTCGGGATTGACCGCCCCCTCGGGAAGGAGGGCGAAGCGCTCCGCGAGGAGGCGGCGCACAAGCGGCATCCGGCTCGAGCCTCCCGAGAGGATGAGGCGGTCGATCTTCGAGGCCTCGATCTTCGCGTCGGAGAGGGCTCGAGCGGTGAGTTCGAGGGTCTTTTCGACGAAGGGCATGGCGATGGTTTCGAACTCCTCCCTCGTCAGGGAGAGCTGCGGGTGAACGAGTCCGCCATCGCCCGCGCGGAAGGCGAAAGGTAGGGCGATGGTCGTTTCCATCAGTTCGGAGAGCTCGATTTTCGCCCTTTCGGCCTGATCGGCGAGCTGCTGGGCGAGGAGGCGATCCGAATCGACATCGAGGCCGTAGCGCTTCCCGAAATCTGTCGTGGCACGGGAGACGAGTTCGAGATCGATGTCCATCCCCCCGAGTCTGCTTTCACCTCGGGAGGCGAGGACCGTGCAGTCCCGCCCGGTCTGCCTGAGAATGGTGACATCGAAGGTTCCGCCGCCAAAATCATAGACGAGGAGGAGGCGCCCCTTGCCGCCCTCCCCCTTGCCGCTCTCCCCCTCGCGCCCCTTGCCGCCGCCCCCATCGCGCCCCTCTTCGGCGGCACTGTGCCAGGCCCGGGAAAGCGCGGCCGCGGTGGGCTCGTTGAGAATGCGCTGGATGTCGAGGCCGGCAATGCGCCCGGCCTCGATGAGGTCACGCCTGGCCGGCTCGGGGAAATTGGCCGGAGCCGTCACCACCGCCCGATCGACCGACCGACCCAGGTGGCGCTCCGCGTCGGCCCTGAGCGCACCGAGGATGAGGGCGGCGATTTCGGCGGGCCGATAGTCGCGATCGCCCATCCGGAGGACCTCGCGCGAGCCAAGTAGCCGCTTGATGCCGATGACCGTGTTGCCGGGGTTGAGAAAGGCCTGATTCTTCGCCGACTCGCCGACGAGGACCTCGCCACGGGACGAAAGGGCCACGACGCTCGGCGTGCTCCTCGCCCCGCGGGCGTTCGGCACGAGGGCCGGGCGTTCGCCATCCATGAAGGAAACAAGGGAATTGGTCGTTCCGAAATCGATGCCGACAAAGCCTGAGGTCATGTCCCGCCCATCTCCTCCATGCCGGCGCGCCCCTCCTCCAGGGAGACGAGGAGCTCGATTTCCGACACGGTCGCGCCCAGGCGCGCGGCTATGATATCGGCGGAAAAACCTGAGCGATACAGCTCGATCGCCCTTTCGCGAAGACTGCGGGGGGGGATGACGGAGGCGGCCGAGTGACTGATCTCCGGCCTCCTCGGAGGGGCTGTGGGCGTCGGCGTCGCGGTGGGATTCGGGACAGGTGCCGAGGCCGGCGGCGGGACCGCCGCCTCGAAGCGCGGCTGGGCCTCGCCCCTCGACCCCGCCTCGCCCCTCGACCCCGCCTCGCCCCTCGTCGCCGAGTCATTGCGTTCGGCCCGCCTGCCGCCGAATACCAGGGGCACGGGGCTGGCCCCCCCCGGCCCTTCGCTGCGTGGCATCTCGCCGCCCGGCCCCTCGTCCTCGTCCGATGGAATGGTCGGCCCGACCGGCGCCCGCCGCCCCAGCCGGCTGTAGACTTCGCCCTCGACCTGCCTCCTGCCCGCCTCGCGCCTGACGACGCCCATCCGCCTATCGGCCTCGGCCAGGAGCTCGCGCAGGGAGGTGAGGCTGTCCTCGACGAGGGTGATATTCCTGTCGGTCGTCTCATTAATCTCAATTGTGAGGAGTCGCGCCTCTTTGCGCGCTTCCGCGAGGAGGCCGTCGATCTCGAGGGCCTTCGCGATCCTGGCCCGGAGGAGGAACCAGATCAGGACCAGGCCACCCAAGTCTATGACAATGCTGACGATGATGCCTGTCATGGTCTAGCCCGAAAGGTCGACGCGCCGGCCGAGGTCGGGATCCTTGACGACCTCGGAAGTCGGAGGCGTCCCGTCGGCCGGACTCTCTTCCGATCCGCCCCTGGCCTGCTTGCCGCCTGCCCCCTGCCCCCCGCCCTCTCCGACGGCCTTCGCCGCCGTCTCCTCGTCCTCGGGGCGGTGGACGGATTCCTTGGTTTCCTCGAGACGCTTCTGGTCGGCGGCGCCCTTCATGGCGGCGGTGAGGGCGGCCCCCTCCTTTTCGGCGGCCTGCTCCCTGCCGACCTGGCTGAGCTGGACGAGCATCGTCTGCAGGTCAATCGGCCTTATAGGCATCGGGCGGCCCCTTTTTGAGGACATCGTCCTCGGGCTCTTCGTAGCGGGTGGTCTTGATGATGAGCCCTTCGAGGTAGAAGGTGAGCCCCTTGGCTTCGGTCCTGATGTCCTCGCTCGCTTCCTTGATGCGGATCTTGACGCCTGGATAAATCCGGCCCGAGGCGCTGACCCGGCCCTTCGCCTTGAGCCCGTTGAGATAGATCAGTATTGCCTCGATCTCCTTGGCGAGGGCGCGCATCTCGCCGATGAGGTCATCCCTCCGGAGGAGAAGATCCTGGAGGATGGCGGCCTTCTCCTCGGAAAGTTCCTTTTTCTGCTTCTGGGCGTTGAGGGTGGCGATGTTCTTGTCGAAGGTGTCCAGCTGGCGCTTCATCTTCTGCACCTGCATCTGCAGGGCGTCCGCCCTTTCCTTGCTCTTCGGGTCGTAGCCCACTTCGAGGATGGTCTCGGCGCCGCCGACGGGGGAGCCGAGGGTCTTCGCGTTGATCTCCTCGCAGGCGCGGTACTTGCCGCCCACGATGGCCGCCCGCTTGCCCTGACAGATGATTTTCCTGTTGGCCACCACCGTCGAGTTGATCATGCCCTCGGAGACGATGAGGTTCTCGCCCACGTCGACGGTGGCGTTCTCGATGAACTTCGACCAGAGATTCTTGCCGGCCGAGATGATGCCGCCCGACTTGGCGTTGATGCCCTGGTGGATGACCACGTCGCCCTCGGCGACCACCTCGGCCTTGCCCACGTTTCCGCGGACCTCGATGTTGCCCGAGGCCTTCACCGAATAGCCGTCCTCGACGTTGCCCTGGACGATCACCGTTCCGAGGAACATCACGTTGCCCGTCTTGAGCGAGACATCGCCTTGAATTGTGAGGATTTCCTCGACGTTGATCTTGCCGCCGATGAAGGTGACCTGTCCGTTGAGATCGGCGATGATGGTGAGGCCGTCGTCGCCCAGGTGGACGTTGCGCCCAAGGGGCGGACTCGCGTCCTTCCCGTTCCTCGCGGGTATGATCTTCCCGGTCACCGTGCGGCCCGGCTTTCCCGTTTCCGGGGGAATCCGCCTGGCCAGGGGCTGGCCCGCCATCACGTTCTGGATGAGGCCGAGTTCCCGGAAATTGACCTTGCCATCGGCCGCTTCTTTGAGATGGATGCGGGACTTGTCCGTCTCGAAGTTGAAGAGGACGCCGGCGTCCTTGCCGTTCTGGGGCTTCATGCCCTCGGCGACGAGGACCGGCTCCCGGTAGCGCGGCTTGTCCTCGATCGCCTGCAGCGCGCCCTCGTTGACGCCGTAGACGACGCGGTTGTTCCGGAGCACGGAAAGCAGGGTGTCCTTCGACAGATCGCAGCCCCCCGGCCCCGGTGGAGTGATCGTGATGAAGGCCTTCATCTCCTGATCGGTGATGTCGACCGAGAACAGGGCGTCGTTGGCCGGATTGGAGATGAAGGAACCGACGCGGATATACTCTCCCGAAGCCCGCTTCACGACCTCGCGCACGAGGGCGTCGTCGAAATCGTGCACGGCCCGCTGTTCGAGTCGGTCGGTCGCGTGGCGCTCTGTGACCTTCTTGCCGGCGCCCGTCGGGGAAGTCACCTTGAGAAGGACGCCGTCCGGGGAAAGCCGCACAAAGCATTCGCCGTCGGTGTCGCGCTGGACAGGGGCGATCGGAATACCATCGTCGGGCATTTCCGCGGCCTCGGCCGCGACGCGTTCAACGGTCTTTTTTTCGGCGGCGACCCAGGCCTTGATCTTCCAGACCTTGCGACCGGCTCCGAAGAGCCCCTCGGCCCCCTGCTCGATGATTTCGTACTCGACGCGGACGACCGGAACCTCGAGCTGGATGGCCGCGTTGGAGAGAGCCTCGTCGAGGGTCTTCCCCTCGACGGCGAGGGACTTCCGCGAGGAGTCCTCGTCCAGATAGCGGCGCATGAGACCCGTTATCTCCGCGAGCCCGAGCTTGCCTGTCATGCCTTGCCGTCCCTCCCCGCCCGTCCGCGCGTCTGTGGCGGCCGGACGCTCAGAAGATCCCCTTCCGCATGTTCGTGAGCTTGGCGCGAAGCCTAAGGATCGCCTTGGTGTGGAGCTGGCTCACGCGCGATTCCGTGACTTCGAGCACCTGCCCGATTTCCTTGAGAGTAAGATCCTCATAATAATAAAGAATGAGAACCTTTTTTTCCTTTTCGGGGAGTTCGGAAATCGATTGGACGATCACCCTCTTTATCTCTTCGCGCTCCACCGAGGAATCGGGGTTGAAGCTCGTGGGGGATTCGATGCTCTCCCCGATGGAAATCTTGTCCGCCTCGTCGCCCGAAAACCACACATCGTTGAGGGACAGCACGGCGGTGCCGGAAATCTTGAGCATGGTCTTGAGGAGTTCCTCCTCGCTGACCCCGAGGGACTCGGCGATTTCCTGGTCAGTCGCAGGCCGGCCGAGCGAGGCTTCGAGGACGACTATCGCCTCCTCGATCTCCTTGGTCTTCTGGCGAACGGATCGGGGCACCCAATCGATCGATCGAAGTTCATCGAAAATCGCCCCCCTGATCCTCGTCACCGCGTAGGTCTTGAACTTGACGTTCTTTTCCGGATCGAATTTCTCGATGGCGTCGAGAAGGCCAAAGACACCGAAGCCCACAAGGTCGTCGAATTCCACGGAATTGGGCATGCTGGCGGCCACCTTGCCGGCCACGTATTTGACCAGGGGCGCGTACTGTTTGATAAAGGCATCGCGGATCCAGGGATCCTTCGCCTTCCTGTACAGGGCCCAGAGTTCATCTTCGCTCATTCGAGCCAGGGGGTTTTCCGCCATCGTCGCCTAGCCTTTCTGATCTCGTTTAAGCATCGTCCGGACCGCCGCAGCCAGGGTGGCCGGATCCGAGCCGCCCGTACCGACGGCCGACGAGCCCGGATGGGAATCGTCCCCTCCGGCCCCATGCGACGGCGCGAAAGTTTCCGCCGAGCGGGCAGGAGCAAGGTCGAAGGTTCCGTACTCTCCGGCGAGGGCATCGAGGTCCGGCAGGATATCCAGGTCGTCCATGCCGCCCGCGGCACCCGCCGAAACAATCGCGCCGGCCGGCTCGGCCTCTTCCGCCAGTTCGACTATCGGAGGCTCGGCCGCCTCGGTATCCGTAAGGTCGCCCATGGGAGCGACATCGAGAACCTCTTCATCGCCGACCGAGGCCCTGGCCGGATGGCGAGCGGGGCCCGCCGATCCGCCGAAACCGTGACCGACGGCCGCAAGACCCTCGTCTTCGCGATCATCGAGAACGATGTCGACGGCGCCACCGAGTTGTTCGTCGGCACCTTCCTCCAGGCCGAAGGTCGACCCGACCACGTCATTGCCCCCGCCTGCGACATCGAAGAGATCAGGCACATAGGAATGGAGCAAAACGGTCGCCCCCCAAGTGAGAGCGCCAAAAACCGCGCCAAAGAGCAGGGCCCTCAGAATGAGGGGGAAGAACGAGACATGAGCAATGAGCCCGACGAGCATTGAAAGCCCGGCGGCCACGGCGCCGACGAGGAGCGGCGCGCGCAGGTCAGCATTCACCGGCTCCCTCCCAGCCCATTCCGAAAGAGTAGGATGAAAGACAAAGCGCCGTCAAGTTCGCCGACATAGCGTACGGCCCCATCGCCTCACTCCTTGCCGAATAGTTTGCGGATAAAGCGGCCGAGCCCGGCGTCGGCCTCGAATTCGGTCTTTTCGAGGCGCCCGACAAGGTGCTGGATGGAAATGGCGGCCTTGGATTTCGGATCGGAAACGATAAAGGGTTTTTGCCGAAGGACTGCCTGGGGAACGACGGGGTCGTCGAAAATGCAGCCGAGATACTCGACCTTGAGATTGAGAAAGTTGGCCGAGATCTCGATGATGCGGTCGGCCACCTTCCGCCCCTCGATGACGGTCTTGGCCCGATTGACGACGAGCTTGAGGCCGATGTTGAGGTTCTCCACCTCGGTGGCGATGATCTTGATGATGCCGTAGGCGTCGGTGATGGCCGTCGGTTCCGGGGTGGTTACGATGATGGCCTCGTCGGCGGCCGCAACGAAGGAAAGCACGTTGCTCGACACGCCGGCGCTCGTGTCGATGATCACGATGTCGGCCTGGGACAGGGCGTAGAGCTCGTCGATGAAACTCTGGCGCTCGTCCTCGCTCAGGTTGGCGATCTTGGAAAAGCCCGAAGCCCCAGCCACGATCTGGATGCCATAGTCCGTATCGTAGATGATGTCGCGCATCGTCTTCTGTTTGCGGATCACGTGGTACAAATTGTGCTTCGGGATGACGTTGAGCATGATGTTCACGTTGGCCAGACCGAGGTCCGCGTCCATCACGATGACCTTTTTGCCGATTTTCGCGTAGGCGATGGCCAGGTTGACCGACACATTGGTCTTGCCGACCCCGCCCTTTCCGCTCGTCACGGCTATGATGCGGGTTTTCCTTTCGGGCCCGGATTGAACACCGGGGCGCTCCGGCGCCTTGGGTGCGGGTTTCGACGAGTTCATGAGCTCCCGCAGCGCCTGTGCCTGGTCTTCCATTACTGCCTCCCCCCTCGCGCGGCGCCTTCCGCCGATCGCATCGATCCCCTCTGCTGCCTCGGCGTGCCGGAGGGCGGCGCGAAGCGCTCCTCGAGTTCGGCCCTGTTCGGCCTGAAACCCTCGAGCCGCATGAGCAGGCGGAGGGCCTGGGCCCTCTCGATGTCCTGCGGCACGCGCTGACCCGTCGTCATGTAGGAAATGGCCTTGCCCTTTTCCGCGAGGACGGAGATCGCGTTGCCCACGCGATCCGTCTCGTCGAGCTTCGTGAGCACGACGGCGCGGTAGTTGAACGGTTCGAATTGCCTGAGGATCGAGGCCATGTCGCTGGCCTTCGTGGTCGAGGCGAGGGCGAGGTGGATCTCCGCCCTGGACCCGCACACGGCGACGAGCCTTTGCACCTCCGCCAGCTTGACCGAGTCCCGAGGGCTCTTGCCAATCGTGTCGACGAGGATGAGGTCGGCGTCCGAATGGAGATCGAGGGTCTTGCGCAGGTCCTCCTCGGTCTCGACGCAGGAGACGGGCACGCCCATGATGTTGCCGTAGGTCTCGATCTGCTGGCGGGCGCCGATGCGATAGTTATCAATTGTGATCATCCGCACGGAAAGGGGCTTTTCGACGCCGATGCCGACCGTGTAGATGGCAGCCAGCTTGGCGATGGTCGTCGTCTTCCCCACCCCTGTCGGCCCGACGAGGGCGAGGATGCGCGGCTTGCTCCCCTCCTGTTCGCGCCAGGTCGTGATGGAGTCCCCGATCCATTCGAGCACCCGATCCTGGACCAGGTCGAAATCCTCAAGGGTCTCGAGGGTGAAATCGCGGCGGATGCGCGCGACGATGTCCCGGCGGTAGGTTTCCGAAAAGTCGTTGTCGGCGAGGAGTGCGTCGATCTTCGAGATGGACTCGTGCCCCTCCCCTTGGCCCGCCATCGAGGCGCCCATCGAGCTCTTGAGGTCACGTATCTCCTCGAGGACCTTGTCGAGGGCTCGGTCGCCGTTGCGCGATTCAGCCTGGGGTGTGGCCGCGGCCGTAGCGGCGGTGGCAGGCCGCTGTTGTGGACCGGAACCCGCCTTCGCGGCAGCGGCGCCCTGTCCGCCGGCCCTCGCCAGGTCTATGATCCGGCGCTTCTCCTCCTCCAAATCGGGGTCGCGCGATCGAGGGGCCGCCATCGCCTGCGCCGCCGCGAGAGCTGTCGCCTGTGTCGCCGACCTGGGCTTGAGGTAGCCCGAAACCTCGACCACCTCGCGGGCGAAGAGACCGAGGATGCCCCCCGATCTCACGGTCCGGTGCGAAAGGATCTGGGCCTGCTCCCCGTACTTGTTGCGCACCGTCTCGACCGCTTCGCGGTGCGATGATGCCTGTTCGGTGAAATATTGCATGTCGTCACCCTTCCAGCCTTATTTCGCCGACCGCCTCGACCCTGGCGTCCACGACGATTTCCGGGACGGACAGGACGACGAGGTCGGGTATCTCACGTTCAGTACTTGATTTTACGAGGGCGCGCGCAGCCTCTGAGCAGAGGACGATCGGGAACCAGCCCTTTTGCTGGACTGCCTGCACGGCCTTGGTGAGGGCCTTGACCCATTGGCGCTGCAGGGCCGGCTCAAGGGCGGAAATGGCCCCGCCGGGCTGGTCGACGCGCGAATCGATGATCTTCTGTTC
The DNA here is from genome assembly GCA_021782015.1 of bacterium. Lineage (GTDB taxonomy): Bacteria > Spirochaetota > Spirochaetia > Treponematales > Rectinemataceae > CAIJMU01. Next base: position 10,331 of record JAJXVS010000002.1, on the reverse strand, counting down.
GAGGCCCTGCTCGACCGTGAGCACCCTGATGCTGCGGTCATCGTCCGAATACTGCTGACATATCTGCCGCGACAGGGCCTGCCTGGCCTTTTCGACGAGGAAGCCGGGGTCCTTGGTGACGCCGGCGTAATCGGCGAGGGTCTCGAGAATGGCCACCATGTTGCGGATCGAGACCTGCTCCCGAAGGAGTCCCTGGAGGACCTTCTGGATTTCGCCGAGGGAGAGCCGCTTGGAAGTCTCTTCCACGACGGCGGGGTAGTCCTTCTTCAGCGTGTCGAGGATCGACTGCACTTCCTGGCGCCCGAGGATCTCCGATGCGTGCCGCTTGATGAGTTCCGCCAGGTGGGTCGCGATGATGCTCGGCGCGTCGACGATCGTGTAGCCGGCGCGTTCGGCGCGGTCGCGCTGCTCCTCGGCGATCCAGAGGGCCGGAAGGCCGAAGGTGGGGTCCTTCGTCTTCTCGCCGGGGACCTCCTCCGAGACGCCTCCGGGGTTGATGGCGAGATAGAGCCCGACGCGAATGAGGCCGCGGCCGACCTGGACACCCTTTATCTTGAAGGAATATTCGGAGGGTTCAAGACGCATGTTGTCAATTATGCGGATTCGCGGGACGACGAGGCCCATCTCAAGGGCCGTCTCCTTGCGGATGCGGGTGATGCGCTCCAGGAGGTCGGCGCCCTTGTCCTTGTCCACGAGGGGAATCAACCCGTAGCCGAGTTCCAGACTGATGGGATCGAGGGGCACGACGGGCGAAAGGTCCGAGGGCGCCTCGGCCTTGCGGCCAAGCCCGGCCGCCGTGGCCTTGGCCTTCTCGGCCGCAACCGTCTCCTTGCGGGCGAGCCGGAAGCCCACGAAGGCGAAGGCGGCCGCCATGGGGATGAGGACGTACCAGGGAAAGCCGGGAAGGATCGACATCAGGGCGAGCACGGCCGCCGCGATGAGGTAGACCCGCGAGTTCTGCGAGAACTGGGTCGCCACCTCGGCGCCGAAGGTCCCCTGCGCATTGGCTCTCGTCACAATTATGCCGGTCGCCGTCGAGACGAGGAGGGCGGGAAGCTGGGCAAGCAGCCCCTCGCCGATCGTGAGCGAGGTATAGGTGGTGATCGCCGTGTTGAAATCCTCGTGGTGGAGGACCATCCCGATGATGAATCCGGCGACCAGGTTGACGGCCGAAATGAATATCGCGATCTTGACGTTTCCCGAGATGAATTTCGAGGCGCCGTCCATCTGGCCGTAGAAATCGACCTCGCGCTGGACCTCGGACTTGCGCTTGACCGCCTCTTCCTCGGAGATCGAGCCGGAATTGTACTCGGCCTCGATGGCCATCTGCTTGCCCGGCAGTCCGTCCAGGGTGAAGCGGGCCGCCACCTCGGCGATGCGGGTCGCACCCTTCGTGATGACAATGGCCTGCACCGCGATGATCACAATGAATATTATGAAGCCAATGACCAGGCCCTCGGCGCCGCCTGTGCCCACTACGAAGCTCGCGAAGGCGCGGATGAGGTGGCCGTCAAAGTTCGAGCCCTTGGAGAGGATGAGGCGCGTCGAGGAGATGTTGAGCGCCAGCCCGAAGACGGTGGTCACGAGAAGCATCGTCGGGAAGATGGAGAAATCGGTGGCCTTCCGCGTGTAGAGAACAATAAGTATTATGAGTATCGAAACGGTGAGGTTGAAGGCGAGAAGGGCGTCGAGGAGGATGGTGGGCACGGGGATCATGATCATCAGGATCACCGAGATCGTGCCCCCCGCGACCGCGAGGTCCGAGGGATTGGCCAGGAGATTGCCGAACTGGGCCCTCTGTGTAGTGTCAGCCATGGTGGCCTCCGGACATGTTCATCATACCTCTGCCCTCATCGAACCGCGCCGACCGGGGCCATCGGCCAGGCCGGCGGTCTCGCGCGCGGCCCCAGCCGACACGGCCCCAGCCGACACGGCCCCCGCCGACACGGCCCCAGCCGAAGCCCCCGCCGACCCGTCCCCTTCCGAAGCCGAGGCGTCGCGGGAGCCTTGCGCCGCCGCTCCGCGGATGGCTTGGGCTTCGCCGCTCGCCGAGTAGACGGAGGCGAGGACGGCGGCGATCGCCTGATAGTATTTCTCGGGGATGGCATCGCCGATCTGGACCTCCGCGTAGAGGGCGCGGGCCAGGGGGCGGTTTTCGACGACCGGCACGGCGTTTTCCTCGGCTATTCGGCGTATGCGGAGGGCCATGTCGTCGACGCCCTTGGCCGTGACAACGGGCGCGGCCATCGCCTCCCGGTTCCATTCGAGGGCAACGGCATAGTGCGTCGGGTTGGCGATGACGACATCGGCCTTGGGCACGTTGGCCGCCATGTTCTTCGCCAGGAGCTCCTGCATCCTTTGCCGGAGCCTGTTCTTGACGAGGGGGTCGCCCTCCATCATCTTGCGCTCTTCCTTGACTTCTTCACGGGACATCTTGAGGGATTCCCGGTACTGCCGCCTCTGGAACAGGAAGTCGGGCACCGAAAGCACGAGGAGGAGGACCGCGACCTCGATGACCAGGCGCATCGCCAGACCGCCGACGAAGGCGACGGCCACCCAGAACGAGGTGGTGATGGAAGAAAGAAGCTTTCCCAATTGGCTCGAAATCGTCACCCACGAAACGGCCGCCACGATGGCGACCTTGGCGATGGTCTTAGCGAGATTGAAGATCCCTTCGGCGGAGAACATGCTCTTCTTGAGCCACTGGCCGATGCGGGGCACGATGCGCGAAAAATCCGGAGTGATGGGCTTGGCCGAGAACACGAAGCCCACCTGGAGCATATTTGAGGCGATCCCGGACACCATGCCCGCGATGCCGAGGGGAAGGGCCAGACGCGCGAAATAGGCGACAAAACTGGCGGCGACCACCCCTCCGTCCGTCGTGATGTCCGTCTCGGTGGCGATCATGAAATAGTAGAGAATCATTTCACGCAGGGTCCGCAGCATCGACGGCGCCAGGATGACCAGCACCGAGGCCGGGATGAGGAGACCGAGAGCCCCGACGAGCTCCTGGCTCTTCGCGACGCGCCCCTCCTCGCGGGCCTTGCGGATCTTGTACTCGGAAGGCTCCTCCGTCCTCCCCTCGTCCTCCGCCGCGAACCACTGCAAATCAATGGTCGCGACATCGGAGCGAACATCGCAGTGGTTCGCGACGAACCAATTAAAATCAATGTTCGCGACATCGGAGCGAACATCGCAGTGGTTCGCGACGCGACTACTGTCGCGGGGGTCGCCTTCGGCCGCCCTCATCTGACCCCCCCGAGCATCCGGCCGAGGTCGCCGAAACCGTTGTCTATCATGCGGGAGAAGGCCTCGGCAATAAACGGCATAGTTGCGATCATGATGAGCCACGCGGCGGTGAGGGTGATCGGATAGCCCTCGGTGAGGAGGTTCATCTGGGGAGCCGCCTTCGAGAGAAGTCCGAGCGCAACGGTCATGATGAACAGTGTACCCAATATCGGCATTGCGAGGATAAGGCTTTGCTGAATGAGGGCCCCGACGGCCCGCGAGAGGAAGTCGACGATGTCGTTCCGCCGCGTCACGAGGTCGATGGCCCGCATCGCATGGAAGGAGCCCTGTACGCCGATGACGAAGAGCTTGTTGAAGCCGTCGACCACGAGGAAGACGAACATCGCGACGAGGTTGAGGAACTGGCCCACGAGGGGGAGCTCGACCTGGGCGAGCGGATCGTAGGTCTCCATCGCCGAAAAGCCGATCTGGAGCGAGAAGAGCTGGCCGGCTGCCTGGAAGGCCGAATAGAGGGCGTTGAGGAAAAAGCCGATGATGAGGCCGATCATCGCCTCCCCGACGACAAGGAGGGCGTAGGTCGCCCCGTCCGCGGGGATCGGGTAGCCCTGGGCCTTCACCGAAGGGAACACGGAGACGGCGGCGAAGCCCGCGAGGCCGACCTTGGCCACCTGGGGAACCCCGTCGCCGGAAAGGAGGGGGGCCACTTCGATCAACGCGAGAATCCGGACGGCGATGAGAAGGAAGAGGTTCCAGTCGTCGAAGGGCCAGCCCATGTCCCTCGCCTCAATGCGCCATGCTGGGGATCATCGCGAAGAGGGATTGGGTGTATTGGGCGAGACTGCCGAACATCCAGCCGCCGAGCATCGCGAGCACGAGCATGATCGCCGCTATCTTGGGAACGAAGGTGAGGGTCTGCTCCTGGATCGAGGTGGTCGCCTGGAAGATCGAGATGACGAGGCCGACCACCATCGCCACGAGAAGCATGGGCGAGGAGAGGATCATCGTCTCGATGATGGCTCCGCGCATGATGTTGACCGCATCGCCGACGCTCATCGGGCGCCTCCCCGGGTCACGAGAAGGACCTCACGAGCTGCTGGGTGAGGAGGTTCCAGCCGTCGACCAGGACGAAGAGGATGAGCTTGAAGGGCATCGAGATCATCACCGGCGGCAGCATGATCATGCCCATCGACATCAGGGCCGAAGCGACGACCATGTCGATGACGATGAAAGGCACGAAGAGCAGTATTCCTATCTTGAAGGCGATGGTCATCTCGCTCAGGATGAAGGCGGGAATAAGGACATAGGTAGGCACGTCGGCGAGGGTGTTGGGCTTGGGCAGGCCGCGCATCGACATGAAGAGCCTGATGCTCTGCGGGTCCTTCTTCATCTGCGAGAACATGAAGAGCCTGAGCGGCCCCTCGGCCTGCTTGTAGGCCTCCTGGACCCCTATCTGTCCCTGCGAAAGCGGCTGGATCGATCTCTGCCAGATCGTGTCGAAGGTGGGCCACATGACGAAGATCGTCAGAAAGAAGGCAATGCCCATCAGGACCTGGTTGGGCGGCATCTGCTGGAGGGAGAGCGCCCGCTTGATGAAATCGAGGACGATGGCAATGCGGAGAAAACTCGTCACGAGTATGAGGAGACTCGGGGCGAGCGAGAGCACCGTGAGCAGGAGGAGGATCTGGACCGAAAAGGCGACCTCCTGGCCGGTCTGGGGATTTCGGACGCGGAGGTCAACGAGGGGCACGATATTCGACTGGGTAGGCAGGCCCGTCACTCCCCGCGAAATGGCCGCGGGCACGGTCGGGGTGCGCGTGCTGCCCGCGTTGCCCGAAAGGGCCGGCGATCGGGGAGCCATCGGTTGCGAGGGCGTGAAGACGCGGGTCGCCGAACCCGAGGCGGGACCCGTCTGGGCGACGGCGCCGAAGGCGAGGCCGGCAATGGCCGCCGCGAGGAGGAATTTTCGATGCAGCCTCATGGCCGCTCTCCATTAAAGCGATCAAGCCTGCCGCGTTGTCGCGCGATAAAGGCGCCTGAACCCTCGGCCTTGTGGGCCGATGTCTCAGGACCGTCGACGGCCGAGGCGTGAAGCCCCCTCCCCCCGCCCTTTTTGCGTGAGAGGAGCGATCCGAGAAGCGCCGCGAAATCGGTCGAGGCCGAGGCGGCGCGCGTCGTCGTTTCGAGCTCGAGCCCGTCGAGAAGTTCCTTGTCGTCGATCTCGGCGATGAGCGAAATCGAATGTTCGGAGGAGCCCACGAGCCATGCCTTCGAGCCGAGTCCGAGGAGGTGCACCGACTTGCCCGCGCCGAGAGCCCTCGAACCGAGGACGCGGATGGGGGAGTCGCCCGAATCCCTGGGCTTGGCGAGACGGCGCATGACCGAGAAGACGAGATACATCGCCCCGACCACGAGGGCGAGGACGACAATCATCCTGAGGAAATAGGCAAAGGTATTCGGACCTGCGGCCTGGGCAGAGCCGGCCGCCTGATTCGCCGCGGGCGCCGGCGCATCCAAAGACAGGGTCGTCTCGTCGACCGCCTGGGCATTCCCCAACGCCTGGGCGTTCGCCGTTCCCGTCGCCTGCGGCTTGACCGCCTGCTGCGCCGAGACAGACGCCCCCGCTCCGAACGCCATCATGGCGCACAGGACGAGAGCATAAATTTTCAAAAGACCCCTCCCAATACCTACTTAGAGTACAGCAGTGGTCGGGACATTGCAAGCGTGAATCGCACCAATTGATAAAAAATAATCACCTCGGAGGCGCCGGACAGACGGGGCCCGATGCCGCCGACTCCTCGCCGGGCCAGGCCTATCCGAGGTCTGATACCCTTTCGATTTGCGAGACGATCTCCGTGACGCGGACGCCGAAATTCTCGTCGATGACCACGACCTCGCCCTTGGCGATGAGCTTGTGATTGACGAGGATGTCGACGGGCTCGCCGGCGAGCTTGTCGAGCTCGATGATCGTGCCCTCGCCCATGCCGAGGATTTCTTTTATCAGCTTGCGGGTGCGGCCCAGTTCGACCGTCATCTCCATGTAGACGTCCATGATGAGGCCGATGTTGCCGGACTCGTGCGAGGGGGCGCCCATCTGGAGACTGCCGAACTGGACTGGCTGGACGTTGGGCGGAGCCATGCCGGAGCCGTAGCCGCCATACTGCATCTGCCCCTGGGGGACGCCGCCGAAACCTTGCGGCATACCGTAGCCCTGTTGCTGGGGCATCATGCCCATCTGCATTCCGCCGCCTTGGCCTCCCCCCATCATGCCGCCGGCCATCTGGCCCATGCCGCCGCCTCCGCCATAGGAAGGCGCCATCTGGGCCTGGGGCGAGGGGGCTCCGCCGCCCGAGGCCAGAACAACGTCACGGACGAAGGGCAGGGAGAAGATCTCCACCATGCGTTCGGGCGGCAGATCGCCGATGGACACCTGGTAGGCCGCGCGCACCATGTCGCCGCCGGGCACCCTGGCCATGGCCTTTGGGCCGAAGCTGCCCTCAGCCACGCCGGATTGCATGCCCCTGTTCCCGGTCTTTTCGGAGAGCACGTTGATCGTCGTGCCCGTCAGGTTCGAGACGCATTCCTGGACGGTCGCAACGGCCATGTCGTCAAGTTCCGTGAGGCCTTCCTCGTGGTTGGCGTTGGCTGCGATGGAGATCGCGAGTTCCTTCGGCAACACGAAGAGATGCTCGCCGGGAAGTGAGCCGGCGAAGGGCACCATGACGGCGAGGACCTGCTCGGGCAGTTCGCGGAGGAAGGCGTCACGATTCACCACGTCTACCGTCGGCGGCGAAACCGTCACCGGCAGACCCGTGATCACCGAAATGTTTTGCGACTGGGCGCCGACGATTCCCTCGAGGATCGTGCGGAAGGCCGAAGCCTCCGGCGTCGCCGAGGCGACATGCCCGCTGCGGGGGGCCGGCGAAGGACCGCCGTCGAGACCGGCGAGCAGGGAGTCTATCTCGTCCTGGGAAAGGGCTGCGTCACCCATTGTAGTCTTCTCCTTCGGAGGTCAACTCCTCGAATTCGTCCTGCCCGACGTCCTCGAGCTTTTTCGTGATCTGGACGGCCATTTTCTTGCCGATGACCCCTGGCTTGCAGAGGAACTTTTTCTTGGTGCCGACATTGAGTGACATGGGATCGTTCACGCGGACGGAATGCAGGCGGACGACATCGCCCACCCTGAGAGCGAGGACCTCCCTCACGGGAATCTCGATCTTGCCGATCTCGGCTATCACGGGAATCTCAACGGTCGAGAGTTTTTCCTTGAGGATATTGAGATTTTCCGTGGTCGCGCCGCGGCGCACCGATGAGTACCAATATTGGGCGGAGAGCTTGGATACGATGGGCTCGATCGTGATGTAGGGAATGCAGAGGTTCATCATGCCCTCGACCTCGCCCACCTTCGTCTCGAGGGTCACGAGGACGACCATCTCGGTCGGCGGAACGATCTGCGCGAACTGCGGGTTCGTCTCGATTTGCGAGAGGCGCGGCCGGAGATCGATGACCTGGGTCCAGGCCTCGCGCATGTTGCCGAGGATGCGGACGATGATGCCTTCCATTACCGAGTGCTCGATGTCGGTGAGTTCCCGGTTGAGCTTGGCGCCCTCGCCCGTGCCGCCGAAGAGGCGATCGATTATCGTGAAGGTGATCGACGGATCGATCTCGAGGATGGCCGACCCCTTGAGTGGGTCCATGCTGATGTTGGCGAGGGTCGTGGGGGTCGGGATCGACCTGATGAATTCTTCATAGGTAAGCTGATCGACCGAGGCGACATGGACATGGGCCAGGGTGCGGAGGCTCGCCGAGAGATTGGTCGTCGTGAGGCGCGCGAAGGTCTCGTGCATTATCTGGACGGTGCGAATCTGCTCCTTCGAGAATTTGTCCGGTCGCTTGAAGTCGTAAATCTTTATCTTGCGGGTATCGGCGGTCGGCTTGATCGTCTCGATCTCGGTCTCGCCCGCGTTGATGGCCGTGAGTAGTTGATCTATTTCGTCTTGCGACAGGACTTCGGTCATCGTTCATCCGTCCCCTGCCCGGTTTTCACTGGGCGATGACATCGAGGCGCTGGAAAAGCACCTCTCGTATATATCGTTTCGAGAGGATGCCGTTGAGCTGTTCGAGGAGTTCGGCCTTGAGCTGCTCCTCGTTTTCGGGCGCCAGATCGGCGGCGGACTTCATCGCGAAATAATGTCTGAGAAAATCGGCGATCTGGGGAGCCCGCGCGTTGATCTCGACAGGTCCGTCCTTGTCATCCTTGTCGAGGCCGAGGTTGATCTTGACGATGGCCGTGTGCGGCTCGGCGTCGATCGTCCTGGTCCTGACTTCGGCTATCGTGCCTATGTACTGGTATTCGGGCGTGGCAGCCTGATAGGCCTCGGAAACGGGCCTTTGACTCACCGGCTTCCCGCTGGAATTCATGATTCCAACGGTGACGACGACGACCGTGACGATGAGGATGACCGCCCCGAGCGCGATGCCGACGATCATGAGAATGCGGAGTATACCGGGACCGGCGCCCTTGGCCTTCGCCGGTGCGGCCTCCGCCTCGGCGCCTTCGTTGAAACTGATGTCCTGGTCGTCGATATTGTCGGACATGCGCTGTTCCTCCCTTTGCCGGCGCGAATGGTCTCGGCCGCCCCCAGGCGGCGTGGCGCCACGAGGCGCTGGGGCGCTCCCGGGCGATGCGTCGCCCCTTTCCCCCGGGGCCTCCCATCAATTATCGGGCGGGCGCAAGGACATCATGAGTATACATGAAGGTATCGCAGGATGAAAGACTCCCGTGGGGGCCGCGCGGCGCTAATGTCGGCGGCGCTGCGGTAGGGGTGGCGACGGCGCGGTGGGGGCGGCGGCGGCCCGAACCGAAGGATGCGGCTCAGGCCTGATCGCCAAATGCCGCTATGCTCCGCCTGTACTCCACGATCTTCGCCCTGAGGGTGGCGATGTCTTCGCGCACGACGATGCGGTTGCCCGAAATCATGTGCAGGGTCGTGTCGGGCGTGCTCTCGGCCGTCTCGATCTGATGCGGGTTGATCCAGAAGATCTTGCCGGAGAGCTGGGTGAGTTCGATCAAGGGAAGGCTCCTAGGACCCAAAATGGAGTCACCGTCATGGCCGGTGGGCCTGACGGCGACTCCATCATGAATGATCTACCGCATTATCGCTTGAGCTGCAGGAGCTCCTGGAGTAGCTGGTCGGCCGTCTGGATGGTGCGGGAGTTGGCCTGGAATCCGCGCTGGGTGACAATCATGTCGACGAACTGGTCGGCGAGATCGACGTTCGACATTTCGAGGGTGCCCGCAATGATCTTGCCCTTTCCCGCGATGCCAGAAGGTCCGACATTGGCCATGCCCGAGTTGTTGGACTGGACGAAATTCGTCTCGCCCGCCTTCTCCAGGCCGTTGGGATTGGTGAAGCTCGCCAGGGCCACCTGGCCGATGCTGCGGCTCGAGCCGTTCGAGTAGACGGCCGTCACCCCGCCCGACTGATCGACCTTGAAGGTATCGAGGTAGCCCATCGGGTATCCATCCTGGCTGAAGACCTTCGTCGAAGAGCGTTCGGCGAACTGGGTCACGGTGTCGGTGGCCGAGCCGACGCTGCCGAGATTGAGTCTGAAGGTCTGACGAGCCGGCGCGCCGGCCACTGGCGTCGCGCCCTGGACGTCGAAGGAAACGCCCATGTCGAGGGAACCGGTGGCCGGTCCGTTCTGTCCCTGCCTGTCGGTTACGCGGCGGAGGAGGCCGTTGTTGTCGAACTCCACGGTGAAGGAATTGGGCTGGCCCGTCACGGGCTGTCCGATGGCGACGGCGGTATTCGTCGGGGTCGCGGTTCCGGGATCGACATTCACCGTGCCGGTCCACTGGTTGGGCTGGCCGGGCACCTTCGTGAAATCGACGCGGAGATTGTGGACCTGGCCGAAGCTGTCGTAGAGTTTTTCCTCAATGCGCCAGGTGCCCTGGTCGACGGCGTCGGCCGTCCCGCCCTGGGGAATTTCGGGGGTGCGCTTGTCGAGGTTGCAGGCGAGGTCCACGACGCTCGTCGCCTTGGCGGGATCCTTCGAACCCACGGGAATGACGAGGTCCTGGA
>JAJXVS010000173.1 GCA_021782015.1 bacterium | reverse complement strand
CTTGCTGGTCGGAAAGCCCGCCTCGTCGTGGAAGAGGCCGGTCACGTGCCAGCGATAGCCCTCGCCGAAGGGCGCCATCAGGGGAACCCCGCCGTCGGGATCGGCCGCGTAGGGCTTGTAGCCGGCCGGACTCGCCGGCGCCTTTCTCTTGACCTGCTTGATACTGTGCGGATCGGGCAGGGTCACCTTCTCGCGCATGTGGCCGATGACCTCGTCGGTGAGGACGATGACCGGCACGCGATAGGTCTCTGCCAGCTCGAAGGCCCGCATCGTAAGGTCGAAGCACTCGCGCACGTTGCCGGGCGCCAGAGCGATGATCGGATGATCGCCATGGGTGCCCCAACGAGCCTGCATCACGTCGCCCTGGGCCGTCGAGGTGGGCATGCCGGTGGATGGGCCCACGCGCATGACGTTGATTATCACAATTGGTATTTCGCAGAGCGAGGAATAGCCGATGAGCTCCTGCATGAGGGAGAAGCCGGGCCCCGAGGTCGCCGTCATCGCCTTCTTGCCGGTGAGGGAGGCCCCGATGATGGCCGCGATCGAACCGATCTCGTCCTCCATCTGAATGAAGCGGCCGCCGACCTTGGGCAATTCCTCCGAGCACATCTCGGCGATTTCGGTCGAAGGCGTGATCGGGTAGCCCGCGTAGAAGTCGAGGCCGGCCGCAAGGGCGCCGATCGTGCAGGCCTCGTTGCCCTGCATGAGCTTGATGTTCTTATCCATTCTGGGCCTCCGGCGGCACGGCGTAGTCCACGCAAGCTGCGTCCCGGACGACGACATTCTCCGCCCTCTCGTTGACCTCGATGGCGAAATCCGGGCATCGGAGTTCGCACATCCGGCAGCCGATGCAATCGTCCCATCGCGCCTCAAATACCTTGCCGTTCCGCAACTCGAGAACATTTTTCGGGCAATAGGCGACGCAGATATTGCAGCCCTTGCACCAGTTCTGGCGGATTACATGACTGAAGTGTTTCTTCGCTTCGCTCATATCCTTGGAAATCCTCCTCATGGAAACGGATGCCCTGTCGCCGATTGTTTACCATCAGACGGAAATATCGAAGTAGAATGCCATCTGATGGAAATCAAATCGATCGATCGAACATCATCAAACCCACGATCAAGAGAATCATAGCACGCATCGCTTTCGCTGTGAATATTAAGAAGTGCGAATATCGCTGAATTTTGCCCAAGCGATAAAGAAAGGACCAGATGCAATTATGTATGATTCCAACGGGAAGAGCTTGATTCCATCCAGCGGAAACTGCTACCGTTTGGTGGAAGCCTTCTGGATCGATGGTAACGCGCCAGCCCGCCTTGGCCTCGGACGGGGCGCGTGCCGGAGTGTTGCGGCTCCGGCCCCATGCCGAACCGTGCCGGCGGCGGCGAGGCTGCGTGCCGGGTATGGCGTGGCTGCCCGCCGGCGGTGGCGTGGCGACCAACAAGGTTCCCGGCATGAGTAAAGGAGTAGAGCCATGACGGAAAAAGACGCTTCGGTGCGGTCGGTCGACCGGGCCCTGGACATCCTCGACTGTTTCGCGCCGGGCCACCTTGAACTCGGCCTGAGCGAAATCGCCTCGCGCATCAACCTCGCCGCGAGCACGACCTCGCGCATCATCACCACCCTGGAAAGGCGCGGCTGGCTGATCCGCGACGCCCAAAGCCTTCGCTATAGCCTCGGTCCCGCGAGCGCCCGAATCGGGGCCCTCGGCTTTTCCGGCATCGAAATCGGGAAGGTCGCCCTCCCCTTCATGCGGGAACTCAATCATATTTACGACGAAGGGGTGAGCCTCTACGTCGTCCAGGGCGACGAGCGCGTCTGCGTCGAGTGCGTCGAGAGCTCGCGGCCCCTCCGCCGTGTCATCAAGGTGGGCGACCGCCACCTCCTCACCCGCGGGGCCGCTGGAAGGGTCCTCCTCGCCTGGCTCCCCGAAGACCGACGCGAGGAGCTTATCCGCCGCGACCCCTTCACGAGCGAGGAGGCCCTGAAAGAACTCAGGCGATCGGGCTTTACCGTAAGCCTGAGCGAGCGCGAGGAGGGGGTGACCTCGATCGCCGCCCCCATCCAGGACGCGCGCCGCGAGATCGTGGCCGCCCTCGCCATGTCGGGCCCCTCCGTGCGATTCGAGGGCCCCGGCTTCAACGACAAGATCGCCAAGGTGAAGCGTCACGCCGAGCAAATATCCGAAGCATTGGGGAAACGCTGAGCGAATGCCAAGCTCTTGCGGAGCGTTAGGCATTGGGAAGACGTTAATTCGGCCCGCGAAGAGTCCGAAAGGGAAGCTCGATGCGCTTCTCGAGAAGGCCGGACGATGTCCCTGCGCCGGGAATAGCCGCTAGAAATTTAGAAAATCCACCCCAATCTTGAAGCAATACCGCATCCCCTTGGCGTTTATCGCTTAGGAGGATGCCATGCGAATAGGAATCAGACCCACGGTCGACGTGGTCTTCAAAAAAATCTTCGGTAGCCCGGAGCACGAAGAGATCACCAGGGATTTCCTGAATGCCATCTTCCCCTTCGCGGGCGTGCCGGAAGTCACGCACATCGACATCCTGAATCCTTTCCGGCTTGCCGACTTCGAGGGGGACAAAGACGTCACCGTCGATATCCATGCCAAGGATGTCGACGAAAGGGATGTCCAAATTGAGATGCAGATCCGAAACGATGAGGCCCTCTCCTCCCGGATGCTGGACAACTGGGCGCGACTCTATTCGGCCCAGCTCAAGCGGGGCATGGATTACCGGAAGCACCACCCCCTCATCGCCCTCTGGATTCTCGAGGCGAGTCATTTCGCCGATGAACACTGGATCCATGTCTTTCGATCGCTGGAAGGGAAGACAGGTGCGGTTCTCACCGCGGATATGGTGATCGTGACGGTGGAGCTGAAGAAATGGGAAGCCTTGTCCATCTCGCCCGAAACCGATAAATTCAAATCGCCCCTCGACGAGTGGCTCTGGTTTCTCGCCGCGGGCGAGGATATCGACACGGCAGACGCGGGTTTCTTGCGTCTGCGCCATGAAATAGGGGAGGCGGTGGAGATCATGCAGGAGTTTACGAAGAGCGACAAGGCCCGCTATACCTACGAGCGTCGCCTTGATTGGGAGAGGACGATCAATGCCATGAAATACGATGCCCAAAAGGCGGGCTTTACCGAAGGCTTGAAAGAAGGCCTCGCCAAGGGTATCGCCGATGGCATGGCCAAGGGTATCGCCGACGGTATGGCCAAGGGTATCGCCGATGGTAAGGCCGAGGGCATGGCCGAGGGCATGGCCGAGGGCCAGCGCATGCAGGCCCTCGAGGATGCCCGGAAATTCAAGGAACTCGGCGTGTCAATCGAGGTGATCGCCAAGGCTACGGGGCTTCCGGAAGCGGAAATCGCGTCGCTGGGGCATGGCGGCGAAATGGAGACAAGGCCGTAACCCTTCCCTGATCGCGCAACCCGGCTTGCTACAGTAGGGGCTGATTCCAGCCATGGGCCCTGGGGCTCGTACCGCCGAAGCCGCGACGGACTGAAGTTTATTCATTTTGTTTTAATGACTTGACAATTTCGGAATCGAATTCCGGAATTGTCGTACCAAGATTTCCAGATTAGCGGCGGGGCGCGCTGCCAACCTCCACGGCAGGACTGCACGACTCAGAAAGCTTTTCCGACCTATGACTACATCAACTTCGCCCTGCCCTCCGTCGTGGCCCAGGCGGTGAATCGCCCTTGCGCTTTTTTCGCCGCAATCCGCCACGCCATGGGCTCCTGTATCCTTGCAGGGAGCCAGAAGTTCACCCTTATCAAGAATGTCTCGAAGAGCCTCGTCGGGAGAACGGCGATCGTCGAACTCGAAGGCTTGTCGGCGCTCGGACCTGCCGAGCCGAAGGCCGCCTTCGAGGTCGAGGCTGTTGGGATGGGGAGTCTGAACAGGGTGCTGGGCCTGGGATAGAAGGACGCAGGCTCTCCTTCGGCCTCGACCTTTCTCCGTCTCGACGCGTCACGACAAAATCGGCTAAAATGTCGATCCATCCACCCGGGGCGCAAAACCGGGGCCCGAGGAGCTCGACCATGGCCAAACCTCTATTGATACGCGATCTCACCCTCCGCGATGGGCAGCAGTCCCAGTTCGCCACCCGCATGAACCAGGCCCAGGTCGACCGGGTCCTCCCCCTCTACCGCGACGCGAAGTTCTACGCGATGGAGGTCTGGGGCGGGGCCGTGCCCGACTCGGTGATGCGCTACCTCGACGAGAATCCCTGGACGAGGCTCGAGAAGATCAAGGAGGGCATCAGTGGGGTGTCGAAACTCACCGCCCTTTCGCGGGGCCGCAATCTCTTCGGCTACAATCCCTATCCCGACTCGGTGATCGAGGGCTTTTGCCGCAACGCCGTCCATTCGGGCGTGGACATCATGCGCATCTTCGACGCCCTCAACGACGTCAACAACATGAAGAGCTCCATCCGCTTCGTGAAGGAGGCCGGGGGCATGGCCGATTGCGCCATCTGCTACACGGTCGACCCCCGCTTCAGCCTCGGCGAGCGCGTCAATGCCTTCCTCAAAGGTCAGCGGCTCCCGGGTAAACTGTTCACAATTAAATATTTCGTCGACAAGGCGAGGGAACTCGCGGCTCTCGGCGCCGACATGATCTCGATCAAGGATATGGCGGGCCTCATCGATCCGGCGACGGCGAGCACCCTCGTACGCGCGCTCAAGGCCGAGGTCGGCATCCCCGTCGACCTCCACACCCACTGCACGCCGGGCTTCGGGGTGGCCTCGACCCTGATGGCCATGGTCAACGGCGTCGACATCGTGGACGCGGTCATCCTCTCCTTCTCGGGCGGCCCGGCCGCCCCCGCCTGGGAGATCATCGAGCTCTTCGCGAGGCGCTACGGAAGGCCCACGGGAGTCGACGCCGCCGCCGTCGGGAAGATCGACACCCAGCTCCGCGCGATCCGGAAGGAGCTGGAAAAGTACGACCAGTACAAATCGAACCACCCGCCCATCCTCGATCTCTCGAAGCACGAGCTGCCAGCCGAGGACAAGTCCCTCTTCGACGATGCCCTTTCGGCTGCCGTCGCGGGCAAGACCGACACGGTTCTCCAGCTTTGCCAGAAGATCGAAAAAAGGTTTAATTACCCCGATCCTGACCATGTCGTCCGGACGGCCCAAATTCCCGGCGGCATGTACACCAACATGCTCTCCCAGCTCCAGGAGGCCAAGCTCGAGCATCACGTCGAGGAGGTACTCCAGCTCGTGCCCCAGGTGCGCCTCGACTGCGGGGTCCCTCCCCTCGTAACGCCCACCAGCCAGATCGTGGGCGTGCAGGCCGTAAACTGCGTCATCGACCGCCACCAGGGCAAGCCCATGTACTCGAACGTCTCGAAGAATTTCTTCGAGCTCGTGAAGGGCGCCTACGGGGAGACACCCTGGCCGGTGAACCCCGAGTTCCGGAAAAAGATCACCGGCTCTCCCGAGGAGATCCCCTACGACACCTCGAAGTACGCGCACCAGCCCAATCCTGAATTGCCCCAATTCGGTGGAATGCGACTGGCCGCCAACGACAAGGAAGAGCTGCTTATCGAACTCTTCCCCAGCGTCGCCGAGAAATTCCTTAAAGGTCAGCGCAAGCGGGAATGGGAAGCGGCCCATCCGGAGGGGCTCGAGGTGAAGACAGCGCCCGGCGCAAGCGCGGGCTCGGGAGCAGGTGGAGGCACGGACGAAATCCCCGAGCCGGCCCTGCCCGCCCGCTATCCCACTCCCTTCTGGGAGGAGGAGCTCAGCCTTGCGATGGAGGCCTGAGGAGCTCCGGGGCCTGAGGAGCCTCGCGGCAAGAGGGGCGGAAGGGTGGTGATGTGACGCGATCGGCCCTGTTTCGCTTCGCCTTCAAGACGACCATTCCCGTTCTCCTCGGCTACTCGACGATAGGTCTGGCCTACGGCCTCCTCCTCGCCACCTCGGGCCTGCCCTGGTGGCTCGCGCCCCTGTCGAGCGTGGTCATCTACGCGGGGGCGGCCCAGTTCATGTCCATCCCCCTCCTCGTCGGAGGAGCCGGGGTCGCGGAAATCGCAATACTTACTTTCCTCGTCAACGCGCGTCACCTCGTCTACGGTCTCTCCCTCATCAAACCCTTCGGCGAGGCGAAGAGGGTCAGACCCTACCTCGTCTACGCCCTCACCGACGAGACCTACGGTCTCCTCACGACGGTCGAGGCCCCCGAAGGCGCCTCGAAGACAGCCTTCTACGGCCTCGTCTCGGCACTCGATCAGTCCTATTGGGTATTGGGATCGCTCGTTGGCGCCCTCGCGGGCAGCCTCGTGCCCCCCTCGTGGACCGCAGGGATGGATTTCGCCCTCACGGCCCTCTTCATCGTCCTTCTCGTCGAGCAGATCAAGAGTTCCCCGAAGGCGGCGCCCTACCTCGTCGCCATCGCAGCCTCGGTGATCGCCCTCGCGATCGGGGGGCCCGACCGCCTCCTCGTCTTCGCGATTGTGCTGGCCATGGCGGGAATGCTGGCCCTCAAGCCCATCATCGACCGGCGCGACGAAAAGGGGACCGGGGGATGAACGCGAACTTGCTCGCCTCCCTCGTCGCCATCTTCGCCGCGGGCCTGGTCACCATTGCCTGTCGGGCGACGCCCTTCCTCCTCTTCGGCTCGGGAAGGATCCCTCCCTTTCTCGACTATCTCCAGCGAGCCATGCCGCCCATCGTCATGACGGTGCTTGTGTTCAATTCATACAAAGCGCTTTTCCCCCAGGGCCCTTCCTGGGACTTCGCCGTCGCGCCCATGGCCGCCCTTTCCCTCGTGGTGCCGGGCGCGATGGCGGCCCTCCTGCAATTCTGGAAAAGGAACGCATTGCTCTCTATTGTCGGAGCGACGGCCCTCCACATGATCATGACGAGGCTCGGATAGGCGCGGACCCGCGAAGGCTCCGGGTCCGCGGTGGCCTACCCGGCTCGAACATCTCAATCTCAGCGGGACATCTCGCGGAGCGACCTGAGATACTGCGGCGCCAATCCGCGGCCGTAGCCTGTCGAAGCGGCGGACCGCAGCGAAGTGTCCCCTTCGGACGGGCGACCGTCGAAGGATTCGGCCCCGAGCTCGCGCAGGGCCTGAGCCGGCCAGCCGGGGTTTCGGAGGAGTTCCCTGCCGAGGAGAACGAGATCGGCCTTGCCCTCCTCGAGAATGGCCTCCGCCTGGGCCGCCTCGGTGATGAGCCCCACGGCTGCCGTGGGAAGGCCCGCCCCCGCGCGGATCGCCTGGGCGAAGGGCACCTGATAGCCGGGACCGACAATTACCTTCTGTGTTGCGATGAGTCCGGCCGAGGATGCGTCGATGAGGTCGACGCCCCTTTCCTTGAGAATGCCAGAGAGGGCGACGCACTCGGGAACATCCCAGCCTCCCGCCGCCCAGTCCGTGGCCGAGAGCCTGACGAAGAGCGGCTTGTCGGCCGGCCAGACCTTCCTTATAGCCTCGACTACCTCGAGGAGAAGCCTGCTCCGGTTGGCGAAGGAGCCGCCGTATTCGTCGTCGCGGCGGTTCGAAAGGGGCGAGAGGAATTGGTGGAGAAGGTAGCCGTGGGCCGCGTGGATCTCCACAAGATCGAAGCCGGCTGACAAGGCCCGCCGGGCCGCCGCGACGAAGGCCCCGACGATGTCGCCTAACTCGGCCTTCGAAAGGGCGCGGGGAGAGAGTTCGCCTTCCTTAAACGGAATTGCGCTGGGCGCGACACATTCCCAGCCGCCTTGGGAGGGCGAGAGCTGCGCTCCTCCCTCCCAGGGTCGGGCCCCCGAGGCCTTGCGACCCGCATGGGCGAGCTGAACGCCGATCGCCGGGCCCTGGGCCTTCACGAAGGCGACCACCTTCCGCAGGGGCTCGATCTGCTCGTCCTTCCAGAGGCCGAGGTCGTGGGGGGAAATGCGGCCCCTGGGCTCGATGGCCGTCGCCTCGACGATCATCAGGCCCAGGCCCTGGGCGGCGCGCGAGCCATAGTGGACGAGGTGCCAGTCCCCGGCCATGCCGTCGATCGCCGAGTATTGGCACATTGGCGGCATGGCAATACGGTTCCGGAGCTTGAGTTCGCGGAGTTGGAGGGGGGAGAAAAGTTTCGGTGAATTCATGAAATCATGATGGCATACCCTTCGTTCCGCGCCAAGCGCACCTCGCGATGCCACCACGGGGTGGGGTGCTGGCCGCCGCCGGCCATTGGGGTGCCGCCCGCCGCCCCGCCGCAGTGGGATAGCTGGCCCGCCGCCCTGCCGCAGCGGGAAGTGCCGCCCGCCGCCCGGTGCTACGAAGGAGCTCTCACGGCGAGGCGAGGGAGAAATCCACCTCGAAGGAGCTTCCGGCCCCGCCCTCGAAGCGCAGCGTTCCTCCGAGTCTCCCAACCATCGAGGCGATGATCGAGGAGCCGATGCCGGGCGAGGTTGGGGGCCAGACCATGCCGATCCCGTCGTCGGC
>JAJXVS010000172.1 GCA_021782015.1 bacterium | reverse complement strand
CGCCTATGACGACGGCCGCGATGGCGTCCAACTCGTAGCCGACCCCATCGTTGGGATTGCCCTGGTGGTTTTGGGCGGCGTGGATCACGCCGGCGATCCCCACCAGAAAGCCGCAGAGCGCGTAGGTGAAAATGAGCGTTCGCGTGACGGGGAGCCCCGCGTAACGGGAGGCTGTCGGGTTGTCGCCGACGGACCGCACCTGGAGCCCGAACACGGTTCGGGAAAGGATGATATAGAAGACGACTGCGAGGAGGGCGAAGGTGAGCATGACCACTCCCTTTTGGGAAATGGCGTTGCAGAAGGCGGCCGTTATGTCTTTTCCGAATCCGATGTCCACGTTGGCGTTGTCGGTCAAGAATCGCGCCAATCCCCGCAATCCGATCATGCCCGCAAGGGTTATGATGAAGGGTTGCACCTTGAGCTTCGAGATCGCGAATCCCATGAGGGCGCCGATGCTGGCGGCCAACACCAGGGTAATGGCAATTATAACGGTGATATGAGAGGCCCAATTGCCCTGCGTGGGCCATTGCATGAGGAGCTTGGCGGCAAAGGTCGAGGCGAGGGCCAGCATCGAACCCACGCTCAGGTCGATGCCCCCCGTCAGAATGACGAAGGTCATGCCGATGGCGATGATGCCGTTCTCGGAGACTTGCCGGACTATGTCGGTGAGGTTGGCCTCGGAGAGGAAGATAATGGAATTGTTGTCGTGGGCCCGCGGGCTCAGCACTATCGCGATAAGGAAGATGAGGGCGAGGCCGGCCAGCTGCCTGAGGCCCTCGAAGGCGCCAGACGAGCCGATTCTCGTTCTCCGGAATTTTGCCATCAGTGCGGTTGCCATATCCACTCCCTTACGAGTCAGCGAATTTCATCCGATTAAGGCCCATCGCGAGCCGCATGATCTCTTCTTGATTGGTCTTCTCGGCCGGAAGCGCGCCCATGATCTCTCCCTGGCAGAGCACCAGGATCCTGTCCGCGCAGCGCAGAAGTTCCGGCAGCTCGGAACTGACAAAGATTATGCTGCGCCCCTTTTCCGCGAGCTCGCCTATGATTTGATAGATGTCCTCCTTTGCGCCGATGTCGACACCGCGCGTGGGATCGTCGAGGAAGAGCACCTGGGAACCGACAAGGAGCCATCGCCCCACGAGGGCCTTCTGCTGATTCCCGCCGCTTAAGGTATTGATGCAGACTTCGGGAGAAGCGGCCTTGATCCGCGTCGATTCGAAGACGCTCCCGACCAAACTGTTGACATGGCTTCGTTTCATAAAACCAAGTATGTGGTTTCGCTCGACAACCGCCAGTGCCACGTTATCCCTCACCGACTGCTGCATGAGGAGACCCTGGAGTTTCCTGTCCTCCGGAATCAAACCAATTCCTCTTTTCAATGATTTTCGCGGCGAGCCCTCCTCGATTCGCCGCCCCTCAAGGGCTATCGAGCCTTCGCGAATCGCGTCGATTCCGAACAGCGCCGCGCCGAGCTCGCTCCTGCCCGCCCCGACGAGTCCCGCCACCCCCAAAACCTCGCCTTCATGAAGTTCGAAAGAGACTTTCTTGAGCTTGGCTGTGCTGACCGAATCGAAGGAAAGGACGACCTTGTCCTTCTTCCAGCTTTTCTGGTGGGAGCCTTCGGGTATCTGCCTGCCCACCATCATCGAAACGATTTCGCCCGGGCTCGTCTCGGTCCGTCGTTTCGTCCCGATATAGGCGCCGTCCCTCATAACTACGATCGAATCGGCGATCCGGAAAATTTCGTCCATCTTGTGGGAGATGAAGATGATCGTCACGCCGTCCTTTTTCAGGCTCTCGATGAGGGAAAAAAGCGTATCGACCGCCTCGTTGGTGATCGCGCTCGTCGGTTCGTCCATTACGATCAGCCGCGATTCCATGCTCAAGGCACGGGCTATCGATACCAATTGCACATGCGCTATCGGCAGGCGGCCCAGAGGGGTCGACGGCGATAGGTCGAGTCCCACCCGTTCAAGCCAGGGACGGGACATGGCGTCGAGGGCCCGATCGCTCAGAAAGCCCGCCTGCCTGGGCAGCAACTTGAGGTTTCCAATGATGAGATTCTGCGCGACGCTTTGATGAGGAAAGAGGTCGAGTTCCTGGAATATGATGCTGATGCCATCGCGCTGAGCGTCGAGGGAAGAATGGGGGTCGTGTGGACGACCCTCAAATTCCATGGCGCCGGAATCGGACTGAACGACTCCCGTTATCACCTTGCCCAGGGTGCTTTTCCCGGCTCCGTTCTCACCCATGAGGGCGCAGACCTGACCTTTTTCAATTTCAAAGCTGACATCCTTGAGCGCATGGATGCCTCCGAAATGTTTGTCGATTCCGTGAAAGGTCAGGATTGCTTGCATTTCCTCTAT
The DNA here is from genome assembly GCA_021782015.1 of bacterium. Lineage (GTDB taxonomy): Bacteria > Spirochaetota > Spirochaetia > Treponematales > Rectinemataceae > CAIJMU01. Next base: position 6,077 of record JAJXVS010000172.1, on the reverse strand, counting down.
CGCTCCTCAGACTCGCCCATCTTGATCATTGCAATTAGCATGCCAAATCGACCACGTATTCAGGAATATCGGCGAGATGGGCGATTTTTCTTCATTTATCAGCATTTCCCCCCAAAGAGGCTAAGGATTTTGGCGATTTTACCCCTGCCAGAAGAAAAAGATTGCCGGATTGTTCAAGCGGATGTATAAGGCTTGGACATATTCGACAACAAGGTGTCTAAATGCTGGACATGCAAAAGACGGTTTTGATCATCGACGACCGGGAGCGTCTGTGCGAAAGCCTCGGCGCGAGTCTCCGCGAGAGGGGCTACCGCTTCATCTCGGCCTATAACGGCACAAGCGCCCTGGAGTCTCTCGCCAAGGAGAGAGTCGACGTCGTCCTCCTCGATATTCGCTTGGGCGACGAGAATGGCCTCGGCCTCTTGCCGAAAATGCTCAAGCAAAACCCCTCCTTGCCGGTTGTCGTCATCACCGGCTATGGCACCCTCGAAATAGCCGTCGAGTCCATAAAACTGGGCGCCTTCGACTATCTGCAAAAACCGGTGCGCATCGATAAGCTCCTCAAGGTCTTGGAGAATGCGCTCAAGCTCTCCGGCCTCGAAGAGGAAAATCGCAGACTGCGGTCCACGGCGCATGGCATCCCGATCGTCGCGGAAAGCGCGGCGATGAGGGACCTTCTCGCTCGAGCCGCGAGGCTGGCCTCTTCCGACCTGCCGATCCTCATCTATGGAGAGAGCGGCTCGGGCAAAGAACTCGTGGCGGGCTACATACACGAGAACTCGAGCCGCGCCTCGATGACGATGCAAACGGTAAACTGCGCCGCCTTTCCGGAGTCCCTCCTCGACAACGAGTTGTTCGGGCATGAACGAGGGGCCTTCACCGGCGCGACAAGCGTCTTCCGCGGAGTATTCGAGCGTTCGCAGCGCACGACCCTTTTTCTCGACGAGATCGGCGATATGCAGATTGGCATCCAGGCCAAGATCCTCCGCGCCATTCAGAACAAGGAGATCAGGCGCCTAGGAGGGAGCGAGACCATCGCAATCGACCTGCGCTTCATCGCCGCCACCAACAAGAACCTCGATGCCGAAATCGCCGCCGGCAAATTCCGGAGCGACCTCCTCTACCGCCTCAATACGGCGACGATCATCGTTCCGCCGCTTCGCGACAGGCCGGAAGACATCATTCCCCTCGCGCGGCACTTCCTGCGCGAAGCCGGCGTCCCCGGGCCGCAAAACTCCAAACGCTTCGACGCCGAAACCGAAAGCATTCTCGCGGCCTATGACTGGCCGGGCAATATCCGCGAACTTAAAAGCGCCGTCTTCTACGCGGCGACGATCTCGATGGATCAAAGCATCCTGCCCTCCGACCTGCCGATCATGGCGACCAAGAAGGGCGGCACGCCCGAGATAGGCAGCATTCGTGAATCATTCGAGAAGAGCCTCATTCAAAGGAAACTCCTGGAAGCGGGAGGCAATAAAAGGCGGGCCGCCGAAAGCCTTTCGATGAGCCGGGCAACCCTTTACAATAAGTTGCATAAATACGGACTCCTCGATGGGTGAACAGGCACTCTTCGACCTCAGGAACGTACACCTTTCCTACGGCTATTCGAATGTCCTCGACGGAGTCGATTTCTCTCTCCGGCACGGCGAGATCCACGCGATCGTGGGAGAGCATGGAGCGGGCAAGTCCTCGATCGCGCGCATCCTGGCCGGTCTCCAGAAACCCGACACCGGCCTCCTTGTATGGGAAGGCCGCGAGCTTGCGGGGCTGAGCATCAAGTCCGCCACGAAGCTCGGCATCGAGCTCGTGTCGCAGGAGACAGAACTGTTCCAGCACCAGTCGGTGGCGGAAAATCTATTCTGCAATCGCAAAGACATATTTCCCGGATTCTTTTACGACTCGCATCGAGTTCTCGCCGAGGCCCAACGCTACCTCGCCTCGATGAGCGCGGAGATCGACGCCCACGCGACGATGAGGTCCCTCTCCCTGCCCGAGCGGGTTCTGGTCGACATACTCAGACACCTAAGATCGAAGCCGCAACTTCTCATACTCGACGAGTCACTCGAACGGCTAACGGCGAAGGATTTCGCCAATGTGCGCGACGCACTGCGAAGGCTCACGGCGGCCGGAAATTCCGTGCTCTTCATAACGCATAGAATCGAGGATATCTATGAGATCGCCCAACGCGTCACCATAATCCGCAAAGGGCGAAGGCTCATCACGGACGAGGTGTCGAAGATCGACACGGTGAGCCTTATCAAGCTTGCCTACACCCAGGTATCGACGAGCGCAAGGACGGGGGACGTCAACCAGGAATTCTACCAATTCCTGAAATTCAACGAGGCCATTCTCGAGCGGCTTCCCCTCAATTTGATCGTGGTCGATGGGCAAAACGCCATAAAACTCATGAACCACGACGCGATGGCCTTCTTCGGGCCCAAGGCTCTCGACTGCCAGGGGCAGCCGGTGGAGAGGCTCTTCGACGTCGATAACGAAGCCCTGCGGATTCAGATTCTCGGGGCCCTCCTCGCCCGGCGCGGCGATGTCCTTTATAACGCCTCCCTCAATCTCGCGGGGCATCCAAAGAATGTCGATATTGTCATTAATCCGATACTCGACGGCGAAGCCTATATCGGAAGCATGATCATCATGAACGACAGGACCGAACAGGAAAAGATACTCGGCCAGATAGCCGTCTCCGAGAAACTGGCCTCCATCGGCCTTCTTTCGGCCGGCGTCGCCCACGAGATCAACAATCCTCTCGAAACTATTTACAACTATGTCGATTTTCTGAAGCTGAAAATCAGTGACAAGATGCTGGCCGATACCCTGGGATTGCTCGAGGAGGAAGTGGAAAGCATCGAGCATATCGTGGAAAACCTGATCGTCTTTTCCGAGGATAGGGCCATAGAGGTGGAAAGGCTCGACTTGGGCGAGCTCCTGGCCACCCTCGTCGCCCTGGTCCTTCCCAATGCCAAGAAACGCGGCGTGAGTCTCGATATCCGACACGCGGCCGATGGAATCATCGTCCTGGCAAATCGGGCCGAAATGAAGCAGGTAGTGCTCAATCTCATCAAGAATGCCTTCGACGCGATGCCCGACGGCGGGGCCCTGCGGATCGAACTCGCCGTCGAGACTTCGGATGATATTGAATGGGCCCTCCTCCGCGTCGAAGACTCCGGCGGTGGAATCGACGCCGAATCGAAGGACAAGATCTTCTTTCCATTCTACTCGACCAAGAGCCAATCGCAGGGACACATGGGGCTGGGCCTCTCGATCATCTACGGGATAGTCATGCGGCTCCGCGGAGGAATCGAGGCGGAGAACCTTTCGCCCAGCGGTTGCCGATTTACCGTAAGAATACCGATTAGTCGCTGACGTGGCCGCCCTGTGACGCGCGAGGGATCGGAGCTCCTATCCCCGACCCCGCCACAGTCGGCCCGGGACGGGCTCGCGACGCGAGACCGTCCTCCAAAAGGGTTTTGCGGGGGAGGGATAGGAGCGGAGAGCCCGGTCGCGCCGGTGCGGCGCGACGCGCCCATTCGATTCCGTCGTTGACAGCCATGTCGAAGAGGTTTATGAATGGGGCGCCGGGTTTTCGACCGAGGAATACGGTTCAATTCCGTGACGGTCGCGCCACTGTAACCGGGAATGAAAGCGACAGGCTTTCGTGGTTCGTCTTGGGATAATCCTTTGGCGGGTCGGGAAGGCAAAGCCATTGCGGAAGTATCCGTGAGAAGGCGTCGCAAGTAAGACGATCCGGGAGTCAGGATACCGCTCGAAAACCCCTTCCTTCGCGGCAAAGGAGTCGGCGTGAGCGTTCGTCCATCCCGGGTTGTCGGGCAATCATTGGCATTAATTGTATTTTTTTATTCCTCGGGCCTTCTGGGGGCCTTTGCGGATAGGAGTCCCTCTGTCGCGCAGGCGCAAGGCCCTGTCGCAGATGGGAGCGGCTCTGTCGCGGATGGGAGCGGCGCCCTCGCGACGATCGAGATAACGGCCTCTCGTATCCAGGAACCCACGAGCGTCGCGCCACAGGCTGTATCGGTCGTGGATTCGGCTACGATTCGCTCGCAAGGCGTCACGACTGTCGCCGAGGCCCTCACCCTCGTGCCCGGGGTCGAGATCACCGACAAGGGCGCGGCCGGCGCCCAGCTTTCGGCCACGATTCGCGGTTCCACGTCGAACCAGGTCCTTGTCCTCGTCGACGGGGTTCGGGCCAACGACCCCCTCACGGGCCTGGCCGATCTCACGCGCCTGCCCCTCGACAATGTCGATCGCATCGAGGTCGTGCGGGGCGGATCGAGTTCGCTCTACGGCGGCGACGCGGTGGGCGGGGTCATCAACATCATCACCAAAAAGCAACCGCGACCCTTCGCCTTCTCGATCGAAAACGGAAGCTACCTTCCACAAAGCCGCGTCGTGGGCTTGGGTCTTTCCAAGACGAAGGAGGGTGCCTCGGCCTCCGACCTCGTCGATTCGCAGAAGCTGTCCTTCTCGTGGGGGCCGCGGGTCGGAAGCGCGTCCTTCCGCATGGCGGGGGGGGCTGAGCAGGCCGGCAATAATTACACCTATATAGATGCGAATGGCGACCAGCGGCAGCGGCAGAACGCGGAACTCCTTTCGGGCGATCTCGCCCTCGGCGCGGGCCTCGACCTTCCCGACGCGACGCTCAATCTCGACGCCTCGGGGGCCTATTCGAAAAAGGGAGTACCTGGTTCCGAAGCCCTGCCCTCCCTCACCGCCATCGAGGACGACAGCTCCGCCCGTGTGGCTCTCAATTACAATGCCGACAGATTTCTCTCCGACGCCTTTACCCTCGACGCGACGGCCCACGCCGAGTACGCCTCGGTCGACTATGTCGATTCCGCGGCCCCCGCCAACAACGGCCACCACAAATCGCTTACGGCCGGGACCGAGCTTTCGCAGAAGGCCTACCTCGGCGACGCCTTCACCCTCGTCTATGGATCGTCCTTTTCGTGGATCGGCGCCTCGAGCAACGACCTGGGCAGCCCGACAAGACTCACGGGGGGAGCCTTCGTCGAGCCGGCCATGACCATCGGAAAGCTCGTCATCAGGCCCTCGCTGCGATACGACTACTACTCTGATTTTTCACCGAATGCGCCTCTGGGCGGCATCGGCGCGGCCATGGGCGCATCCTATGAGCTCGCCGACGGCGAGAGTCTCAAGGCCAACCTGACGCGAACCTATCGCGTTCCCTGTTTCGACGATCTGTACTGGCCCGCCTCCGACGGGGCCCAGGGCAATCCCTCCCTCAAGCCCGAGACCGCCTACGAACTCGATGTCGGCTATGAGCGCTCGCGGCAGGCCTTCGGATTCTCCGCCACCCTCTACGCCCGCTACGCCCAGGATGTCATCCTCTGGGAGCCCGGCAGCGATGGCATCTGGCGGCCGAGCAACTACGGAGTGGCCTTCTATCCCGGCGCCGAACTCGATCTCCACGCCAAACTCGCCGACGGCCTCGAGGTTACGACCAATTATTCCTATCTCCGATCCTTCGCCCTCGACGGCGGGCTGGGCTTCGCCGACGACAAGCGCCTTCCTTTTACGCCGGAGCACAATCTCAAGGCCTCGATCACGGGCAACCTCGCCGGCGCCGCCTGGACCCTTTCCGAAACCTTCGTGTCGCCACGCTATCTCAACACCGCCAATGTCGCGATGGACCCCTCATACTTCGTCCTCGACGCGATCGTCAGAACCCATGTAAATAAAAGATTTTCGCTCTACCTCGCCGTGGACAATCTCCTGGGCGAGGCCTATTCCGTCGTCGACGGCTATCCGATGCCGGGCACGAAAATCCGCACGGGGCTTGAGTTCAAGCCCTGAAATCAACCAGTTAGGAGCACTCCATGGTACGACACGCGCACCCCTTTCCAAGGGCGGCTGGCCTCGCCATTGCCGCATCGATCCTGTTTTCGCTTTCAAGCTGTCAGGTGGCTGGACTGTTCGGGTCGAGTTCGACGTCGACCGCGACGACCACGACGACAACGCCCCTGTACAAGACCCTGCTCTACATGACGGACACGAACTCGGGGAAGGTGTACACCTATGACCCG
>JAJXVS010000171.1 GCA_021782015.1 bacterium | reverse complement strand
CGGCCTTATCAACGTCCATGACCACCTCAGGGGAAACTACACGCCCCGCGTCGGCCCGGCCCCGGGTACCTTCTACGTGAACTGGGGCCCCTGGGACGCCGACCTTAAGGCCTCCGCCGTCTATGCCGAGCGCGCCAACATCACCATCGAACAGATGTACGCCCTCGGAGCCTGGAAGAACCTCTTTTCTGGCGTCACCACCGTCAACGACCACTTCCCCCACCAATTCAACGAACCCTTCATCGACAAGCTTCCCATTCGCGTGATCCGCGAGTACTGCCTCGCCCACGAGTGCTCCTCCTTCGACCTCAAGTGGGGCGATGGCATGGAAATCGAGCATTCATGGGCCGTCGAGCGCGACTGGCCCTTTATCACCCACCTCGAAGAAGGCTTCGATCCCGAATCGCAGGACGGCGTGGGCGTCCTCGAACGAGCGGGCTGCCTTACCGAGCATGACGTCCTCATCCACTGCATCGGCTTTTCCGATGAGGATATTCGCAAGGTGAAGAAGGCAGGGGCGAGCGTTGCCTGGTGCCCTGCGTCGAACCTTTTCATGTTCAACGTCACCTGCAAGATCCGCAAACTGCTTCGTGCCAACATCAACGTGGCGCTCGGCACCGATTCGACCCACACCGGCTCGGCCAATCTTCTCGAGGAGATGCGCGCGGCCCGCCAGGCCTACCGCGACCTCTACGGAGAGGAACTTCCCGCCAAGACCCTCTTCGACATGGTGACGATCAACGGGGCCAAGGCCTTCCGCATTGCCAAGGAGGCGGGGACGATCGAAAGCGGGAAGCTCGCCGACATCGCCGTATTCAGCGCCCGCCGCGATGACCCCTTCGAAAACCTCGTCGAATCGCGGATGGAGGATCTCGAACTCCTCGTTCACCGAGGAAGCCCCTTGTTGGGGCTCGAAGACCGCTATGCCGATCTGTTCACCCGCGAAAACCGTCCCGTCACCCGCATCGCGATAGGCGGACGCGACTACCTGGTTCTCGGAAACCCCGCAGCCCTCTATCGCCAGGTGCGGAAGGCCATCGGTTTCGCCAAGAAGCTCGACTATCTGCCCTTCGAGCCCTGATCGTTGGGTGACTGGAAATGAAGGATGCCATCGACTAAACTGAACCTGCCTGATCCGTGGATACCAGGGGCATGCCATGGCGACGAAGGTTGCCCGCGGATGGGTGATAAGCCGACCGACGGAAGTGCCGGCGAGCAGGTCGAAGGTGGAGTTGGCTGATGCCAAAAGCGGGAGCATACAGGGCGAACTCGGTCATCTATTTTCAAGGCGACGTGAGCGATCGCATATTCATCCTCCAATCGGGGAGGGTGAGCCTCAATTACAACGACATCGAAACCGGCAAGGACATCCACGACATAGTGCAGGTGGGGGAGTTTTTCGGTGTCAAAAGTGGCCTCGGCAAGTATCCCCGCGAGGAAAATGCCGTCGTCCAGACCGATGCGACCGTCCTCGCCTTCACCGTCCCAGAATTCGAGCTGTTCTCCCAGGCGAATACCCGCATCATCATGAAAATGCTCAAGGTTTTTTCCAACCAGCTCAGGCGGGTCCACAAAATGGTGGAAAACCTCCTCGAGCATGGAGAGAGCCTCAGCCCGGAAACCGGCCTCTTTTCGACGGGCACCTATTACCTCAAAAACCGGCAATATAGCCAGGCTCGCTACATCTTCAGCCGCTATTTGACCTATTATCCGACAGGAAGCCTCGCGGCCGAGGCGAGCCATTATCTCGAATCGGCCGAAAACGCCTCGCAAAAATTCGGTGACGGCAAGGGGCCGGCGCCCATGGTCGTCGACAAGGCCCTGCGAGGTTCGACCCAGAAATCTGCGGCCGCGTCCGGGACTTCCTCCCGGGACGACCCCGAAAAGGAGCCCGGCGAACAACTCTCCATGACGGCCAAAACTTATTACGAGGGAGTCAGCCTTTTCAGCCAGGAGAAGTACAAAGAAGCCCTCTCGTTGTTCAAGAAAATAGTCGCGGGCAACGAGGATCCGGAATACAGCTCGAAGGCCATCTACGATATCGGCCGTTCGCTTTTCATGCTCAAGGATTACGACGGCGCGATCAAACACTTCACGGGCATCGTCCAGAACACCCCCCGCCATCCCGACCTCGTCGACATTCTCTACTTCATCGGCCAGGGCTGGGAAAAGAAGGGCGATGTCGAGCGAGCCAAGGGCTTCTACAAGAAAATACTGACGATGGAACAGGACGAGGACGCGGCGCCGCGACTCAAGGCGATGCGGGCGCTCAAGCGCCTGGAGGCGGGCCAAAATGGCTGATCTTTCCTCTTTTACCCGCTTCGCTCGCACCTTCCATCCCGGCGAAATCATTTTCGCCGAATACGAGCCCGGTGACAGCTTTTACCTCATCCAGGCCGGCAGGGTGAAGATCTCGAAAATTGTCGGCGATATTGAGAAGACCATCGACATCCTCCAGCCTCCCGAGATTTTCGGCGAAATGGCCATATTGGAAGGTGCACCCCGCTCGGCGACCGCCCAATGTGTCGATACGGTCAAGGTCCTCGAGTTCAACCGCGCCAATTTCGAAGTGCTCATGATGGGCAATCCCCAGATCGCCCTCCGCCTCCTCAAACTCTTCACCAAGCGCATTTGGGACCAGAAGCGCCGCTTCATGATCCTCACCCTCGACGATCCGCAGGCGCGAATCGCGGATGTCTTCCTGATGCTCTCGGAAACCCAGGCGGCGGTCACCGGATCCGACAGCGACGGCGAAAAGCGCGAGTTCAAGGTCAGCCAGGAAGATGTCGCCCATTGGGCCGGCATGTCGGCCGCGGAAGTACAGGCCGTTCTCGGCCACTTCGCCAACCAGCGCCGTCTTGAAATATTCCCCGACCGCATCATCGTGCGGAACATCAGCGACTTCCAGCGCTTCGTCAATTCCAAGCGAAAGAAGTAGGGTGCCGGAACGGCAAGTCATGGGAGGGAATAGAGGTACGTTGCCCGACCTCCTGTCCCCTTGACCCGTTCCGAATCTCTCGGCTATTCTCCACGCCGCGGTTCGGCACAAGGACCCGCCGAGATAGCTCACTTGGCAGAGCGGCGCACTCGTAATGCGCAGGTACCGGGTTCGATTCCCGGTCTCGGCTAAAAACAAAAAACCCTCCCACACGGAGGGTTTTTTGTTTCAATAAGACGAGACCGGGAATCGAAGGGAAGTTGCTCCGGACGCATCCGATCATCTGAGGATGCGTCCGGTCGAGGCGCCACGGAAGCGCGCGATCATTTGAGCGCGCGGAGGCGCCGAGAGCGACTTCCCCGGGCTGGAGTCCGAGGGCAGGACGCACGAGGACGGAAGCCGATTCCCGGTCTCGGCTATACAGGGTAAGTAATTAGGCCACCGAAAAAATCGGCGCCTTGTCCTCAAAATCCATTGTGAGACTTTTCTGTGAGAAAAGTTTCAAAGGAAGGGCAAGATGCGTCGATTTTCTTTTCATCGTAGGGGCGCCGTTCTTTATTGCCAGCTTTTCAATCCTGAGCTTCAAAAGTACGACAAGGGGGCCCTGAGCGGGAGTCCCGCCACCTCGATCGCCGCCTCGGGCAGAGCGCCCGTCTGCTCCTTCCCCTTCGAAACGGTCCAGAACTTCCCGGCCTTCACCTTCATGGGCGGGAGGGCTCCCACCCGAAGACCTCGCTCGGCCATCACCGTGATCGCGCCCGCGCCTCGAATACGCCAATCCGGCGGGGAGTGAGTCCGAAGATATCGAAGAAGTCGCGCCAGAAGTTTTGAGACTCAGATTTTTCATCACTGTCGTCCGCGTGTTCGCTAGAAAACTCGATTGCCCGGCGTTTGAGTTCATTAGGAGTAAACAACCAAGTCCTCCGGTCTTTACTTTGACTTATAGACATCCTTACGATTGCCAATCTTCACAACCAGGATTACGAGTTCATCGTCCTCGATGCGGCAAATGAACCGCAATGTCCCGCGCCGATATTTCCAGAATTCCCCAAGATTCCCCGAAAGGGCAGCCCCAATGCTTCGGGGATCCTCAAGGCCAGGGAACTCGTCCTTGAGAAAATGGAGCGCGCGCTCGCGGAGTGGCTTGTCGAGCTTCGCGAGCGCCTTTTCCGCCGAGGTGAGGATCGTGACCCTAAATCCCATACTCGCGGGCTACGTCTTCAATGGGCCGGGCGGTGGCCTTGCCGGCCTTGTACTCACCATAGGCCTTCTCGGCGAGGTAGAGGTCCTCGAGATCCTCGATGTGGAGTTCGATGGCCTGGCGGGCATAAAAGGACTTGGTGCGATGCGTCGAGGTCGCCAGCTTATCGAGCCGGGCCTCGAGCTCGTCGGGGAGCCGAAGTGAAAGCATCGAGCTACCTCCTTGTCACACAAGTATGACGCTTTGGGGTTCGGGGTGCAAGAGGGCAGCCTCCTTCGGAGGGCGTTAGTCTGCATGATCCGGGGATCCCGCCAGTTGGTCCGCCTCGCACGCTGATCTGACACTTCCTCGCACGTATTCCTGACACGCACATACCCCTGATTTTTGGCCGAAGGCCCTGCGTCCGCCGGAAGGTGGGACGCTGAGGCATGTATCTACATAATCTCCGTCGACGCGATGCGGACGTGCTCGGCGGTGGCGATGGGGCAGTGTTCAATAACCGCCGCCATGAGGGCGCCGCGAGCGAGGTTCCCGGCGCGGCGGAGCATGCCGCCGGAGCTCTGGTGGATGGCGGTGACGGCGTCGGCGGAGAAGAGCGGCTTGGTGGCGCCGGCGATCGAGACGTGATGGGCGAGGTAGTCGGCCATGTGCTCGCGCTGGAGGGCCTCCATGTGGCTCCTGCCGACGATGCGGGACGCGAAGGGCTTGGAGGTGTGAAAGAGGAGCTTGTCGATGAGGGCGATCTGTCCCGAGAGGACTATAGGGACAAGGGTACGAGAATCGAAGTCTGCCTGGGCGACGGTGTGGAGTTGATCGAAGACGTCGAGGCGGAGGAGATGGGCCTCGTCGATGAGGAGAACAGGGATCTGCTTTTTGCTGGCTATGTCGAGGAGGAGGGCGCGGACGAGCGCGATCATCTTGGCGATGGAGTTGGACATGGGCGGGTCGCCGAGAGCGATGCAGATCTGGCGGAGGAGTTCCATGAGGGAGCCTGATGTGGCGATGAGGGAGATGACGCGGTACTCAGAGGGGTGGAGCCGCTCGGCGGCCGCGCGCAGTGAGGTGCTCTTGCCGGAGCCGACTTCGCCGGTGATGACGGTGGAAAGGCCATTGGCGACAGCGTAGTCGAAGCGGTCGATGAAGGGCCCGAGGCCGGGAAGGGGGAAGAGTTCCTTGACGGGGACGTCCTGGGCGAAGGGTTCGCGGGAGAGGCCCCAGGCGGTGGTGAGCGCTATCATGCCGCACCTCCTTTGTCGGACTGCGGGCCGAAGAGCGAGCCCGATCGCGGCGGAGAAGGTGGTAAGAGCGGCGGGGGCGAGGGCGGGACGATCTCCGAGTTGAGGTTCTGCGACCGCCTGATGCGGGAGTTGACGACCTGGTCGAGACGGACGAGGAAACCCTGCGAGACCTCGTCCTTGAATATCTCGACGCGCTCGAGATCGCGCTCATGGAAGAGGAGCGTGACGGACTGGCCGATGAGACCGACAGGAGCCTCGAAGTTGCGGCCGAGGAGGGTGATGGTACGATCTTTGGCAACCTTGCGCCGGACCGCGATGCGGAAGTAGTCGCGAAGATCCTTCGGTGCGGGTCGCAAGAGCGCGACCTTGGCGAGGTAGCGTGCGATCGGCGTCTGGCCGATCGAAGAATGGATCCGCGTATGGTAGTCCCCGTCAATCCAATCCGCGAGGAGCTCGTTGAGCCGCTCGAGCGAGAGGCTGTCGGGGAGGGTCGGCAGGAGCTGCTTCCTGATGGTGAGGAAGAAGCGCTCGATTTTGCCGCGCCCTTCCGGTATGTAGGGGCGCGAGTGGAGGAGTGCGATGCCGAGCCTGCCGCAGGTGTACGCGAGGGCGTTCGACTTGAATGCGGCCCCGTTGTCGACATAGAGCCTGCGGGGAAGCCCGCGCTTTTCGAGGCCTGAGATGAGGCAGTCGCGGAAGCAGTCGAGGCTCTCGGAGAGATAGAACTGGGCGTGGGTGACGAGCCGCGAATGGTCATCGATGATAGCGAAAAGATAGGCCTTCCTGAGCCGGCCTTCGAAGGCGACCTGCGGACCGTGCATGCAGTCGGACTGCCACATGTCGTTCGGGAGTTCGGTTTCGAAGCGCCGGCGGTCTTCGGGCAACCGCGTATCTTTCTCGAGGCCATGCCGCTTGAAGAGCCGGTAGAGGCTGTCCTTCGACGGGCCCTTGTCCGTCCCGTCGAGGATATTCCGGCTCCGAGCGAGCTTCACGAAGACCGGCAGGCTGACGGCCGAGTGCTCCTTGCGGAGCGTGACGAGAGCCGCTTCCAGTTCGGCGTCGAGGGCTCTGCTCGTGCCGCGATCCTTCCTGGGCTGGGGTTCGAGCGACTCTATTCGCCTTCCTGACTTCTCGTAGAGCGCGACCCACCGCAGCACCGTCGACCGCGCGATCGAGGAGCGAGGCGAGCCGGGGATCTCCCAATCCTTCGCCAGGATGTCGCGGAGGACGGCTTCCTGCTCCCCCCGGCTCATGCCTTTCCTGTTCACCAGCGGGCTGACGATCGTGAAGCGGAAGAGTGAGATGTTCCTGCGTAGATCCTGGTCCATTGCGGTACCTCCACCGCATATGATCGGGGCCTACGGCGGTCCTGTCGCCGCCAAGTTTCGGTGGGGAGGGTCCGGAACGGGCAATGTCGTGCGGTCGGCGGTCGAATGCGTCGCCACGATGACGAGGCGGTCCAAGAGTTCATCGATCGATACAGAAGGGAGCCCATCGAAGCGGCTCTGGATGAGATAGCCCCGATGCCAGTATTGCTGGCGCTGGCGGCTCTCGTCCCGCGGCCAGGGGAGTCCACCGAGCTTGGCGGCAAGGCTCGCGAGGATGACCGCGATCGGAGCGAGGAAGCGCCGCCAATGGGTCGTCGGACGGCATGTATGCACCGCCCCGCATTCGACACAGCGCCAGCGCTTCATCCAGATCTGCTCCGAGAAACCGTCGAAGTAGCGCCCGACATAGCCATGCCCCCAGAGCTTCCGGCAGCCGCAGCGCGGACACCGCGGCGGTCGGGTCCAGGGGAAGAGCTTCCCTTGGCTCATGATTTGGGCCAAACTGGCCGACACGGGTAGTACCACTTGTGTGAGTGACAAGCGGCGCGATGAGGGGCGGCGGTCCTGCGAAGACCTCCGCCCCTTCCCTTTATCGGTCAATTCTGCCTGAGAGACTCTATAATCGATCCCAAGAAATCTGAGAAAAACAGGCCCTATTTGATCAATTCAATTTGCGCCCCGACAGTTGGTCCGCCAAGCGACAGGACGGCGCTTAGCGCATACTCCAATGCAATTTGCTATCAACTTATATTTGCATTTCAGCACATCGTTGGCACGAAGACAATTTCAGGAATTCTGTGATTCCCGAGGAGCCCCGAAGGGGCGACCAGTGCGGCTCGTCTTGTTAGGTGTCGGCCTGCGGCATTGCCGCACCGAGCCTTGTCACGATGGAAAAACAAAATAGTTCCTAACATTTTTTAGAATCTCAAGCCAGCCAAAATATTTACTGTAGGATGCGCGTTAAGTGTTCCACCCCAATACGGAAAAGACACCGGACACCGAGCTTCGAAACTTACCTTTGCTAGATTAAACAATAGCCAATCTTGACCAATAATCAATATCGGACCAGAATCTGTATTTTGATTTGTTGAATCTATATATCTATCGGCAATCCATGCTCCAGCTCCAATATTCGGGCCAACACAATTTTCGCTAAAATAGTACTTTACTGCAAATATAAATGATCCTATAGCATTTGGGACGGTTCTTGATGAAAGTTTGTTATCATTTGTTGGCGTAATAATATGTGCGAGAAGGGACACTTCACCCATAAAATGCTTGGCAGAATACCCTGCGATATTCAACTCGTATGGACCAGTATCACCGCTCCCTGTTAGGCCAAAGTAATTCGCTCCAAGCATAACGGACGTTGTCCCGAGCGAAGGTTCAGCGCTAGCCATTATACCAATAAAAATGAGAACACTAGTTAAGATTCTGTTAAGCATACCTTTCCTCCTATTGAATTTGAGCATCTGAGAAGTATTATAGGATGTGGGTGATTAAAAGCAAGTAACATTTCTGCTTCTTTTGCCAAGCAACTTTCGCTAATAAATCTAGATCGCTCTTCCATTTGAGCGCAGGATGTCACCATTCGTGCCGCTTCCGCGGCCACGGATGGCCGCGGCTCGTATTTTCCCAAAACTATATTTCGCCTAACGGCCTTCCAGTTGACGACGTTGCGACCGCCCATTTGGGCGAATCCGAGTACCCGAGGATTCGCGGGCGGGCGCAATGTGGGTGAACGAAGCGAGCTGCGCGAGCGTAGTGAACCCCGACGAGGCCGCCGGCGGGCGGCCGAGGAGCGAC
>JAJXVS010000170.1 GCA_021782015.1 bacterium | reverse complement strand
ATCGGCGACATCCCCATCTTCGTGGCCCTCGACTCGGCCGACGTCTGGACGAGGCGCGACCTCTTCCTCCTCGGCGGAAAGGGCCGCCCCACCTTCGTCGCCGGCGTTCCTCCGGATTATTTTTCCGCTGACGGCCAGCTCTGGGGAAATCCCCTGTATAATTGGGACGAACACGTGAGGGAAGGATTCGCCTGGTGGATCGCGAGGCTGCGCTCCGTCCTCCGGGTCTGCGACGCCGTGCGCGTCGACCACTTCCGCGGTTTCGAGGCCTTTTGGGCTGTGCCCTTCGGCGAGTCGACGGCGCGTAACGGCGAATGGCGGAAGGCTCCGGGCCGTCAACTCTTCGCCAGGCTGCGCGAGGAACTCGGGGCCGGGGCCCCGATCATCGCCGAAGACCTCGGCTTCATCACCGAGGAGGTGAGGGCCCTCCGCGACGAGTCGGGCTTTCCGGGCATGCGCGTCCTGGAGTTCGCCTTCGACGCGAATGAGAGCGGCAGTGCCTTCAACCCTGAGAACAGCTTTCTCCCCCACAACTACGAGAGGCGAACCGTCGTCTACACGGGCACCCACGACAACGACACCCTCGCCGGATGGCTCGCCGAGGCGAGTCCGGCCGAGCGTCGCTATGTTTCAGATTACCTCGGCTGCGAAGGTTCCGACCTCGTGCGAGGCATCCTCCGCGAAGCCTGGAAGTCGGTCGCGGCCTGGGCCATCGCGCCTATGCAGGACATTCTCGGCCTCGGCTCCGAGGCGAGAATGAACCGCCCGTCGGTGCTCGGCGGAAACTGGAGCTGGCGCATGGGGGAAGGTGCTTTTAGCCCCGCACTCGCCAAAGAGCTCGCCGGGATTTCCCGGATGTACGGGAGGGGGAAGGGTTTGTAGCAGCCCCGACGGAAGGGTCGGGCCCACGAAAATGGCCTGGTGGAAGGGCGAAATGCGCCTCGTGGAAGAGCGAAATGCGCCTCGTGGAAGGCTGAAACGCGGTTGCCCCGTTGAACAAGGCCTCCCGCCGCGGGCATAGTGTTTGTGATGCTCGATCTTGTCGGCGGCTTTCTCCTCGCCCTCCTTCCCGCCCTGCCCATCCTGTTCTGGTTGCGCCGGAACAATGCCCGGAACCTCGATACGACCCCTGGGTGGTCGGCGCGAACCGACTCACAGTCAGCGCGAATCGACTCACAGTCAGCGCGAATCGAGCCATGGTCGGCGCGAGGGGAGCCAGCCGGGCGGGAATCGGCCCCGCGGAAATCGGGCGGCATGATCGGCCGGGGCCTCCTCCTCGGCTTTTTCGCGGTCGCCCCGGCGGCCATTATCGAGTTCTTCCTTTATTACGCGGCCGCCCCCCTGGTCGGCCTCGGACAGCGCCTCTTCGAAGCCTTCATCCTCGCGGCCCTTGTCGAGGAAGGGCTCAAATTCGCCTTCCTTAAACGATGGCTGTGGAGGCGGCCCGAGTTCTCGACGGCCACCGATGGCATTGTCTATGCGGTGGCCGTCAGTCTCGGTTTCGCCGTCATCGAGAACTTCGTGTATACCTGGCATCGGCCCGATCTTCTCCTGATCCGCTCGCTCACGGCCGTGCCCCTCCACGCCATCGCGACGGGGCAGCTCGGTTTCTGGCTCGGCCTGGAAAAGATGCGCGAAGGGGGCCATGCCCTCGCCACCTTCCCCAAGGGGGGCTGGATGCGCGGTCTGGCGTCGGCCGTCTTCATCCATGGCAGTTACGACTTTCTTATCCTCGGCGGAGACTGGTCCGCCTTTCTTGTACTTCCCCTCCTTCTCGTTGCATTCTTCCTGCTGCGGCGACGCTTCGCCTTCGCGGGGCGAATCGATGAAGAAGCCGGACTTTCTGTCGATAGTTTGAAGAGGAAGCCTTCGTGAAACGCTTCCTGTGCAGTCGGAGTACCCATGAAATCGCGCTCTAAGCTCATCAGTCTTACGCTGGTTCTCGCCACGGGGTTCGCCGTGGCCTTCGCGGTCACCCAGGGGACGGTCGTGCCGACCAGCGCGGCGACAGTCGTCCTTCCGCCCCTCGAGGCCGGAGCGGGCCTTGAACAGGGGGAGGTCCTCGCCGGCTCCCGCCAGGGGCTCTTCAAGATTTCTTTGAAAGACGGCAGCGCGACGCAACTGGTCGAGAATGCCGAAGTCAGACAGATCCTCAGGCCCTCAGGCGGCAACTCGGGCTGGTTCTTCCTCACCTCGCGCGGCATCATCCATTCGAACGACCTTGTCACCTTCGACGAACGCAACAAGGGCCTTCCCTTCAAGACCTATAAGGACATCGTCGACGGGGCCAAGGTTTTCCATCGCGAAATCATGGACCTCAAGGATCTCAAGAGCGATCCGAGCGGCGAACGCCTCGTCACCTGCACAAAGGACGAGGTCTGGTATTCGGCCGACGCCGGCCTGAGCTGGGCCAATTTCGGCAGTCCCTCGACGACCACCGGCCTAAAATGCGTCGCCCTCGCCCCCTACCCCGGCACGAACGAGCTCGCAATTTGGGCGAGCCACCCCATCAAGGGCCTGTATGTGCGCAAGCTCGGAGCCAAGGCCGGCTGGGTTTCGGTGTCCAGCGGGCTGTACCTCATGCCAACCATGAGGAGCATCGATGAGGTGGCCGACCTCGTGTGGGTGCCGCCCCGAGATGGGGAAGGCCCTGCCGCCTCCACGGTGTCGGCCCAAGGGGCAAAAGGCCCCGGCACCCTATCTTCCTCGAAGCTTGTTGGCAGCCCTTCTGCCGGCCGGCTTTGGGCCTCCAATTCCTTTCAAGAAAAGATTTTCCGCTCCGATCTTGCCGGCCCAGAATTTACGACGGCCTGGGATAATGGCCAGGATTTCGGCATCGCCGAGTCCCTCGCGCCCCTTCCCGACGGGAGCCTTCGCTTCGTCCATGAAGGCGCGGTCATGCGGCTTCCCGCCAACGGAAAGCCCAGCGAAGATATCGAGGCCACCAATCTCGCAGGCCAGGCCCAGGGGGCCATCGCCGATTCGCCCCTCCTCTCCCTGGCCTGGAACGAGGAAGGGAAGACCACGAATCTCTGCGAGCTCTGGCTCCTCCAAAGCGACCGCACGAAGGACATCCGCCACGAGGCGGCCAACAAGAACGCCCTCTACCTCCAGGCCAGCAGTGTCGTGAATCCCGCCCGTCGAGCCAAGAACTTCGGCATCCTCGCCGACCGCGGACTCAACGCCTTTGTCATCGATCTCAAGGACGACAATGGGCGCCTTCGATTCGAACCCAAGACCCCCTTCGTCAAATCCCTCACGCGCTTCGGCAACCCCATCGACATCGAGGGCCTAGCGGCGGAGGCGAGGGCAAAGGGAGTCTGGCTCATCGCGCGCATTCCCGTCTTCAAGGACGAGGTCATGGCCAAGGCGGCCGGCGGCAAGTACGCCGTGTGGGATGCCAAGCACAACCAGCCCTGGATCGGGCTCAAGATGGCGAAGGCCTCCGACCTCGCTCCTCCTTCGGGCTTCAACCTCCAGCAACCTCCCATTCCCGGCGTCCCGCAGCCCCCCGCCGCGCCGGCGACCCCGCAGACATCGACCGAGGCCCCCCCGACGGCCGACGGCGATTCGTCGACGGGCGGCGGCGCCCAGGATGCTGGCTCTCCCCCCCTCCTCTTGCCCAACGGCGAGCGCTGGGTCGATCCCTATTCGGAAGATGTCTGGACCTACAATGTCGCCATCGCGAACGAGGCCCTCGCAAGGGGCTTCGACGAGGTACAGTTCGACTACATTCGCTTCCCGACCGACGGCGTCAATCTCGACGACGCCACCTATCGCTGGAAGGATCCGGGAATGGACAAGGAAAGCGCCATCACCTCCTTTCTCGCCTTCGCCCGCGAACGCATCAAGGCACCCATCAGCATCGATATCTACGGAGCCAACGGATGGTACCGCTCCGGTTCGCGCACGGGTCAGGACGTCGAAACCCTCGCGCGCTATGTGGATGTCATCTGCCCGATGTTCTACCCCTCGCACTTCGAACAGGGATTCCTCGCGCAGGCGCCGGCGATCGACAGGCCCTTCCGCATCTATCGCCTCGGCACCCTGCGCAACGCGCGCATCGCCCGCGATCGTGTCATCGTGCGCCCCTATGTGCAGGCCTTTTACATGGGCGTGAGCTACGACAAGACCTGGTACAATCCCGACTACGTCGCCCGTGAAGTGGCGGGGGTGATTCAGGGCGAAAACCTTGGCATGACCTACTGGAACAATGTCGATCGCTACGACGACATCCCCTACCTTTCGCGCGGCGCCGATGGAACGGTGGTCCTGCGATCGGCGAGCGCCGAGGCGGGGGCGCCTTACGCCATGAAGGGGACGACCTCGCCCAAGTCCCAGCCGGGGGCCGCCTCGCCGGCGAGCGCGGCCAGCTCGCCAGCGAGCGCGGCCACCTCTCCACCCCCGTCGAAGCCGCCGGCAGCCGCAGCCGGCTCGATGACGAGCGCTGCCACGAACGCCAGTGCTGCCACAAACGCCAGCGCCGCGGCCGGCCAGGCCCCGGCCCCCCTCGATCCAAGCCTTCTCAATTAGGACGAAGTCGCCCTCTTCGGAATCAGGCAGGTGCCTCGGCGGTGAATCCGTCGAGGCCGCCCTCGTCGAAGGGGCCTTTTTTCCCTTGACGCCCGGTGAATTGGGGGGTATTGTCCATTTTCATCGCGTTGTCAAATCGTTTTGATTGAGGAGGTTCTCATGGCACGGAAAGGAAGGCTCGCGCTCGCGGCCCTTGTCATCCTGGCTCTCGCGCTTCCCTTCGCCGCCGCGGCGCAGGCGAAGACCACTCTGACGGTGCTCTGGTTCAACGACGCCAACGAATCGGATGTATTCCAAAAGACGATGGCGGACTATCTGACGGCCCACCCGAACGTCGCCATCGACATGCAGGTAATTCCTTTCAAGGACTATGAAAACAAGCTCAAGCTGATGATCGCGAGCGGCAGCCCGCCCGATATCGCCCGCCTGGCGAGCGCCCATGTCCCCCTTTTCACCTCGAGTCTCGAGCCACTTTCGGGCAAGCCTGTCTTCGACCAGCTGGCCAAGGGATATTTCGCCTCATCCCTCGCCCTCGGCAGGGATTCGAACGGCCGACTCATGGCCATGCCCACAGAGGCCACCGCGAACGGCATGATCGTCAACAAGACCTATTTCCAGAACGCGGGCATCGACGTCGACAAGCTCTCGCAGACCTGGACCTGGGACCAGTGGACCGACGCGATGAAGAAGGTGCTCAAGGCGAATCCGAAGGCGAAATACGGCATCGCGGTCGATTACACGACCCATCGGTTTTCCACCTTCCTCTACGAGGCGGGTGGTCGCTTTATCGCGGCCGACGGCAAGTCGATGGGGTTCGACACGCCCGAAACCCTCGACGCCCTCAATTTCTTCAAGAAACTCCACGACGAGGGCCTCGCGCCGCCCTCGGTCTGGATGGGTTCGGAAAACCCGCAGGAGCTGTTCCAGGCGGGCCTCGTGGCCAGCCACGTCGGCGGTTCCTGGCTCATCAACGCCTATTCCCAGAGCGTGAAGGATTTCGAATGGGCCGCCGTCCGCATGCCCAAGCGCAAGATCAACTCCTCGGTACCCGGCGGAAAATTCATCGGGACGTTCAAGGATTCTCCCCACAAGGAAGCGGCCCTCGACCTCATCGCGGCCTTCTCCGACAAGGCCCACAACGAGGCCTATTGCCGTGACACCTACAACCTTTCCGCCCGCAAGGACGCGAAAATCGCCTATGCGTCGCGCTCCAAGGATTTCGCCGTCTTCACCGCCGATCTCGATGCCACGCCCGCCTATACGGCCGATGACTGGAAGAGCCCCATCCTCGCGAAGTTGAACTCTTACATCAGGGAGCAAATCGTGGACGGCCTCCTCGGACAACAGACCATGGCGACCACCGCGGCCAACGTCCAGGCGAAGGGCAACTCCTACTTCGCCCAATAGGTCCTGATTTTCCTGGATCGATTCCGGAGGGATGATGAAAGCGAAGGCCCGGTCACACGGCACATTCCAGCAGACCCTGGCTCCACTGCTGTTCCTCGCGCCCAACCTGCTGATTTTCACCCTGTTCATCGTCGTCCCGGCGCTCCAGGGAATACGGATGTCCCTATTCAAATGGAGTTTGCTCGACGGCAAGACCTTCGTGGGATTCAGGAACTTCGCCCTCGCCTTCCGCGATCCGATGTTCTGGCAGACCCTCGGCAATACCTTCGTCTATGTGCTGGCCGTCGTGCCCCTCGTCCTCGTGCTCTCCCTCGCGCTGGCCCTCCCCCTCTCCAAGGAGGGCGGGGGCGCCGGCTTCTTCCGTAGCGTCTATTACATGCCGGCCATGTTGAGTCTCATCATAGTCGGTATCGCCTGGCGCTGGATCCTCGGCTTCGATCTCGGCATCGTCAACTATGCCCTCAAGTCCGTCGGACTGGGCCCCGTGCCCTGGCTGATCAAGGGTTCCATGGCCATGACGAGCCTCGTCGTCGTCACCGTGTGGACCCGCGTTGGCTATTTCATGATGATGTTCATCGGGGGCCTCCAGGCCATCCCCTCCACCTTCTACGAGGCGGCCCGGATCGACGGCGCCGGCCGCTTCGACATCTTCCGCAGGATCACCCTTCCCCTTCTCAGGCCCATCGTCCTCGTGGTGGCGGTCCTCGCCACCATCGAGGCCTTCAAGGCCTACGAGCTGATCTACGTGATGACCCAGGGGGGGCCCGGCTCGTCGACGAAACTCCTCGTCCAGTACATCTATCAATCGGCCTTCGAGGAGGACCGGCTCGGTTACGCGTCGGCCATGTCGGTCATACTACTGGTCATCATCGGCATCTTCACCGTCATCCAGTTCGCGGCCCAGCGGGGGAACTACGAAAATGAGTAGGATCGTCAGAACTCTGCTTTTATTCCTCATATCGCTGATCTTCCTGTTTCCGATGCTCTGGGTCCTCCTGTCGGCGCTCAAGCCCCAATCGGAGCTCTTCACCTTCCCCTTGACCTTTCTTCCGGCCCACCCGACCCTCGACAACTTCGCCACCGCCTTCAAATCGGGCGACTTCTTCCTCTACTTCGGCAACTCGGTCTTCGTCACCGTCGTGGCGACACTGCTGACCGTCGTCATCAATGTGATGGCGGGTTATGCGCTCTCGAAATACTATTTCAAGGGCCGCGATTTCATCTTTTATGCGATGATAGGTACTCTGATGATTCCGCTTCAGGCGATCATGGTGCCGATCTTCCTCCTCCTCAAAAGCATGGGCCTCCTCAACTCGCTGTGGGGGATCATCATCCCGCCGGCGGCGAGCCCGACGGGCGTCTTTCTCGCCCGGCAATACATCCAGACAATTCCCAATTCCTTCATCGAGGCCGCCCGGATGGACGGGGGCGGGGAATTCCTCATCTTCCGCAGGGTCATCGTCCCTCTCGCGACGCCCATCATCGCGACCATCGCCATCTTCTCGTTCATGTGGCGCTGGAACGATTTCCTCTGGCCCTTCATCGTCATCACGGAACGGAAGAACATGACCCTCCAGCTCGCCCTCGCGAATTTCGTCGGACAATTTCAGGTCAATTGGGCCAGTCTCCTCGCCATGACCGTGGTCACCATGATCCCGATGGTCATCGTATTCCTCGCGCTCCAACGCTATTTCGTCACCGGCCTCACCGCCGGGGGAGTGAAGGCTTAACATGCTCGCGGCGCTTCGCGACCTCTACAGGCTCCGCCTCGCCGACGGCAGGGCGGAAATCGAGGGCCGGAACGGTCATCTCGCCCTTGGCTCCCCGGGCCCGGGCATCGTCTCCGTGGCCTATGTCTTCGATGCAGATATCGTGGGTGGCGAGGAGTCGACCCCCCATCCCGATCTCGTCGCTCCCGCGGCCTCCCTCGGTCGCGGACGGGCCTGGGATTCGGCCCTGGAGCTTCCCGACGCCTTCGAACTCCGCTCGAGTACCCTGCGGGTCCTCGTCGACAAGGCGACGGCCCGCGTCGATGTCTACGACGGGGAAATCCTCGTCCACGGCGGGAAGATCGGCGACAAGGATACGGTGATACCCCAGGAACCCCTCCGGGTGCAAAAATCGGAGGGAGGCGGCCGGACCCACGGCAAATTCAACTTCCGCCTGGCCCCGGAGGACGCGTTTTTCGGTCTCGGCGAAAAGACGGGAGCCCTCGACAAGCGCGGCCGGACCTTCAAGCTCTTCAATCGCGACGCCCTGGGCTACGACGCGGATCGGAGCGATCCGCTTTACAAATCGGTCCCCTTTTTCATCAAGGCCAACCGTCGGACGGGCGCCCAAAGCGCACTCTACTTCCCGAACCTCATGGTGGAGGAGGTCGATTTCGGGGTCGAAAGTCTCTATTACTACGATGTCAGGCTCGCCGGTGGTCCGTTTAGTTACTACGTTCTGACGGGGAAGGATTACAAGAGCCTCCTCTCCTCGTATTGCTCCCTGGCCGGCTATCCGGCCCTCCCTCCCCTGTTTTCCTTCGGCTATATCGCCTCAAGCATGGCCTACACCGATCCCGACGACGCGGAGCGCCGGGTTCTCGGCTTCTTCGACAGGGTGGAATCCGAGGGCATTCCCTGCGAAGGCATGTTCTTTTCCTCCGG
>JAJXVS010000169.1 GCA_021782015.1 bacterium | reverse complement strand
CGTGCATTTTATGCAGACTCATCCCAAAGCTAGAAATCAACGGGACTGCCGTCGTGCACGCGAGTGCACGACCTACTGAATATAGGCCCGGTTGGCGAAGCGCGCAAGAGGAAATTTCACCGTATTGAATATTGCCGGCGGGGACGAAGCTTCGCCCCCTGTTGCAAAGGGGCCACCAAACGAAGGCTGGACTGAGGGATCAGCCCTTCACTCTTCCTATCAACCTGAGGAGGCCGTCGAGGATGGTGAGCGGATGCGGAGGGCAGCCGGGAACCCAGAGATCGACCGGGATTTCCGTCGAACCGAGACCGCCCAGAATCTCGGGGCTGCCGACATAGGGTCCACCTGAAATCGCGCAACTTCCCACGGCGATGGCGACCTTGGGACCGGGAATCGCGTCCCATGTCTTTTTGAGGGCAAGCTCCATGTTCTTCGTCACGGGACCCGTGACCAGAATGCCGTCCGCATGGCGAGGTGAGGCGACGAACTGGATGCCGAAGCGGCCGAGGTCCCAACCGACGGTGCCGAGCACGTTCACGTCGGCCTCACAGGCATTGCAGCCGCCGGCGCTCACCTCGCGCAGTTTGAGGGAACGGCCGAGAAGGCGCCGAAGTTCGCGGCCCATGGATTCGGCGCGGGCGTAGTTGTCGGCGTCGGAGGTCGATCGGGTCGGGGCCCCGGCGCCTTCCGACCGCAGTACGAGGGCCTCTCTCGTGTTCGTGGAGAGGCGATAATCCCTGGTGAATGCAATGGCGCCGCCGGGGCAGGCGCGTTCGCATTCGCCGCAGAAGAGACAGGCGCCGACATCGAGGGCGAGGGTCGCCGGAGGCGAACCCGTAAGTACTAGTGCCTTCGTAGGACAGGCGACGAGGCAGGCGTCGCAGGAAGCGCCCTCCCTCGCCGGCTCCGCGGCGGCGCAGCGCGCGACGTCGATGGCCGGAAGTCCCCGAAAGCGCGCCGGCAGGGGCGGCGGATCGCCGGCCGGGTATCGCATGGTCCTGTAGCCCTGCTTGGCGCGGGCCCGAATCGCCTTTAGCATGATGCCTCCGTCCCCTGTCGGGCAAGGAGAGGATTGCCACCCTCTTCGCGCCTCATAGATCGTGTCCGCAATAGGAGAGGTTGAAACTTTTATTGCAAAGCGGGAAGTCCGAAATCTCCTGTCCTCGCAGGGCCCTCGCAAGTCCCGGCCAATTGTGAAATGAAGGATCGACGACTTTGTAGCGTTCGAAGTCGCCCTTTTCGTCGGTGATCGCGACATGGCAGATCTCGCCGCGCCAGCCTTCCGCGAGGGTGACGACGAAACTGCGGGGAGCGAGGGGGCCGGTCGGCGCGCCGAGGGACCCGGCGGGCAGGGCCGAGAGGCGATCTCGAATGAAGGCTATCGAACGACCTAGTTCCAGCCAACGCACGTTGGCCCGGGCATAGACGTCGCCGGAATCGAAGGTCGCGACGGGTATCTGCGCGAACCGATAGATGCCCGAGGGATGGTCGTGCCTGACATCGCGCGCCAGGCCTGTCGCGCGGGCGGCGGGCCCCACGAGGCCGAGTTCGATCGCCTCGTCCTTCGAGAGCCGACCCGTGTCCTCCAGCCTCGCCATCACCGAAGAGGAATTCCACATGAGTTCGATGGCGTTGGTTACGTCCGACTCCGCCGCGGCCAGGCGCTTGAGGAGCTCGTCCCGCTCGGCATCGCCGATATCGAAGGCGACCCCGCCGGGCCGGAGGAGGCCGCGACCGAAACGGTTGCCCGCGAGCACGGCCGTCATGTTGAGAAAATCGCCGCGGATGCGCCCGCAGAAACTCGAGGTCGGAAGATAGCCCGTGTCGCCCGCGATGGCTCCGAGGTCGCCGGTGTGATTCGCGAGCCGCTCGAGTTCGAGGGCTATCGCGCGAATGGTATCCGTGCGGGGCGAGCGCTTCGCCCCGGCGAGGGCCTCGAGGGCCTGACAATACGCACTTGTATGGCCGATCGTCGTGTCGCCAGCAATAGTCTCAATTATGCGTATTGTGCGGGAGTCCGGTCCCCCGCGCAGGGCTTCCTCGACCCCCCGATGCTGGTAGCCAAGGGCTATCTCGAGGTGGAAGACCTCCTCGCCATGGCACTGGAAGCGGAAATGGCCTGGCTCGATGATGCCCGCGTGGACCGGGCCGACCGCCACTTCGTGCACCTCCTCACCTTCGACCCGGTAAAAATCGCCGACGCCAGGGAGGATTGGAAGGGAGGGGTCGCGCCCCCATGCGTCGCGGCCGGTCCAGCTTCGGCGATACCGCACCGGCTTGAACCAGGGATGCCCCTCGCTCGCGAGGCCGCACTGCTCGGCGATCTCCCGCTCGAAAAGCTGGGTCTCGGGGCAATCGCGCGCGATCGAGGGGAAGGCGTCCTTGACGCGCGCGCGCGCGGCGCCGAGCGCATTGGTGGTGTCGCCAGCCATCACCGAGACGAGCTCGGTCAGTCCGTCCGGCCGCGGAATCCCGAAATAGGACACGACTCTGGAGCCCTCGCGAATGGCCTCGCGCATCGCGGCGGCGAGACCTTCGCCATCGAGAAGGGGCAGCTCGTCGAAGGGCAGGGCCTTCTCCGCCTTGATTCGGGCGAAGGCTCCGGGGAGGCTGCTCATGCGGCGCCCCCGATCAAATGGGCAGCATTGTTAAGAAGTTCGCCAAGGGGTGCCGGAATCCAGAGTCCCAAGAGGAGGACGACGGACATCAGGATCGCGACCGGAGCCACGGTCAGAAAATCGTCGCGATACGCGGCGTCAGCGGGCGCCGTCTCCTGGACGGGGACCCTTCCCTGGAGGACGGTGAGGACGGTCCGTCCCATGCCGACGAAGACGACCAGGAGGAAGAGGAGGAAGAGGGCGGCACCGAGATAATGGCCCGTCCCGAAGGCGGCCGAAATTATGGAGAATTCGCTCACGAAGGGTCCGAAGGGAGGCGATCCGGTGATCGCGAAAAAGGCGGCGAGGAAGAACGAGGCGGAGAGCGGGAGACGCCGCAGGGCGCCCCTGACCCGGTCGGTCGACTTGCTCGCGTAGGCACGATGGATGTTGCCCGCAGAGAGAAAGAGCACGCCCTTGGTGGCGCCATTTGTAACGACATGCAGCATTGTGCCGAAAAGGGCCGGCCCCCCGACACCGAGACCGATCATCAGTATTCCCATGTGTTCGACGCTCGAATACGCGAGCATCCGCTTGAAATCGCGCTGGCCGATCATGAACACGCCGGCGACGGCCATGGAGAGAAGCCCCATCGGAAGGAGAAGCCGCGAGGCGAAGGACGCCTCCCCGGCCCGGCCCACGATGACGTAGAAACGGAGAAAGGCCAGAAAGGCGATGCTCGTCACGCCGCCCGCGAAGATCGCTCCGACCACGCCAGGAGCCTCGCCGTAGGCATCTGGCTTCCACGTATGCATCGGCGCCAGGCCCATTTTCGTTCCGTAGCCTATCAGAGCCAGGATGAAGGCGGCGTGCAGCCAGGGTTTCGAAAGAAGGGCCGCGTTGACCGACAGGGTGTCGATGTCCATGCTCGCGGGAAGCCCGGCCGACAGGGAGGAATAGGCGATGAAGAAGGTGCCGAGGAGGGCGAGGGCGATGCCCACCGAGCCGACGAGAAGGTATTTCCAGGTCGCCTCGATGCTCCGCTTCGAGTGGTTGAAATAGATGAGGGGAGCCATGGACAGGGTCGTGGCCTCGATGGCCACCCAGGCAAGGCCGAGGTGCCGCGACCAGGGAACGACGCTCGCGAAACCCAGGAAAGCGAGAAGGCCAGCGATGAAAACGCGGTTCGGCCGGTCCTGCCTGTGCCCGAGATAGCCGACGGAATAGATCGAGGCCAGCGCGAAAAGCCCGCTCACTAGGCCGAGGATCACCGTCCCCGCGGGATCGAGGCCGAGCAGGGCACCTTCGCCCTGGAAGAGGCTCCAGTCGGCGAGTCCGGGGACCGTGACAACGCAGACGAACATGGCGAGGTGGATGATCCCCGCGAAGGGAAGGACCCAGGGTCTCAGCCTGTTGGACGGAATGAGGGCCGCGACGCCCGCGAGCAGGAGTGGAAGGAATATCATACCAAGTGCCATTATCCTCACTCCTCCTTGAGCGACGCGAGCTTGCGCGTATCCATCGACGAGAAGGCCTCGTTGATGTGGTTCGTAATGATCGAAATTACGAAGATACCGACGAAAAGGTCGAGGAGGACGCCCATCTCGACGACGAAGGGGATGGCTTCGACGAGCAGCATGCCGAAGATGAAGATGCCGTTTTCAAGCATCAGGTAGCCGATGACCTGCGACAAGGCCTTCCAGCGCGTCGTCAGGATGATGAAGCCCACGAGGATCGTCGCGATGGCGGCAGGGATTATGAGATTCGCCGTGGAACCTCCTCCGGAGCCCATCCGGGCCGAGAACACGAGGGCGATGCCCGTGCCGACGGCGCCGAGGAGCACCGAGGGCAGGAACCCGACGAAGGGCTCCACCTCGCGCTTTATGTCGGCCGCCCTGAGCGAGCGCCGCATTATTGCCGGGATTACGAGGCCCTTGAGCACAACCGCGACCGCAGCGGCGAGGACCGACGCGCCGCTGATGTCTCCCGCCCCGTGGAGGAGGAGGGGGACAGGCCCGAGGAGGGCTCCCTCGACGGCCACTATCCGGATGACCGAATTGATCCGGCTCGTCCCGAGGGCGAAGAGGTTCAGAATCATGACAACTACCAATACGGCGTTCAGCACATCGAGCATCGGTTCACCTCACGAGGAGCACGAAGGCCGATCCGGAACAAAGAAGGGCCCCGGTCAGGAACCAGGGGACCCTTCGCATCCTGAACCGGGCCATGATCGATTCGATCACTCCAACGCCCACCGAGACGGCGACGAGCCCCGCCACGAAAATCAGCCAGTCGATGGCCGCGTTGCCTGAACTCATCGGTAGTAGTACATGGAGGAGAATGGTCGAAAGTACGAAGAACTTGATCGAGGCGGCCCAGGTTATGACGCCGAAAAGGGGGCCCGAATGGTCTAGAACCATGACCTCGTGGATCATCGTCAGTTCGAGGTGGGTGTTGGGATCGTCCACCGGGATGCGCGAGCATTCGGCCAGCACGACGATCCCGAGGGCGAGCGCCACGAGAACCAGTGGGGCCGCCGTCGCGGACGAGAACCCGCCTGCCGGACCGAGGAGAATCCCGTTGAGATCGAGGGAGCCCGAGAGCCGCGCCAGCGT
The DNA here is from genome assembly GCA_021782015.1 of bacterium. Lineage (GTDB taxonomy): Bacteria > Spirochaetota > Spirochaetia > Treponematales > Rectinemataceae > CAIJMU01. Next base: position 3,392 of record JAJXVS010000169.1, on the reverse strand, counting down.
GAGGAGGGCGAGGAAGAGCGCGGGTTCGGTGAGAAAGGCGAAGGTGACCTCCCGCGAAGCGCCCATGCCCTCGAAGGCCGACCCGGTGTCGAGAGCGGCCGATGTGGTGAAGAAGCGCGCGAGGCCGAACAGATAGGCGAAGAGAATCACGTCACCGGTGAAACCGAAGGGCGAGCGGAAGGGACCGTAGGGCACGAGGCTGCCGGCGATGAGCACCGTCGCGAGACTCACGGCCGGACCGGCGAGGAAGACCCAGGTCGTCGTCGAGGAGACGACGAGGCCCTTTCTGGCGAGCTTCGCGATGTCCCGCCAGGTCTGGAGGATTGGCGGGCCCTTGCGGCCCGCGAAGACCGACTTCACCCGGTTCACGATGCCGAGCATGATCGGCGGAAAGGCGAGCAATAGAAGGAAGCGGACAATCGTGTCTATCATGACGGTGCGACTCCGGCGATGAGAAGGATGACCGTTGCAAGGAGGACATAGATAAGATAGATCTGCGTCTGGCCCTGGTGGAGGATGCGCATGCGGGCGATGCTCCTTCCCGCAAAGGCGGCCAGGGGCCGGATCGAAAGATCAAGTACGGGATCAGGCGTTTTCGACGAATAGAAACCCGGTGCTGGGAAGGCTCCTCTCGGGCGCCGCGACTTCCTGCGCGTCACGCGGACGAAGGAGAGATTCCGACCGAGGAACTCGCCGAAGGAGGAAGCTCCGTATTGCATCCTCGAGGTCGGAGCCGCGAAACCGCAGTCCCAGGTGCCACGCCCAGGTTTTCGCGCCCCTCGGGCGGCGAAGGAAAAGTATAAAAGGAGGAGGGTCACAACACCGACGAGGGCTAATCCGAGGGGCAGCGACCATGAAAAATCTGCAAGGCCGACCAGGTTGCGGCCGCCTTCGCGGAGGTTGGCCCAGGTTCCCGCCGCGTCACCGATCGCTGGCAGGACGAGGCCCGGCGCGAAGCCCAGGACGATGCAGGCAAGGCCGAGGGCGACCATGGGCGCGAGCATTGCCAGGCGGGCCGAGCCTCCGGCTTTCCCCTTGCCGTGGGCCGCGAGGCCGTTATCCGGGGTCGCGAGGCTGACATTAGGGGCCTCGTGGTCGTCATTCGGGGCCGAGCGCGCGGCGCCAAGGAAGACCGCCCCGAAGAGTCGCACGAAGGCAGCCACGGCCAGGGCCCCGACGGTCGCGAGCAGAGCCGCACCGAGTGCCGCAACCGGCAGGCCCCTTCCCGGCCCTGCCGTCACGCCGCGAAAGAATCCGAGGTACAGCATCCATTCGCCGGCGAAACCATTCAGTGGTGGCAAGGCGGAGAGGGCCGCCGCACCCAGTCCGAAAAGCGCCGCTGCGAGGGGAAGCCGCTTGGCAAGCCCGCCCATCCTTTCGAGCCGCCTCGTCCCCGTCTCGTGGATCACGAGGCCCGCATCGAGGAAGAGGAGGGACTTGAAAAGGGAGTGATTCCAGACATGGAAAAGCGCGCCGCCCATGCCAAGGAGGATCAGGGAAGGACGCCCGAGGCTCTTCCCCACGAGTGCGAGACCGGCACCCATGGCAATTATGCCCATATTTTCGACGCTCGAATAGGCTAGGACACGCTTGATGTCGCCCTGGCCCGTCGCCCAGGCGATGCCCGCGAGGGCCGACACTCCCCCTAGGGCGAAGAGGGTCCATCCCCACCATTGATCGGGTGTGGGCATCAGGCTCGTCATCCTGAGGATGCCGTAGATGCCGAGTTTGATCATCACCCCCGACATTACGGCCGACACATGGCTCGGGGCGTTCGCGTGGGCCCCAGGCAGCCAGACATGGAGGGGGACGAGACCCGCTTTCAACCCGAAGCCGATCAACGCGAGCACGAAGATCGCCCCGGCGGCCTCCGGTTGAATCGCGAGGTTCCTTTCGAGCGCGAAGGACCCTGCCGTCGCCTTCCACAAGGCGAACATCGCAAATAGTACAAGTGTGCCCACGTGGGTGGCGACGAGATAGACCCAGCCGGCCCGCCTCACCTCGCTCTTGCCCGCCTCCGCTGTCGCCGCAAACCAGGAAGCGAGGGCCATGAGCTCCCAGGCCACAAGAAAGAGCAGACCGTCGCGGGCGATAGCGACGAGAGCCATTCCCGCGACGAGAAGGCCGTAGGACAGCCCCAGCCTGCGCCCGTCCTCGGGACGGTCCGCTGGATGCCAGTAACCGAGTCCGTAGACGGCGCCCAAAGCGGGTATTATGAATATCGGAACGAGGAATATTCCGCTCAACGCGTCAAGACCGACCGCGAAGGCGCCCGACGGCAGGCCCCAAGGCAGCGCGAGACTGGAGGTTGCGGCCGAGGCGAAGACGGGAAGGACCCCGACGAGACCCACGACGCCCGCCGCCACGAGCATGAGGGCCGAAATCGCCTGGCCACGCCGCGAGGCGCCGCCCGAAAGGGCCACGGGAAGGCCCGAGGCGGCGGAGATGATGATGGCGACGAGGACAAAACCGATGCTCGACATTTCGATGGCTCCGACGCACCCGCCCTCACCTGGAAAGGAGGGAGGCGATGAAATCTCCGAAGGGGAACAGGGTGCCGAGGAGGACCAGCACCGTGACGAGAATGTATAATAGATAACGCTGCGTAAGCCCTTGCTGGAACCGCCGTGCCCAGGTCGCCCGCCTCTCGAAGACTCGGACCAGAGGAAGCACCAATCGGTCTAGGGAAACCTCGTCGACATGACTCTCCATACTCGAGGCCCCGGGGAAGGCCCCCTCGACCCTTGGAGCATGGACCGTCGGCCTGAGGATCCAGCCGAAAAGGCTGCCGATGGGCCGGCCGAAAGAAGAGGCCCCGTATTGCATCCTGGCGTCCGGCGCGGCGTAACCGCAATCCCAGGTGCCTGCCATCGCCTTCGCCCTCCGCCTCGCGGCGACTATGATGGCAATTAGGGCAAATACCGCGACCACGAGCACCAGCACGGCTCCGACATGCCCGATCGTCGAAAGGGGCGCGAGCGAAAGAATGCCCGAACGGCCGACGTCGGTGCCCAGTGGCAGGCTCGAGATGACGGCATCCAGAGCCGAGGCGAAGATGCCGGGCTCGAGGCCGATGGCGAGGCAGAGGAGGGCCAGGACGGCCATCGGCACAATCATCGCGGGGGGCGATTCGCGCAGGGCCGGCCGGACGATCGAACGGGGCTGGCCGAGGAAGGCAACCCCGTAGACCTTCACGAAGCAGGCGAGGGCCAGGGCACCCGTAGCCGCGAGCGCCGGCACGACGAGGAGGGCCGCGGCGCCCGGGGCGCCCCCGTAGCGGGCCCCGGCGAAGGCCCCGAAATACAGTATGAATTCGCTCATGAAGCCATTGAAGGGCGGAATGCCCGAAATGGCGACGGCTCCGACCAGGAAAAAGGCCGCCGTCCATGGCA
>JAJXVS010000168.1 GCA_021782015.1 bacterium | reverse complement strand
TGTCCCGGCGGGTGAGAGCGGCGCCATCTTCGACCTGGGGACGATCGTCGCGCTCAGGCCCGTGAAGGCGGAGGGAGGAAAGTGAACATGAAAAAACCTGTGCGGCTATCCGCGCTCCTCATGGCGGCGACGATGACCCTTGCCGGACAAGGGGTTTTCGCGGCGGCCCTGAGCATCGTGGCCTGGTCATCGAAGACTACCTCGACGATGGCCGTCGCCTATTCGTCCGATACGACGACACAGGCGACCGGCAAGATAACGATCAAGAAGGGCACCTTCGCCGGCGGCAACTTCTGCGTCGTGCTCACGCTGCTTTCGATGACCCAGTCCAGCCCCGAGGCCCTGACCTATGCGATGTACAGTCCTGCGGCCACCCTTGCCAACCAACTTTCGCTGAGCGGTTCGCCAACAAGCCAGAGCCAGGTCCTGTCGGGCAATTTCGGCGCCGGCACCACCAAAAACTCGACGATCACCCTCGACTTCGCCTTCGTCGTATCGCCCTCGACACTGCCCCCGCCCGGCACTTATATTGCGACCATCGACGAGTCGGTCTACGCCTCGACCTACCTGCCCAGCGGGACGCCCTACGCGTCGCACACCCTCAAAGTGACGGTCACAGTCGGTTCCATCTACGGCGTGTCGGTCGTGCCCACGGGCTACGGCTTTTCGTCGACGTCGACGAGCCAGGCGCTCAACTTCGGCGTCCTCGCCGCGGGCCAGAGCCTCGGCGCCGACATCCTCGTGAAGTCCAACGTCCTGTACAGCCTCGTTCTGGCCTCGGCCAATTCCGGTTCCCTCGTCAACATCGCCGACCCGACGAGCCTGATAGGCTATTCGCTGACCTCGAATGGCACCGCCGTGCCCCTCGCTTCGGGCCCCTCCGCGATCGCCAGCCGGTCCGCGGCGACCTATTCCCCGGCGGCGCGCTACGGGATGAAGGCGACAATAGGACCAATTACATCATTTCCGTCGGCGGGAAGCTATGCGGACACCATAACAATTACTGTGAGCTCGCCTTGAGTTCGCCCTGAAAGCGGCGGGAGGGCGGCGGGAGGGCGGCGGGAGCGCACCGGCCCAAGGGCGCCGGCCCAAGGGCGCCGGCCCAAGGGCGGTTTTTCTCGCGAAAAGGAATGCCCCGTCTGCTCCTTATCCGCTCCTTATCCGCTCCTTGAGTGACGCGATTCGAAGGGCAACCAGGGGTGGAAATCGACCTCAATCGTAGGTCTTCATTCCGATGAAATCACCGTGCCAGCCATGGTACCAGACCTGCCCGGTAAAGCCGTTCACGCCGAGCATGCCGACGATCTTGCCGCCATTGAGCACATGAATGGTGTAGTACCCATAGAATTTATCACCCCCATCCTCGGCCTTCAGCGCCGATCCGAACGAGTCGAGGTATTTTTGGGCGTCGGCGTCCGCCTCGGCTAGGGCGAGAGGCATGACCTCACCAGAAGCCACGGAGGCCGCCCCGCCTCGCGACATCATCCCGTACTTGAGGTTCCACATCATGTCGGGACCCGGTTCGGGGCGCATCGCACCCGAGTACTTGTCCATCAGCATTTCGAAGGCGCCCGTTTTCGTTCCCTTTTCCCTGAACGAAACGTAGAAGTGATTCGAGAATTCCATGATCTCCGAGACCTCCAGGTCAGGGTCGTTCCAGAAGGAAAGATATTTGTCGGCCTGTGCCCTTGCCTCGTCGATACTCATCGGCGGCCTGAAGACCTGGGTGCCCCCGAAGGGGCCGCCGCCCATCATCCCGTAGCCACCGCCCATCATCCCATAGCCATATCCGGGGCCCGCGAGATCGTTGCTGTTATTATCACCTCCGTAGGGCGCCCCATAATTCCCGCCCATCATGCCTTGGGCCCCCGCGGCCACGGCGACCAGCCCAACCACCAGGAACACTGCCGAAATCCGTTTCACTTCGTCCTCCTTGTACCAAGACCTGAGCTCCGGGAAGTTGGCGTCGAAAAGCCGCTTCGCCCGGATGCCTTCATGGTTCAGCCTCAGTATTCTGTCCTGCCATGAAGGAAGCTTGAACGTTTGATGCTGTATTCGTGCGGATGTGGCGCGGGCCCCTGGCCTCGTCCTGGGCGCTTCGCAGACGAGGGCCCGCGGAGTCCCTGCCGGTTCCGGTAATCGCCACTAACGAAAGAGGAAGCCGCTTGCCCTTGATCGATTGTTCACCGCGATGTTCCCAGAGAAATGGGCGCATCGAGGGGAGGGTCATCATGGATTCGGGAGCCAGGACCTCCCCTTCCCCTGCAATGGATTCGAGCCGCGCCGCCGTGTTGACGGTGTCGCCGATGATCGTGAAGTCCTTGCGCCGTGGCCCGCCGAGATCTCCTTCGACCACGATCCCGTTGGCGATTCCGATGCCGACGAGGAGTCCGCCCGTGCCTTCGGGGCGAGAGGCGAGAAGCCTCTGTATCCTCAATGCGCAGATGGTCGCAGCCCGAGGCCCGCTGAAGGTCGCCATCAAGGCGTCGCCGACGAATTTGTCTATCTCGCCCCCGCAGGCCACCACCGCCTCGGCCTGGACGGAAAGCAAACAATTGAGCGTTTCAATCACAAGTTCCGGCTCATGCGTCTCGGAGAAGGCGGTGAAGCCCCGGACATCCGAAAACAGGACGGCGCGCTCCTTCCGCGCCGGTGGGCGCCAGTCCAGCCCGCCTTCGTCGCCGTGTATCATCGCCAGGGTCTGGACCGACACGTAACGGGACATCCTGGCTTTTTGTCTGAGGGCCAGCACCATGTCGTTGAAACGCCCGGCCATCATCCCGAACTCGTCGTCGGAGCCGGTTTCGAGCCTCGGTTCGAGGTCGCCCGCGGCCACGGCCTCCATGGCCTTCGAGATGGCGAGGGCCGGTTCTATCGCAGAGCGCCGCACGAAGCCGAGGAGTATCAAGGCCTGTCCCGCCTCGACGAGGATGGTTCCTATTATTAATACATACTCGAACCATGCGAATTGGGCACGGTGCATGGCGAAGGATTCGGCGAAATCGAGGCGCAGGTCGAGGAGGGCGCCGGAGCCGATGCCCGGGCCGAGAGGGGCGATCACGTCGATGAGGCCTCCCATCGAGCGAGCCATGGCCGGGTCCATGCGGTGGAGGGTGATGCCTCCGCCCGCGCGTGCCTGCGCGAGAATGGAGGCGGACGGAGGACTCGCCGCCGAGCCATCCCGGGCGAAGACCTTCAGGGGCCGGTCGCCCGCAACGATAAATATCGAGTCAATTGCGAAGGAAGTGGCGATCTCGGGCTCCACGGCCAGGGCGCGCAGCTCGTCCGAGATGACGGGAGCGACGCCCCTGCCGTCGAGGAGGGGGATGGACCCGTCCTTCGCCATGGTCTCGATGGCGCGCCTTTCGAGGGCGATGATGCTCCGGGCATGCCTCTCCATCAAGTCTTCCACGAGCCGGTCGACGGCGATGGGCACAATGGAAACGATCCCCGCGACGACCAGCGCCGCGGCGACGGCGAAGACCGCCAGCATCCTCGCGCCGAGGTGAAGCCTCGGGCCCTTCAAATTTCGCCTGGTCGTGACCGGCATGCTCGCCATTCCGAAACCTCCACGTCCCTTTATCCTGAACGAGGATGATGAAGGAAATGTGAACGCTCCATGCCCTTTGGAAGAGGCGCCCTGTCGATCAGCCCCGGACCTGGGCGAAGCATCTTACCCTTGGCGCGGCGGTCTACCCTTGGCGCGGCGGTCTACCCTTGGCGCAGCGGCCTACCCTTGGCGCGGCAGCCTACCCTTGGCGCGGCGCCTGGCGACGAGGGCGCCCATTCCCGTCAGGTAAAGGAGCCAGGCCAGGGCCATCGCAGGCGTTGGACTCGACGAATAGCCGAAGAGGCCCTTGAGGAAGGATCCGATGGCGCCCTGATCGCTCAACGGCGGGGCCTCGCCATCGAGGCCGATCTGCCCCAGATTCCACAAGGGCGCGCCGAGAGTCGGCAGGATGCCGGCTTCCCCGAATTCGCCGACGGCGCGAGCCAGGAGCCCTGCGCCGAAAAGCAAGAAAAGCGTCGTCGTCGCCATGAAGACGCGAGTGGCGGGGAGTCTCATTCCACCTCGAAGGATGAGGAGGCCCAGAATCACTGCGAGCAGAATTCCCGCCACTCCCCCGACGAAGGTACCCGAACCGGACTGGCGGAGGCTTGAGCCAAGGTAGACTACCGTTTCGACGCCTTCCCGCAGAATTGATACGAATACGAGGAGGCCGATCGCCAGCCACCCCTTGCCAGAGGCATCGTTGATATCCCCTTCCAGCCTCTTTCCCGAACTGTGGCTGCCGGACCAGAAAATGAGGGTGCCGAGAAGGAGGGCGCCGATGACCATGGTGGATCCCTCGAAGATCTGCTCCTCCCTCCCTTCGAATTGCCCCAGAAAGCGGATGAAGGCCCAGGCGACGCCCAGACTCGCGAGAAGCCCCAAGCCCAGGGCTCCCCAGATAGCAAAAAGACGCGACTGTCGCCCCTCCCTCCTGATCGACGCAAGCACCATGCCAATAACAAGGGATGCCTCGAGACTTTCGCGAAACGTTATAAGAAGGCTTGCGCCCATGGTTGCTCCTTAGAGACGCGGAGGCTCCAGACCTCCACAAATGGCGTCATCAAGTGTAACATACGATACATAATCTTGTGTGGTCAATGATTTTGTCACGCATGATACGATCGCGGAAAGGAGGATCAGGCTGAGGCAAAAAAGCCGGCCCCCGGGGCATTCGGGAGCCGGCACGAGAAAGGGGGACAAAAGACCGCCGACCCAGGTCCGCCAACAAGCTTCGAGGAACCGCGAGGGGCCCCCACCGGTCGGCAAAATCGGCCTCTCCAAGGAAACTGGATCGAAGTCTGGGGGCCGCGTGTGAATGTCCGATGAATGGATGATGCCATCTGCGCGCATCTCGCGGCAGAAAGCAGCGGCAAGGTGGCCAGCCAAAGACTCAGGCGCTACAATCACAAGGGAGGCCAGTGATGAACGCAAAGGTCCTCGTCGCCGACGACGAGGAAAAGATGACACGCATCGTCGCGAGCTATCTCGAAAACGCGGGTTTTACGGCCTTCGTCGCGAGGGACGGCCTCGAGGCGCTCAGGCTTTTCGGGGAAAACCGTCCCGATTGTGTGGTTCTCGACATCAGCATGCCGGGGATGGACGGACTCGAAGTGGCCCGACGCATCCGTCGGGACTCGCCGGTGCCGATCATCTTCCTCTCGGCCCTCGCCGAAGAGAGCGATCGCATCGTCGGTCTCGAACTCGGCGCCGACGACTACGTCACCAAGCCCTTCAGCCCGCGCGAACTCGTGTCGCGAGTGAGGGCCGTGCTGAGGCGCGCGCCGCCCGCGACAAGCGAAACGGAGTCGGGCGCGACCCTCAACCGCGGCGCCCTCAGCCTCGACTTCCGACGTCGGGAGGTCAGGATCGACGGCGAACCGAAGCCCCTCACCGCCGTGCAGTTCGACATCCTTGCCCTTCTGGCCCGCGAGCCCGGGCGGGTCTTTCCGCGCGCGGCCATTCTCGAGGAAGCCTCGGGCAGCGATTTCGAAGGCTATGAAAGGACGATCGACGCCCACATCAAGAACATCCGCAAGGCCCTGGGCGACGATCCGGAGGAGCCTCGCTTCATCGGAACCGTGCGGGGCGTGGGCTATCGTTTCATCGAACAGAAACCGTGAAGCTCGCCAACCGCCTCGCCCTCGCCTTCCTCGCCGTCATCTTCCTGTCCGCCTCCCTGACCTTCGTCCTCGTGCGATCCACGACCGAGAGCCATTTCCGGACCTTCGTTTACGCCGGCGACGCGGAAAAGGCCCGGGCCTACGCGAGCATCCTCGGCGACTGGTACCGCGAGCGCGGTTCATGGGCTGGCGTGCAGGACTATCTTTCAGGCCTCCCGCGCACCATGTACGAAAGCCTCGCCGGAGATCTGTACGGTAGTTCCACCAAGGGGCTCGTCGCCTCGTTTTCCGCGGACACCTTCTCGAGACTCCTCTCCGACCGGGTCGCCCTCGCGGACTCGGAGGGCCGCATCGTGGCCGACACGGCGCTCTTGATCCTCGGCACCATGCACCCGGCCCGGCACCTGGAGCGGGGCATTCCGGTGATGGCGGAGTTCAAACGAGTTGGTACGGTCCTCGTGGGCTCGATGATCGACCCATCCTTCACCGGCGCGAGCGGCAGCTTCGTCGATTCGCTGGGCTCCTCCCTGATCCTCGCCACCCTTCTCTCGGGCGGACTGGCCTTCGTACTCGGCCTGGCCCTCACGCGGCGCATGACGGGCAGGCTGGCCATCTTGAACGCGGCCGCGGGAAAGGTCGCCGCAGGCGATCTTTCGGCGAGCGTCGACATCGAGGGAAAGGACGAGGTGGCCGAACTCGCGGCCTCCTTCAATCGCATGACCGAGGAGCTCCTCCGCCTCGAGGAGGCCAGGCGCCGCATCATCGCCGATTCCGCACACGAGCTCAGGACCCCCGTCACCCTGATCAGGGGCGCGGTCGAGGCGATGATCGACGGCATCTTCCCACCCGACCGGGCAAACCTCGAATCCCTCCACGAGGAAACGCTCCGCCTTTCGAGGCTGATCGACATGCTCCGCGAGCTCGAGGCCATAGACGAGGGCGAACTCATCCTCGACATCGGCGACATAGACCCCCTCGAAATCGCCCGCAAGGCCGCGAGCCTCTTTACGCAGGCCGCCCGAAATAAGGGACTAACTATTACGGCAATGGGCGAAAGCGTGCCGGGAGCCAGGGCGGACGCCCTCCGGCTCGGAGAGATACTCCAGAACCTCGTGGCGAACGCGATGAAATACACGCCGGCCGGCGGGAGCATCGAGATCTCGGTTCGGGCCGGCCCCCCGGCCCGCGCCGGAGGCGAAGAGGATGGGGCCTTCACCATCGAGGTGGCCGATTCGGGTCCCGGCATTCCGCTCGAGGAGCGCGATCGCGTCTTCGAGCGCTTCTATCGAATGGACCGTTCGCGTTCCCGCGACAGCGGCGGGCGCGGACTCGGCCTCTCCATATCGCTGGAGATCGCCCGCGCCCATGGGGGCGGCATCGAGATCGGGGAATCGCGACTGGGCGGGGCTCTGTTCAGGCTCACGATCCCGGGACGGGACCGGTTGTGAGGGCGGCGCGGCGGTGAGGGCGGCGCGGGCCAAAGATAGCCCGCGCCCCAGACTTAATTCTTCTTTTGCAGGAAAAACTCCACACGGCGGTTCTTCCAGCGGTTTTCGTAATCGCTGTCCGGCACTATGGGATCGAGGGCGCCCACTCCTTCTGCGCTCATCCTAGAAGCCTCGATGCCACGCTCTATCAGGGCCTGCCGTATGGCCTCGGCCCTCGCCCTGGACAGGGGCACGAGGATCCCGTCCTGCTCAGCCTTGCCCTTGACTGGATCGTCCCAATTGATCATTACTGCGTGCCCCACCATCCTGATCTGGTAGCCCGGGAATTTCTTGAGCTTCTCGGCGAGGAGGTTGAGCGTCGTCACGTTGCGCTGGGCACGGTCGGGCGGGACGTCGGTCCAGTCGGCGGTGAAGGCCTTGAATACGATGCTCGCGATCCTGATGCGATAGCCGTCGCCCACCTTCACCACGAGAATGTCGACATGGATGGTCGAGGAAAATTCGGACTGATTGCCGAATTCGTCCCGCACTTTGGCCACCACCGGATAATCCTCGGCCGACTCGACGGTGTCGCCCTTTTGGTTCTTGCCGTCCCAGACGATGGTCGCGGCGGGCCAGCCGCCGTGGAAGCTCCTGAAGACGTTTCCGCCCGGGTCGTAGATGTCGAGGCTCCAGTCCTTGACCGCCGCCCAGCGCGAGCTCGCCGCCACGGCTATCGAGCAGGTCTCCGCCACGCCGTTGCCGTCGGGCGAGAAGAGGGGCGGACTCACGGTCACCGAGCCGGAAGGCGGCGTGGAGTCCAGGACGAAGGTTTCGCTGTCCACCTTCGCCTTCGCGTAGACGCGGCCGTAATCGATAGTCAGTGTTGCTACGTATTTTCCGTCGGGGGCTAAGGTGCCGTCCTGGAGCTTGCCGTCCCAGGAGAAGGTATTCGGCAGTTCCCCCGTGCCTCCAGGGAAGTCGAGGCGGACCGTCTTGTCGTCCCGCTCGATGGCCAGGTTCCAGGATTTGACGAGGTTGGCGTTGCCGAAGGCGAGGGAAAACTGCATCTGGTTCCTCGCGGCCGGGGAGAAGCCTTTGGCGAGGGCCCGCACCGAGCTGGCCTCCGTGGCGGTCGGCAGGGCTCCCACCTCGATTCTGTCGCGCAATTGGCTCGCGACTCCGAATTCGTCGCGGAGGGTGGCCACGACGACGTAGCTCGTGGCCGGATCGACCACCTTGCCGCCCGATGTCACGCCGTCCCAGGATACCGGCGCCTCGGGCCAGACACCATCGTATGAATTGATAGTAGTTCCGGAACCGTCGAGGACGTCGATGTGCCAGGAAGCGACGCGGGCCAGGCCCGGTTTGGCGTCGAGCCCGATGAGGGCGGGCGCGACGAGTCCCTTTTCGTCGGGCACCACCGTCCGCGGATCGATGGACATCGCGCCGGCGGGCGGGGTCAGACTCAGGGCGAATCGCCGGCTCGCGACCGTGGAAGCCTTGTAGGTCGCGCCGTAGTCTATGGTCATCGTCGCGACA
>JAJXVS010000167.1 GCA_021782015.1 bacterium | reverse complement strand
GAGTTCGGCTATCACTTCGTCGCGCGTCATGCCGAGCGTGAGTTTGCCATAGCCCAGGGGGAGGGGCAGGACTGGTGGGGCGGCCGTGGTGGGAGCGGATGTTGAGGCGGTTGAGGTGGTTGTGGAGGTGGCGGGTAGGGGAGAGGCCGCGGCGGTGGAGGCGGGGAGGGTTGGGGTGGTGCCGCCTGCAGGGGGCGAGGACGCGGCGTTTCCCGGACTCGTGGTTGCCTGGCCGAAGCCTTGAAGGCAGACGAGGGCGAGAAGGCCTGAACAAAAAAGGCATCGAGCCCGCAGGGCGGCTCCTTCGACGATCGATCGTGTATTCATGGTTTCAACCTCCTCGCTAAATATCGGTTGACGCGGGCCGGGAAATCCGCCAAAGCGCATTTTGACCTCGCGTCTTCTTTATTCAAGCGGGCCCTCCGGCTACAATGGGGCATGGACAGACCCTCGTTGGCGGGCGCGGACGAGCCCCGTATCGTCATGGCGAGCGCGGCCTTCATTGTAGCCTGGAAGCCCCATCGCATGCATTGCGCCGAACTCGGGCCAGGCGGTACCGAGACGGCAAGTCTCGCGGCCTGGGTTTTTTCGCGCCATCCAGAAACGGCGCCCGCGTCTTTCCAGGAAAATGGTTCCCGGCCGTCGGTCGACGGCGGCCTGATCCATCGTCTCGACTACGAAACGGCAGGACTCGTCCTCTTCGCGAGGAGCCCCGAGGCGCTGCGCGTTCTCCGCGAGGCCCAGGCGAGGGATGCCATCCTGAAGTCCTATCGGCTCGCCTGTGCGGTCGGAGACGAGGGGCTTGCCGGCTCGGAACCGCGCCGCGGTTGCCCCGCAGGCTGCACTGAGCCGGCCTGGGCCCGGTGCCTCGGCGAGGGGGACAGGTTGGCCGAAATCCTTTCAAATGAAACGATAGCGAGTTACTTCAGGCCGTACGGGCCCCGGGGCGCCCGCGTCGCCTGTATCGCTCCAGCGATGAGGGAAGGCCGGGGGCGAGGCAGCAGGTCGGGGCGCCATGGTGCATCGAGGCCGCGACGCGGCTCGCCCGAAAGGCTGTATGTCACAAGGCTGCGCTCGGCGAGCGGCGGGAGGGAGGGCCTTGGGGCGAGCGTCGAATTGACTCGGGGCTTCCGGCACCAGATTCGCGCCCATTTCGCCTGGATAGGCTTGCCCCTCGTCGGGGACGCTCTGTATGGGGGGAAAGAAAGCCCCTTCCTCGCCCTGGTCGCGACGGGAATCGATTTTGATGATCCGGAAACGGGGCTTCCGCTGCGGATACGTGATGAATCGATTGCGTCTCTCCGCGCTCTGCCCTAGTATGGATTCCATGGAGAGGCTTCCGGTTTTCGACATGCTCGTCAATCAGCTCACCGGGGCGGAGCGGCGCGAACTCCTCGATCGCATCATGGCCTCGGCCCCTATTTCGCAGGAGCCGCTCTTTCCTCCCGATGCCCTGCCGCCCCGTCTGTCGCCGGCGGCTGAGGTTCTGGCAGGTCGCGGACTGCTTTCGCGCATCATCATGTTTTTCCGGAGGATCTTCTCGGGAAAGACCAACGAGGAGCTCGTTCAGGAGGATCACCTCCGGGAAATGGCCAGCCAGATCGAAGCGCGGTTTCCGGGCCTCGTCGATCAACGCCGCGAGGTCCTCCTCTCCGGTTTCGCGGAGCAGCTCCGGGCCCTCCGTGACGCGGCGCAATTCTTCAAGGATATACTCGCGCGGAGCGTCGAGCAGGAAAAAGGCGGCTTCGTCACCTTTCTCATCGCCACCGAGCTCCCCGACATACACGCCCGTTTGGTGGCCGAAACCGATCCCTGGCCCCGGGTCGAATCCGGGATTTCCCTCGAGCTGGCGCGGTCGGCGGCGATCGAAGCCTGGGAGGACATCCTGCGTTCCCTGACGGATGACCGACGCAAGCTTCTCTATGCCGATTTCCGCGGCCTTCTGTTCCTGCGCCGACTTTCGGGTTTTTTATTCGACCGGCTCCTCGGCAATTGGAAGGTCGGACCTGCAAGTGGACCGGAGGCTTCATTCGGACAAGTGAGCGAGCTCTTGTGCGAGCTTGGGGACCTCCTGTTTTCCCTTTCGATGCCTCCGACAAAGGAACTCCTGGAGGCTCTGTTCGCGATGGCCGAACGGGAGACGGGGGGGCAAACGGCAGAAAGCATCGAAAAGGCCGTGAGCGCCGATGTCCAGGCGGGAATCGCTGCCCTCCAGGCCATACGCGCCTTCAATACGCGGATCCCTCTCGGCCAGATCCTCAGGCTCGTGACCGGCGACCCGGACCACCTGCCCCGCGACCTGCCGGGCGGCGAGGATTGGTTCGCGATATTCCGTACGTACTGGAAGGACAAGATCGAGGCGAGGGTCGAGGCCTGCCGGGAAGAGGCGAAGGGCAAGGAACTCGCGGCGGAGATCATCGCCTTCGTGGGCGAGGTCGGAATGCCTTCGCTGCCGCACCTGGCCCGCGAGGGCAAGGAAGGCTCGCCGCCCCTGCGCCACGAGCTGGCCCTGTCCTTCCTCTTGGGCTTCGCCCGCGGACCCCTCATCAGGGACATCAACCGGCCGCTCAAGATACTCCTCGTCGACGGGGAATTCTACCGCAAGGACAACCGGATCGAATTCACCGATGCGTACAATTGCTTCCTTCACATCGACGAGAATATCCTGGCGCTCGACGCCAAGGCGGCTCCGGATGGCGAAATCGGCCAGGCCTGGGCCCAGGTTTCGGGCGAGATGACATCGCTGCCGATCAAACGGCGCAAGCTCGACGGGATCAGGCGAGGCCTCGAGGAGGAGGCGGAGTCGCTCATCCGTGCGGCAGGCTCGGCCTTCGTCGGCATGTCGCGCATTCTCCAGGGAGTGCTCAAGGGAGAGGCCGGCGGTCGCTACGATTCGGTCCAGAATCTGTCCTTTCTCGACGGGCGCTCCAATCGCGAATATCTTCGATCGCTCGATGGGGCCCGCGGCGGATGCGAAAGGGCCCTTGCGATTTTGAGCGAGGTTTCCGGCCTCGATCTCGGCAAACCTTGATGCGGCTCGAAGTCATCGGGCTTGGACCCAGGGGTGGCGATGAGTCCGCGATCGCGGTCGCCGATCCAGGCGATGGGGGCCGCGAAAATTGCAGCTTCGCGGAATTTCATTTTCCCCTTCCGAAGGCCGCCAGTCTCCAGGCCGTTCCGCCTCGGGCCCTTCTCAGCCTGCGCGATTCCGGGTCGATGCGGTATTTGCGGGATCGGCCGAATCCGGCGAGGCGGCAATTCTTCGCGTGCCAGGGCCTTGATCCGGGGCTTGTCGTGGGAATGGAGCTCCATCACACGCGCCGCTTGAAGATTGTCGAAAGGCGGGCTGTCGGGCGCGGGGGCGGCGATGGCGAGGAAATCGACGCGGACGACCTGCCTGGCGAAGATGCGGGCGATGGGGGGCCCGACGGAGCGGAGGGGCGCGACGGAATCGTCTTCGTGCCGACGGTGGGTTCGGTCGCAGCCCCTCGGGCCTCCGCCTTCCCCGGCCTGGCCCCCTCCGCGCGTCCTGTAGCCGCCACGGTCACGGTCGCCGACTGCATGCCCATTTGGTTGTGGGACGCCGCCTCCGGAGCCTGGGGAATCCTGCATTCGGGCTGGAAAGGCACGGGCATTCTGGACCATGCCGTTCGAGCGATCCTCGAGCGCTGCGGTGGCTCGCCCGCCACCATCTCCGCGATCCTCGGTCCGGCCATCGGCGTCTGCTGCTACGACGTGCCGTCCTCTCGCGCCGCCATCTTCGAAAACGAGTTCGGCGCGGAATGCGTCGATCGCTCGGGACCGCGCCCACGCCTCGACATTCGAGCCGCGAATCTCGCCATAGCGCGGCGCCTCGACATCGGCGCGGTCCTTTCGGTGGACGTTTGCACCTCCTGCGATTCCAGCCTGGGTTCCTACCGCCGCGAAGGAGCCGCGGGCTTTACGCGCATGGTGGCGGCCTGCGTGCCGGTTGGGGCCTGAGCCCCAAGCTTCGTAGTTTTTCGATTGGACGTCGGAGAGCCGAAAATGGCGGTGTCCCGATTCGAGTCGGGACACCGCGACTTCCTTCTGATGACTCTACCAATGACTCATCATTGAGTAGTCCCAGGCCGTGCCCGGCTCTCCACCGACGATGGTGACCTTAAAGCTACTCGAGGAGCCCTTGCTGAAGAGGTTGCTGATTTGGTTGGTTCCATCCCCTGTGACGCCACCCGGGTATTGGGGATCGCCATTGTAGCTGACATCGCCCCGCCACCCGGAATCGTAGATTATGGTTCCCGTCGGGTATTCGATGATGCAGCGGTCGGGAATACTGTACATTTCGTACTTCAAGTCGACCTTTGCGCCCGAGGGGAGGGAGCTAATATCCCAAATGTCAACAGTCACCCCGTCTCCGCCGCTCTGCGCAGCATGCCATACTCCGTTCTGCGTCAATGCATCGTTCCGATTGGTGGCAGCGCTGCCGATCGCGATCGTCCCGAGGGCGCTGGCAAGGCTTGTGGATCCATTGCTGATGGTGGCGCTCAGCCCATAGATGCCGGAGGTACCGTAAGAATGTGAAATGCTTGCCGTTGCAGACCCTCCGTAGACATACGCGACTTTTGTGCCTGTCCCATTGCTCGACCCATCGCCGAAATTATAATTGAAGGTAACCGAGGTGATCCCGCTGGAAAGGCCGGTTGCAGTCAGGGTGAAACTATAGGCTGTGCCGATAGTCCCGTTCGACACGCTAGCCGGAGTGAGGGTCAACGTGGCCGTCGTCGTCGTCGCGGCACTCGAAATGGTAATCGGAGCGCTTGCGCTCGCGAAACTCGATGTGGTCGTCCCGACCGTGGCACTGAGCGTATAACTCGATGCGCTGGTGTAGGTATGGGAAATGTTCGTGCTCGCGCTTCCGTTCGTTACAAGTGCCGACGTTGTTCCGGACGAGTTCGACCCGCCGTCGCCGAAGTTCCAAGCGAAGGTTACGCTGGATGTTCCGCTGGGTATTCCGCTGGCCGAAAGGGTAAAGCTATAGGGGGTCCCGACACTTCCCGATGACAATACAGAAGGGGTAATGAGGAGAGCCGTCGTCGGCACATAGGCCGAAGCGGTAATTTTTACGAGATCGCACGCGGAACCGCCGGAATTCGACACGACGAGCCTTACGAGATAGTCACCCGAGAAATCAGGTATGAGGCTGGCGGAGACGCTCGAGGAATTGCTGATGCTCGCGCCAGAACCGGTCGGATATGACAAGAGTGTCCAGGAATACGAAATGCTCTGTCCGGAACTGGACGATCCGTTGAGTCTCGCGGTGGAGCCTACTTGAACTGCCTGGTCGCTGCCGGCGTTGGCTGTTGGTGGAGATACCGTAGTACTGAATAGGTTGGAACAGGCACCCAGCATTCCCATCGCCATTGCCACTGCCGATAAAAAGAGCAGCCATTTCTTCACGTCCCTCATTTTGACCATCCCGGCCTCCTTTACTTCCCTCCTGGGCTACCTTGACCTGCCCCCAATTCGGCAGGTTGAGTTATTCAATTATAACCTGACAAGGCCATATTTCAAGGATTCCTGGGAGAAACGACCGGTGGCGAGGGGGCTTCTCGGGATGGTGAATCGGCCGTTGAAAAGCAGGTGGCATGAACAGGGTCGCAGTGCTCAAGCGAAAAGGTTCCTAAATAGCCTGATGACTTGGGATTAATATAAAGTGTTGGTATGCATTATGTTACAATCCGCCGCATCCGAAACAGCCTGCCGACATCCCCAGGAGAGGGGACCAGACGGATGCACCCAAGAGATGCTCACCCTTCGAAGCAGCCAGGAATAATTTCACGTTTATATAGTATAAATAATTTTGTGGCACGTGAGAGCCGGGAAAAACAGCAACGGTAAAATGAGGCACGCCGATCGACCCGGCTCAGCATGAACCGCGCAAGGGGAGAGCAAAAGTCGAACTCTCACCGCCTGCCATTTCCGGAACATTCCAGGACCGTCGCGAGTTCCGCAAGCACCATCGCGGTGGCGCCCCATACCTTGTGGCCGCCGATTTTCCAGAAGGGCACCGAGGAGGGGCCGCCGCGCAGATCCCATTCCTCGACCCCGGTGGCCTCCCGCTCAGAAAGAATAGACAGGGGCGCCTCAAAGAGTTCGGCGACCTCGCGGGACTCGACGAGGAAGACCGGCCTCTCCGGCAGGTAGCCGACAAAGGGGACGATCTCGAAACGCGAAGGCGGTATCTTGAGCGGCGACAGTCTGCCGAGGATCTCGATGCCCGCGGGATCGACGCCGAGTTCTTCGGCGGTTTCTCGCAGGGCGGCCTCTTCGGGGCCTTCGTCTTTTTCAAGGGAGCCCCCCGGCAGGCTGATCTGGCCCGGGTGGTGGGGCAGGTCGTCATGGCGCCGGGTGAGGGGAAAGCGCAATTCTCCCCCGATGGGGTAGAGCAAGACAAGGACGGCCGCTTGTTTCCAATTGGTACCATCGAGAGGGTCGACCCGCCTGCCGGAAGGCGCCATCCTGAGCTGGGCCGCCGGCCCCGGCAAGGGTCCGGCCAGGGCCTTCCGGATGGCTTCCACCGACAGCGCCGGGCCTTCCCGCCTGTTTTCCGGGGCGGGGCCGGACGGATCATGCCGCATTCACGTGCTCTCCCGACCCACTGCGCGGCTAGAGCGTTTCCCGCTCTCCGAGAAGCTCCCTCAGCTCCCTGATATCCTTGACCAGTTTGGTGCGGTCGAGGTTCTGGAAGCGCTTGGGCACCATTTCCTTCGAGGTGCATTCGAGGACGGCGACGAGGTTCTGGAGCTCTATTTCGTGGGGGTAGGCCGGAGGCACGAAATCGCCCATCGTCTCCTCGATGTCCTCGCGGGTGACGAAGCTGCGGCTTTCCATCGCGGCGCGGAATTTCGCGCGGATGAGAACAGCCTCGAGGTCGGCACCGGAGAACTCGTGGCGGAAGCGGCGGAGGAGTTCCTGAATGGAAAACTTCCTTATAGATAGGTCGAGTTTGCGGACGAGGGTCTCGAAAAGGGCGACCTTTTCCTCCTCGCTTTCGGGGTAGAAGAGGGCGAGATGCTCCTCGGCCCGGCCCTGGCGCTTGAGGTCGATAGGGAGGAGGTCCGGGCGCGAGGTTATCAGAAACCAGACGATCTTGCCGCGATATTCTGTGTTGCCCATGAAGGTGGCGATCTGGGAAAATACCCGGTTGGAGGTGCCCGAGTCGCCCTCCTGGTGGCGGTTGCCGAGGAAGGCGTCGGCCTCGTCGATCATCACGGCGACCGGCGACATGGCCTTGAGTATTGATAATACCTTTTCGAGATTCGATTCGGTGACGCCCTGCCACTTCGAGCGGAAGTTGCGCAGTTTGACCATGGGTACGCCGATTTCGCCCGCGAAGGCGGTGACGAGGAAGCTCTTGCCCGTGCCGACGGCGCCCGCGATGAGGTAGCCCATCGGGAGGACGTCGAGCCTGCCTTGCTTGATGGCCTTCGTCGCGCTCTTGAGCCGCCGCTTGACGAAATCGTGGCCGGAAACGAAGGACAGATCGTGGTCGGTCTCGAGAAATTCGAGGAGGCCAGCCGCCTCGCTTTCGATTATCTCCTTTTTTTTCTCCCGAAGAAATTCCATTCCGATCGGACGATCTTCCTGCCAGCTTTCGGCGGCCAGGCGGTTGAGATTGGTGAGGTTGAGGCCGCTCGTCTGCGCGGCGACGAGTTCGGGGTCGAGGCCCCGCTCGAGGAGGAGGGTTTCCCGCGACTGGAGGAATCGCAGGAACTGGCCGCGCACCTTCTCGTCGGGGATGGGAATTTCGACCTTGATCGTCGAGGGGCTTGCGACGATGCGCGGATTGATGTCCGAGAGGTTTTCCGTGAGGAGGACGATGGACACGTCCCCGTGGGTGAAGACGGGCTCGTGCGACCAGCGGTTGAGGGTGACGAAGGCGTAGCGATCCTCTTCGGAGAGGCGGGAAACCTCGCTGGCTGGGGCGATGGTCTCGGCGTAGTCGGCGATGAGGACTATGCGCTTTTTTTCCGGTATGCGGAGGAGGAAATATTCCTCGAGGAGGGGAAAGGCCTTGGGCGGATCGTTGGAGAAGAGCTCGGCATCGGTCGCGTCGGGGTGGCGGTCCTTCATCGTGCGGAGCCAGTCCTTGCGCATCTCCGGAGCGCAGAAGGAAACGCCGCTGGAGCGGTCGAAGAAGGCGATGACGTCGCGATTTCCGAAGAGGACTTCCGAGATGTATTCCTGGATGCGCACGAACATGAACTCGCCCTCGTTCATCTTGTGGGGCAGGAAATCGCGGATGTTGCCGTGCACGATATAGAGGTTGGCTGTTTTCGACAGGTACTTGTACGAAAGTTCCTGGGCCCAGGTCGGGAGGATCTTGATGAAGGGCAGGTTCTTGACGATGAGCTGTTCTTTCTCTTTCATGCGCCTTCAGTATGGCCCGCAGCGGTACGCGAAGCAAGGCATGGAGAGGTGCACAGGTGAGTTGCATTTGACAGGCGATCGGGCGCCGTCTATCGTTGCGGACATGGTCACGAGGTTTTCGCGGCCAGGAAATGGAGTCATTGATGGCAGACAGTCTATCTCCCGCGCGAGCCTGGGTTGCGGCCGCGAACATGGGACTCGGGCACATGAGGGCGGTCAATCCCCTTGCCGACATAGCCGAGGACGGCATCATGATCGCCAACGATCCCGCCTTCGCCGACCCCGAGGAGCTCAAGACCTGGGACAAA
>JAJXVS010000166.1 GCA_021782015.1 bacterium | reverse complement strand
GCGGCCGGTGTGGCGATGGCGGTGGCCAGCATCTCGTCGAGGAAAAGCCCGAGGGTCTCGTCGATCAGGCTTTCCTTCGATTCGAAATAATAGTGAAGGAGTCCGACATTGACACCTGCCACCCTGGCGACGCGCCGGGTCGTGAGCGCCTCCAGGCCTTCGCGGCCGGCGAGGTCGGTGGCGGCGGCGAGGATGCGCTCCCGCGCCCCTAGGGCGCCCCTTTCCCCCAAGGCACCCCTCTCCCCGGGCGTCGCGGCCTTCACCTGACAGCCGCGATGGCCGCGGTGATCGGGAGGCGGGCCGCCCTCCTCGCGGGGAACCAAGAGCCAAGGAGGGCGGCTCCCGTCCCGGCGGCGACGGCGCGCAGCGCGTCGACCGGCGAATAGGCGGCGTGGAGGACTGAGCCGAAGGGGATGGGTATGTCGCGAGGCATGATCCCCGAAATGTCGATGCCCCAGACTCCGAGCCAAAGGCCCACGGCCGTGGCGGGAATGGCCGCGATCGCGCAGCCCATGACGCCCATGACGAGGCCTTCGAGGAGGAAGATGGCTTCGAGGCCCGAGCGCCTGATGCCGATGGCCCTGAGCGTGCCGATCTCCCGGTAACGCTCCCGCACATTCATCGCCATGGTGTTGAAAATACCCGCAATTATGAGGGAAAAGAGGACTGCGAGGATACTGAGGAGGAGTTGGAGCCGCGTTTCGATCGTTGACACGAGGTTCTCGGCGAAGGTCTTCCATTCGTAGACCGCCAGGTCGGGTCGGGCGGCGAGAGCCCGGCCGATTTCCTTCGCGAGAGCCGCGCTGGCCCGGGGCTCCGAGCCCCGCACGACAAGGCGGGTGGCGACCTTGCCCAGGTCGAGAAAGCTGCGGGCCTGGTCGATGTCCAAGTAGATCATATAATCGTCGAGGAGGGGAAAGCCGTATTCGAAAATTCCGACGACCGGTGCGGACCCGAGATTGCGCACCGAGTGGCGGTCGAGGGCGGTGAACCAGGCGGCGTCGCCGACCTTGAGACCGAGCTTTGTCGCCATGCCCTTGCCGATGACGAGGCCCGGCTCCCCTGCCGCGAAGAGGCGGCCCGCCACGATGCTCCTGCCGAGGTCGGTCACCCTGGCCTCGTCCTGACTCACGCCTCGCGCCATGACGCGCACGCCTTCCCTCCCGTTGGTTATCTCGAAGGAGGCGTCGACGCGTTCGGAAACAGCCGCGACGCCGGGCAAGGCCCGCAGGGAGGCCGCCACGGCGTCGGGGTCGGCGATGGTTTTGTCGAGGGGGATCCTTCTCGCGTCGGCTCGATAGGCCGCGTTCTCCACCTGGACTTGGGCGGTGTCCATGGCCATCATGTGGCCATAGACCGTCGTGGTGAGGCCGCGGTAAATGCCCTGCATGTTCATGAGAATGGCCACACCAATTACAATTGTTATTATGGTGAGCCGGCTACGCCGTTCGTTGCGCCGGATGTTCCTGATCGCGATCCCGAGCAATTCCATGTAGTTTCCTTTTTCCTCGCGGCTCTTGCCCGTTTCTTGGCCCATCCGCCTACGATGAGGTGGCCAGACTCTCGGCCACGCCCATCGAGCCCACCGAGCGGGCGGCCTTCGCCGTCGCCGCGAGTGACACGACGACGCTCGCGAGCGTGCAGAAGGCGAACCACCAGAAGTCCCCGCGCGGCCGGTTGTAGCGCGACAGCCCCAGGCTTTCCATAATGCCCCCGAGATCGATGCCGCCCCTCGAGAGATAGGCGATGACGATGAATCCGATGCCGACACCGAGGGCGGCGCCCAGTGCTCCGAGCATCAGGCCTTCGAGGAGGATCAGACGCTCGAGAGAACGGGCCCTGAGTCCGATGGCGCGCATCGTGCCGTATTCGCGGATCCTCTCCATCACCGACATGAGGGAGCTGTTCGCGATGATGGTTCCGGAGACGATGGCGAAAAGGGCCATGATGATGCCGAGAAGAATTTTCACGAAAAGCAGAATTGCGAAGATCGAGGCGTTGATGGTCTGCCAGGTCTGGATGCGGAGGGTGGTCCCGCCCCCGCCTCCGCCCCCGGTCAAGGGGGCCAGCTCCCTGGCCACCGCCTCGGCGTCGTTGCGGTCGGCAAGGAGGAGGCGCACTTCCCGGGCCATTCCGGCCGCGTCGAGCATCGAGGCTGCCGTCTCTTCCGCGATGTAGAAAGTCGATTCGTCGAAGTCGGCGCTCTCCGTCGCGAAGAGGCCGGTCACGACGAGCCTTTCGTACCAGGGCTCCCCGTTGCGGTCCTGGACGAGGACGAGGAGGCCCGTTCCGAGTTTTGCGCCGACGAGGCGGGCAGCCCTCTCCGAGAGGGCGATGCCCCGACCGCCAGGCAGGAAGGAGCCTTCCTTCATCGCGAAGCGGACATTGTCGGCGAAGCGCGTATCGGGAGAGACGCCCATGCCGCGCATGGCGAGGTTGCGGGGATCCTGGCCCCCTTGGAGTGTGGTGACGTCGCGGTCCTCGACGAGAAGGGCCCCGAAGCCAAGTATTGGTTCGACATCGACGATGCGGCGGTCGCCGAGGGCCTCGATCTTCGCGACAAGCCCCGCCGCGTTCGGGAGAAGCAGTTCGAGATCCAGCGGATTGAGACTGTCAGCCGTCCGCGCATCCTCGATGCGGACATGGCCCGAATTGGGGATGACCGAATCGTAAAATGAGCCCGTGATGCCGTTGAGCAGGCTGCCGATGGCGATCATCACGGCGCAGGCCACGGCCACAGCGCCGGCCACGACGAGGGATCGCCGCCAGTGCTTGATGGCCGAGAGGAGGGCGAGGCGCAGGATCATGGAGCGCCACCACCCGCGTGCGGGCCGGAATCGCCGCCGGGCGCCGAGCCCCGGCTCCATTCGCCGCGACGCCTTTCGCCCGGATTTTTCTCGCCCGGAAATTCTTCACCTATGATGATGCCGTCGCGGATGAGGAGAATCCGCTTCGCGTAACGTTCGATGAGCTCGTTGTGCGTGGAGAAGATGAAGGTGACCTTCTCCTCCTCGTTCAAGGCCTTCATCGCCTCCATGATCGTCGTCGAGGTGGCCGAATCGAGATTGGCCGTCGGTTCGTCGGCGATGACGAGGGAGGGCCTGTTGACGAGGGCCCTCGCGATTGCGACGCGCTGACGTTGCCCGCCTGACAGCTCATCGGGCTTGTGCCGGACGAACTCCCCCAGTTCCACGAGTTCGATGAGACGATCGACCCGCCGCGCCCTTTCAGCCTTCGGCACCTTCGCGAGGATGAGGGGGAACTCGATGTTTTCGCGGACATCGAGGACGCCGACGAGGTTGAAGCTCTGGAAGATGAAGCCAATTCGTGCAAGCCTCGTGTCCGCCTCACCGTTGTCGTCGAAGGTGGAGACATCGAGTCCGTCGAGGAAGATCTTTCCCGAGCTGGGCTTGTCGATGCAGCCGATGATATTGAGAAGGGTCGTCTTGCCGCAGCCCGAGGGCCCCACGACGGAGACGAAGTCGCCCGCCTCGACCGAAAGATCGATCCCGCGAAGGGCGTGGATGGATGTCTTGCCGAGACGGTAATCCTTGGTGACACCCCGGACTTCGAGAAGCATCCGGCCTGCGTTATCCGACATCGTGGCAACTCCGATCATCAGAAATGGACCCTTGCGTCGACACCGACCTGGGTCGAGAGCCTTCCGGCCCCGGGCGAGGGAATGGGGGCGAAATTCGAGAGGGTGGCGAACTCTCCGTCGCCGGAGCCCAGGCCGAAGAGCCCGGTGAACTCGAGGTCGAAGGCCTGGGCCGGGTAGAGGGTGAGACCGAGGGAAAGCAAGGCGGAGGGATTTTCGAGACCGACGAGGGCCCTGGCATAGGCGTCGAGGACGTCGGTCCTGGCGTAGGAAATCCAGGGAAGAAGATAATTGCTATGATCGAGAAGGCCGGGCCTGCCGTTGTAGTCGTAATCGAGGGCGAGGCTCAGGTTGTCGGAGTCGCCGGCGATCGTCCAATGGAGGCCCGCGGTGCCGTACCAATCGGGCTTCGTGGGCGAGGCGGCCCCGTCGGCCGAAAACTCGGCGGCGCCCTCGGCCTGGAAAATCAAGCCATCGAGGTCGTAGGAAAAGCCGAGAGAAGGGCGCTCGACTGCCCCGGGGCGAAAGACGGCGGCGGCCGACAGTTGGAGACTTCCGAGCTGGGCGTCGGCCGAACCGGCCCAGGTGAAAAGCCGAGGGTCGGCCGGGCCCGCCGCCCCGTCGAGGGCCGCGGAATAGATTTGGCCGGGTGTCGGAGAGGTAGATTGGGCTGTGGCGGCGGATGGGTACGCGGTGAGGGCTGAGGTGGCGCTCGATGTCGTGACGGAGGTGGCCGCGACGGAGGCGGCCGTCGCGGTCTTGGCGCGGACGCCTGCCGCCCAGGCCTCGAAGTTCCGGTCAAGACTCAGGGCGGCGCGGAGGGCGAAATCCGAGCCGAGGCTCGCCGCGAAATCGAAACCGCGGAAGCCGGTCTTCTGGTCCCAGAATCCGCTACGGGGATCGACGAGATCGCCGGGAGCGAAGACGCTGCCGATGCCGAGGCCCATGCGGCGCTTGCCCACGAATATTTGACCCCAATTGCCCATATCGAGGCGGGCATAGGCCTCGTAGATGGTGATAGCGGGGGTGAAGGCGGGCAGGGAATCTGTGCCACCCGTTCCCGCCACCGCCGACGCGAGGCCGGAAAGGTCGATGGAGTCTGAAAGGACGAGGCCCCAGCCCGATCCGTCGTACCGATGGAGGAAATCGGCCGTGAGGATCCAAAGCGCCGCCGAATCGGAGGAAGAAGGATCGAAGCCGGAGCTCGCGAGGCTGGCGCCGGCTTCCAGGTCGGCCGACATCGACCAGCCGCCCGCCCCCGCCTCTTCGCCGGCCGCGGCGGCTGGGCCGGCCGCCTCTTCGCCGGCCGCGGTTTGGGCCGGTTCGGCTGCGGTTTGGGCCGGCGCGGCAGGGCTTTGGGCCTGAGCGGCCGCGGCGGCGGAGCCGAGAAGGAGGGCTGCCAGGAGAGCCTCGACCGCAAAGCGCATCGACCTACCTCGTAAGGTAATTCTTGTTGAAGACCGAGAGCGGGACCTCCCTTTTCTCGATCGCCTCCATCGTCAGGGTCGTGAAGGTGCCCTCCTTGTCGAGGCTTTCCATTCGCATGACCGACGGCCTCGTGATGCTTCCGAAATCGCGGATCCTGGAGAGGATCATGCGCTTGAACAGGAGCCCCGACTTGGCGTAGTACTCCATCTTCAGCGGCATGAGGTCGGATTTTCTCACATATATGACAATTTTGCCGTAGGCTGACTCGGCGCTTTTCGCCGCGGCATCGATGACCAGACAATCGACCTTGCCGAGTTCCGGGTGTTCGATCGTCGTCTCGGGGGCGAGTTCGGGGGAATAGTCGTCGGAAAACTGGCTCTTGCCGACATCGGCATTCGAAAAGGTCGAACCCTGGAAAGAATCGCGCGAGGAAAGCCGGAGGGCGTTCGCCGAGCCGGCCTTGGGGTTGAACATCCAGAGACTTCCCTCGAGCTGGAGAAACCGGATGCCCTTGGTTCGCGCCGGCGCGAGGATTTCGAGATAGGTACCCTTGTCCTTGCGGCTCTGCCCCTCGAAGGTCATCGAGGTCGGGGCCGAGCCTGGCCTGGTGGTTTCCATCGTGACTCTGGAAACGTAGGACGCGAGAAAGAGCCGCGAGTCGACCGCCGACAGGATATCGCTGGCGCTCGGGCTGGCCGCCACGGGGAGGAGCGACAGGGAAAGCAGGCCAACCATCGCCCCTTTAGCCCTGATTTTTCGCAAATTTACCATGGTCCGGCCCCCTCGCGGCCATCCGGCCGCCACAAGCTTCGTAACACTTCTAGTTTAGTCGCTTGACTAAAATTGGTCAACCGACTAAATCAGCCTCTTTTTGGGACTATCCTTGACATTTCATTGAAATCCTTGCATTATGCTGCATAATTCCGGGATCATTCAGGAGTTTTTCGCATGGATGACGATATACTTACGATAGAGGAAGTTGCCCGCTATCTTCGCGTCTCGGAGCGCACCGTCTACGATTGGGCGCAAAAAGGCGAAATCCCTTCCGGCAAGATCGGTACCGTCTGGCGTTTCAAGAAAAGCGAAATCGAACATTGGGTCAACGAGCGGCTTTCCTCGGGCCGGAACGGCACTGTTTCTTCGGTCGTCCAGGTTCAAAACATCATCTCCCCAGACCGCATCCTCATTCTCAGTCACGCGAAAAAGCGCGACGCCCTCGTCGCCCTCGCGGAGAATCTGGCCACCGCCCCGCAGATCAAGAATCGGCAGGAACTCCTGGCCGAAATTCTCCGACGCGAGGAACTCATGAGCACAGCGATCGGACGCGGCATCGCCATCCCCCACGTCAGGCTATCCTCGGTCACCGATCTGGTCGTGTCGGTGGGCATCTCCCGCTGCGACATCATCGACTTCCAGAGCCTCGACGACGTGCCGGTCCGCCTCCTGTTCATGATCGCGGCGGCCTATAATCAGCATGCGTACTACCTGCAGACCCTCTCCTTCTTTTCCTCGCGGCTCAAGGCCACCGAGCTTCGCGAGGGGCTGATGGGCGCCGCGAGTCCCGATGCCGCCTACGCCATCCTGACCGGTCTCGACCGGAGCTGATCCGCCCGCCACAGCTCGCCTTCGCGAGAGTGCCGGCTTCGGGGCTTTGAGCCCGGGGCCGGCTTTCTAATTTCTGAGGGGGCTCCTTCCGGAGCGGCGGTGCTCTTCCTTCATCGTGTACATGGCCTCGTCCGCGGCCGCGAGGAGGAGGTCGGCCGTAGCGGTGGATTCGGGATTGAAACTGGTTATCCCATACGAGAATCCGAAGGCCCAGGCTCCTGGCTTTTGGGTGTTGGCTTCATCGACCAGGGCTCGGACCCGCGTGGCGATGTTCTCGGCCTGGGGAATGTCGCAATTGAGCACAAGGATGAATTCGTCGCCACCGTAGCGAAAGGCCATGTCGCCGGAGCGGATGGCCCCCGCGACTATCTTGGCGAAGCCCGCGATGAAGCGGTCTCCCTCATCGTGGCCGAGATTGTCGTTGACGGTCTTGAGTCCGTCGAGGTCGATGAAGACGAGGCTGAGGGGGCTGGAGGCCCGGCGGGCCTTGTCCATTTCGTGTTCGAGAAGGAGAATTCCCGCGCCCCGGTTGTAGAGGCCGGTCAGGGAATCGTAGGTGGCCTGTTCCCGCAGCTTCGCCATCGCGCGATGGAGGCTCTGGAAATAGCGACTGAGGTATTTTTCGGCCGGCCTGAAAATGAAAAGGGCCTCCATCATGAGGGCTACGATGGTGAGTCCGAAGAGGAGGTATTCGAGATTGCGGATGAAGGAGCGTCTCTGCGAGGCCTCCTCGTCGTAGCGCCAGACGACCGTGTCCATGGAGATGAGGAACTCACCTTCCTTGCCCATGATCTTCGCCGTCAAGTCACGGATTTCGGTTGCCGTCACGTCGGGAGCGACCGCGCGCACGCGGAGGCTCGAGGCCGCGTCGAGAATGACCCGATAGGAAGGCTCGAGCTTCGAATAGAGGGCGAGGATTTGCGGGCTGTTGTGGCCATCCACCCCGAGGGTGGCGCTTCCGTCCAAGAGGCCCCTGTGGGTGCCCTGGAAAATCATCAGCGCCTCGTAGAGTTCCTTGACCGGCGCGATCCTCCCCGACACGTCGGGAGCCTCCTCGATTTCGAGGGCGAGCTTCGCGATTTCCTCGCAGAGCATCCGCTGGCGTCCGGACACGTTGATGAGGCGGCTGTCGTCGTCGCCCCGGGCGAGGGTGAGCTGGATGGCGACCTGGCTCCCGGCGAGGAGGAGGGCCACGAGGGAGAGCGCCAGCGTGTACCTTCGTCTGATCGCAACGGAGGGATCCACATCAGGGGCTTCGAATTCGCTCATGTCGCATAATCCCACGGCCGGGGCGGACGGGCAAGGGTGGCGTCAAAGGAGATCGAGGATCATGAGGCTTCGCTTTGCTTGTGGAGGAAGGGGGCCCCGTGCTACATTCCCCCTTCAAGACCCAGTCAACGAGGGCAATCCGTGTTCTTGAAAAGCATCGAAATCTTCGGTTTCAAATCCTTCGCCGACCGCACGCCCATCATCTTCGCAGACGGCATCACCGCCCTCCTCGGCCCCAACGGTTGCGGCAAGTCGAATGTCGTCGACGCGATCAAGTGGGTGGTCGGAGAGCAGTCGGCCAAAAGCCTCAGGGCCGAGTCGATGGAAGATATCATTTTCAACGGCACGGAGACGCGCAAGGCCCTGGCGGTCGCCGAAGTCACCCTCACCATTTCGAACGAGGATTCCATCCTGCCGGTCGACGCTCCCGAGATTGCCATCAAGCGGCGTCTGTATCGATCGGGCGAGGGCGAGTACTTCATCAACGGGAAGCCGGCCAAACTCAAGGAAGTGCGCGAACTCTTCTGGGACACAGGCGTCGGCAAGTCAGCCTACTCGGTGATGGAGCAGGGCAAGATCGACCAGATCCTCTCCTCGAAGCCCGAGGAGCGCCGCTATCTCTTCGAGGAAGCCGCGGGCATCACCAAGCACAAGGTCAAGGGCCGCGAGGCCGAGCTCAAGCTCGAGCGCACCGAAGAGAACATGCGCGTGGTTGCGGTGACGGTGGCCGAGGTCAAACGGAGCCACGACACCCTCAAGGCACAGTCGGAAAAGACGCTCAAATACCGGGCCTTCCGCGATGAAATCTTCGACAAGGAACTCGACCTCCACCTTCTCCGC
>JAJXVS010000165.1 GCA_021782015.1 bacterium | reverse complement strand
CCGCGCCGCCATCGCTGCGGCGATGGCGATGGCGATGGCGACGGGCGCCAAACTTGACCGCTTCTCCTCTTCCGTGCTACCTTTCCGCGAATCTTCACTCTAAGGAAAGCCCCCTATGGACAAGTTATTTTCCGGCCTGACTTTGCTTCAAACCGCCCCTGCCGCGGGAGGCAGCGCCACCGGCTCGATGCTCTCCACGCTCATCCCCTTCGCCCTCGTTTTCGTGATCTTCTACTTCCTTATTATCCGTCCCCAGAACAAGAAGCAGAAGGACATGAAGAAGATGATCGAGACCGTCCAAAAGGGCGACAAGGTCGTCACCATCGGAGGCATGCACGCTACCGTCGACAAGGTCAAGGAAGGCGGCATCGTAGTGCTTCGCGTCGACGAGAATGTGCGGATGGAGTTTTCCAAGTCCGCCATCGCCTCAGTCGAGGGCAAGAAAGACGAAAAGGGCGACAAGGCCGAAAAGACCGATAAGGCCGGCAAGGCTATCGAAACGACAGTAGACAAGGCCGAAAAGCCTTTCGTAGAGAAAAATTAAAGGTCTTCAACGGCCGATCGGCACAGGACGGGCCGTGGGCCGTCTTGTGCGCCGCCGGCCGAACCCCCGCCCGGAGTTGTCGCAATGAACAAGACGAAACGTTTTCTCCTCGTACTGGCGGTTGTCGGCGTGGCGCTTGCTTTTCTATGGCCGACTATCAACTGGTATTTCCTGACGCCCAAAGCCGACATGGCCCTGGCACTGGGCACGCGCGAGCAAATCCGCGAGTATGCCCGGTCAATGGCCGGCACCGACCTCAAGGAGCTCACCGCGGCCGCCGCGGCCAATAACGATCAGGCACTCGATCCTGTCAGGTATAAAGTCGCTTTGCAGGCGGGACAGGCCGCGTGGCGCGCCGCCAAGAAACCCGAGCCCAAGATTTGGAACGCGAAGGCAGTTCTCGATGGCTTTAATAGCTATGGCGATGCTCTTGACGCCGTTTCGGGCATCTATCGCGACAAGGTCCTTGCGCTCAAGTCGCGGCATGGTCGCGCCATCCAGCTGGGCCTCGACCTGTCGGGCGGCATGAGTGTCGTCATCCAGGCCGATATGGACGCCCTCGCCAAGAAGGTAGGGCACCCCCTCTCCGCGGCCGACAAGGCCGACGCCGTCAACCGCGCCATCGAGGTGTTGAACAGCCGCATCGACAAGTTCGGCCTCACCGAGCCTTCGATCCGCAAACAGGGAGTGGACCAGATTTACGTCGAGCTTCCCGGCGCGGCTGACCCCGAGCGGATCAACTCGATCATCATGGGACGCGGCAAGCTCGCCTTCCATATTGTGAATCCCGACGCGACGGCCAAACTCAACGATTATCTCCGCAACACGCCCAACGGCATCGACGACAAGACCCTCCAGGTCAAGGACCCGAGCATCGTCCCCGCGGGCTATGTCGTGCGCAAGGAATTCAAGAAAGACAGTTACGGCCTCGATGAGTTCACCGGGCGCTACGAGGTCATCACCGCCGAACCCGGGCTCGACGGCACGCACATCCAGTCGGCCCAGGCCGTTACCGATCCACTCACCGGCCAGCCCCAGATCGACTTCACCCTCGACAAGGCGGGCGGCGACATCTTCTACAAGCTCACCAGCGCCAACATCAAGAAGCCGATGGCCGTCGTTCTCGACGACAGGGTGCGCAGCGTCGCCACCATCCAGAGCCCCATCACGGAAAGCGGCCAGATCACGGGCTTCAACGCTGAAGAGGCGCAAAACCTCGCCCTCCTCCTCCGTTCCGCAGCCCTCCCCGTCGAGCTGATTCCCATCAATCAGCAGGCGATCGGCGCCTCCCTCGGAGAGGACGCCGTCCACGCCGGTATCTTCGCCATCACGATCGCCTTCCTCCTCGTCATCGGCTTCATGCTCCTCTACTACAAGGGCGCCGGCATCAATACGGCCATCGCGGAGATCGTCAACCTCTTCATCATGGTCGGCGTGCTCTCGGCCTTCGGCCTGACCCTGACCCTGCCTTCGATCGCGGGTTTCGTCCTGACGATCGGTATCTCGGTCGACGCCAACGTCCTGATCAACGAGCGCATCAAGGAAGAGCTCAGACTCGGCAAGGGTCGCGCCGCCTCGATCAAGACGGGCTTCCAGAAGGCCTTCTGGACAATCTTCGACTCCCATATGACGAACCTGATATCGGCCCTCTTCCTCGCCCAGCTCGGCTCCGGGCCCATCCAGGGCTTCGCCGTTTCCCTCGCAATTGGTACCATCAGCTCCCTCTTCACCTCGCTCTTCGTCTCGCACCTCATCTTCGATTTCGAGACCGACGTGCTCAAGATGAAATCGACGAGCATCTCCTGGAGGCTCAAATGAAGCGCGTCATCCAATGGCACAAGAGCTTCAAATTCCTCGTGCCCCTCTCCGCCGCCATCATCATCGGGGGGCTCATTACGGTTGCCGTGCTCGGCTTCAGGATGGGCATCGACTTCCAGGCCGGCATCAACACCGACGTGCAGTTCGCTCCCCCCTCGATGGACGTCACCTTCGACGGCACCGGTACGATGCGGCTCACGGTGTCCCAGGCCGACGTCACCCTCATCTCGCAGGCGCCTTCGGGTGAATCGAAGTCCTACACCTATACATGGTCGACCGCGCCCACCCTCAAGGCAGTGGCAGATGGCCTGAGCTCTGTGCCGGGCGTCCATGTCAATCTGCGTGCGGACGGGGCCACACCTTCGAACCTCCTTCTCGGCGCCTCCCAGACCGAGTCGACCGTCACGACAACCCCGACCGTTCTCCACTACCGCAGCACCGACGCCACCGTCCTCGCCGTGAGCGTCGAGGACCTGCGCGCCAAGCTCAAGGAATTCGGCAATGTGTCGATCCAGCGGGCGGGCGATCCCTCGGCCCGCGAGTTCATCATCCGCGTAGAAGACCCCGGCAAGGATCCGACCTTCTCGCAGACCATCCATTCGCGATTCGTCAACCTTCTGGGTACCGCATACGGCGCCGACAACGTCATCGTCAACTCCTCGACTATCGTCGGCGCCCGATTCTCTCAGCAGCTCGCCAATCAGGCCATCTGGATGACCATCCTCATGTTCTCGGTCATCCTCGTGTACTGCTCCGTGCGATTCAAGCCGGTCTACGCGATCGCCGCCGTCATGTCGGTCATGCATGACGCCCTCATCATGGTGGCGTTCATCGTATTTACCCGCATCGAGCTCAACACCACGGTCATCGCGGCCGTCCTCACCATCGTCGGTTACTCCATCAACGACAAGATCGTCATCGACGACCGGATCCGCGAAAAGGTCAAGCTCAACCCCAACGCGCGCTATCGTGACAACATGAATCTCGGCGTCACCGAGACCCTCGGTCGCACCGTCATCACCGCGGGCACCGTCCTGCTCTCGGCCGTGGGCCTCTATGTCTTTACCACCGGCGCCATGAAGGATTTCGCCCTCTGCATAATCGTCGGCGTCATCTCGGGAACCTATTCCTCCGTCTTCATCGGATCAGCCTTCGTTGACAACTGGATGCTCCGCGCCGAGACCAAGGCGAAGAAGGAAAGAGAAAGCGCCGGCGGACTCGTCGTGGACGCAAAGACCAAGAAGGCCTGATCTCCTCCATCTCTGAGAGCCCCATTTCACAAAGCAAGGGACCGGCTCGTTGAGCCGGTCCTTTACATTTTTGGACGGAATCGCTATATTCCTCCACGTCGCTTTGGGCCCTCCGGCCTGGTAGCGAGTGGAAATTTATTTAAAGATTCGCTTACGCGAATGGCGCAGTACCCAAGTGGGAAGGGAGAGGTCTGCAAAACCTTCATGAGTCGGTCCGACTCCGACCTGCGCCTAAAGAAAAAGCCAGCCTTCGGGCTGGCTTTTTTATTGAGCGCAGACGTCAATAAATTTCCTCTCGGTACAAGGCGCGAAGCGCCTTACTCCGACCTGCGCCTAAAGAAAAAGCCAGCCTTCGGGCTGGCTTTTTTGTTGAGCGCAGACGTCAATAAATTTCCCCATCCCGGAGGCTAGACGCGCTGCAACTCGAAGACGATGGCCGTCGCGTCACCGGTGCCGGGAAGGATTTCCAGGCCTCGCCGCATGAGTTCCGCGCCGGACAAGGATCTCGTGCCCGCGCCGCTCTTTCGGGCGAGGGTCGACGACCCGGGGCCCCTGACGAAGGGGGGAATCGAAATCATGTAAGTTGCTTCCTTTTCGAGGCAGCGAAGACGGAGGAAGGCGCTGCCCGGATTGGCCGTGGCGCGCAGGCGGGACCAGACGACCACGGCCCGGCCCGAAGCCTCGTCCACGGACATCCATGCCGCGTCGTCGGCAAAGGGCGAACGGCCGCTCCGGTCTCCCTCGGCGGCCGTGGGCAACCTGACGCGCCTGCCGAACTGGAGGAGGCTTCGCCAATCTTTATACCAATTGCAAGCTTCTGCCGCGAGGGCGAAGTCCGCGGCTTCAAGAAGTGCGAGATCGAGCTCGAAGCCGAGGATTCCGCCGAGGGCCGCCGCAAGCCGCGGCATCATGCCCAGGGAACGCCCGGTCTGGTGATTGGGGACGGCCGAGACATGGGAACCGATCACGCAGGGCGGGAAAAAGAGGCCCGCGCCGCCTTGGATCGCCCATCGCGCGACCGCGTCGGTGTCGTCGCTCGCCCAATATTGGGGGAAATAGGACAAGGTGCCGTAGTCCATCCGCCCGCCCCCGCCCGCGCAACCTTCGAACAGGATGTCGGGAAAGGTCGAGGTAATTGATTTGAAAAGGTCGTAGGCGCCGAGGGTGAAGCGGTACGAGGCTTCTCCCTGACGCTCGGGAGGGAGAAGGGTCGAGCCGGGAAGGCCGAGGGGGCGGTTGAAGTCCCATTTGACGTAGGCGAACCGCGCCGATGAAAGGAGGGCCCTGACGCGGCCCTTGATTTCTTCGCGCACCTCCGGCCGCCCGAGGTCGAGAACGAGCTGCTCGCGGCCTCGGTGGCGCGGGGCGCCGGGGGCGACGAGGCACCAGTCGGGGTGGGCCCGAAAGAGATCGGAATTAGGAGAGACCATCTCCGGCTCGATCCAGATGCCCAGGCCGAGGCCCAGGCCATCGACGCGGCGTGCAAGGTCTTCGAGGCTGCCTCCGAGCTTGGCCTCATTGGGCCACCAGTCGCCGAGGCTCGAGGTGGCGTCGTTCCTCCGCGAAAACCAGCCATCGTCCAGGACGAATAGTTCCGCCCCCAGCCTGGCGGCCTGTCGCGCGATGTCGTCGAGGCCCTGGGCGTCGAAATCGAAATAGGAGGCTTCCCAGGTGTTGACGAGAATGGGACGGGCTTTGCCCCTCCAGCGAGGTGGCGTGATCCGCCGCGAGAGGAATTCGTGGAATTGGTCGGAAAGCCCCGAAAGGCCCTCTTCCGACCACCCGAGCAGGGCTTCGGGGCAGACGAAGGTTTCGCCCGGGCCGAGCTCCCACGAGAATCCTTCGGCGCCGGGGCCGCCGGACCACCGCAGGCAATCGAATTCATCCAATTCAAAGGAAAACTGCCAATCCCCTGACCATTCGAGGCTTGCGCCCCAGGCCTCTCCTGAGGCTTCGGTCGTCGTCGCGGGAAGGAGGGCGCAGACCGGGGAAAAACGATGGCTGGAAACGCCGAGGTTGGAACCGATGAGCTTCTTGCCCGGTGTCAGGGCCGAACGCCGAGCCATGCGCTCGCGCGCCCAGGTTCCTTCGAGATCGACCAACTCCATGCTGTGGCGCGGGGCGAAATCGAAGGCGAAACTCGAGGCCCGGGAGAGCCTGATGATCGAATCGCCCTTGTTGCGATAGGTGACGTTGTGGGCGATGATATCGCTGTCTTCGAAGACCGTGTAGGAAAGCGCAAGCTCGAGGCCGGCCTCCGGGTCGCTCAGCGTCAACTCGAGCGTGCGAACCTCTGAAGCCTCGGCGCGGGCAAAGGGCAGGCCTGCAAGGGTAGGGCGCCCCTCGTAGGTTCTCCAGCCGGAAATGCGCGGAGAGATGATTGAAGCCTTCGTCGAGGTCGCTATGAAGGCTGGCGCCTTCCGATCGCCTGCAAGGGGCGGCGCGTAGTCGAGATGGAGCCTCGCGCTCGACCAGCTCGTGTCGTCGGGGTCGTCGCAGACCGAATAGGGAGGAGGGTCGCTTCGGATTTCGGCCAGGGCCTCGGCGGAAGGCGTAAAGCGGGAGCCCCACCAGAGCCGCAGGGGCAGACCGTGATAATTGGCGATTGTCAGGGACGAGGAGGAGCCTTGGATGTGGAAGAGGCCGCCATCGGCCATCACTTCGATTCGGGGACTGTTCATCTCGACGGACCTGCCTTCTCGCATCGGCCAACCGAAACCAGCGTCGCGATGGGGCGCTCGCCATGGTGGCAGGCCGCTAGTCGTTGCGGCAGGCCGCTCGCGAAGGGCCCTGTCGCTCGCGCGGCCCCGGGGCACGATACCTGTGCAGACTACCCGGTGCCCTACCACTCCTGTCAAGGCGCGACCCGGCGCGACCGAGGCATAGAAGGTCCGTTGCGTGGCAGGTTCGTTGCCCGGCAGGCCCGGCCATGGCGACGGGCGGGGACAAGAGCCAGAAGTTGCCCGATCGAATGAGCGCTGGTATACTCCTTGAGCGCGACCCAAGTATTCGGGTTCGGCCGACACCACGGCCGTCGCGTCACAGGCACATCCGATACCACGGAACGAGGCACGACAATGGCATTCAAACGCAGGCGCGACGGCGTCTACATCAAGGATCTCGATCCCTTCAAAAGGCTCTTCCCCTACGTCATGGAAGGTCGCAACAATTCGGTGGTCTACACGATCCAGCGGGTCGACGCATCCAATCTCCTCGGCTTCATCGAAAGGCACAACGAGGGACGGGGAGAAGGGGAGAAGGTCGGGCTTTTCCATGTTTTCCTGGCGGTCATAGCGCGTACCTTCTTTCTCAGGCCCGAATTGAACCGATTCATCGTCGGAAAGCGCTTCTACCAGCACAAGGACATAGGTATCACCTTCGTCGCGAAGAAGGAATACACGGAAGAGGCGCCCGAATCCGAGGTCCGAATGGTCTTCACGGGAAAGGAGACCCTCGAGGAAATCCGCGACATGGTGACCCGGCGCCTCTCCGTCGCCCGAAGCGATCACAAGGGCGACGACGACAAGTTGATGGAACTCGTCGCGGCCTTGCCCCGGCCCCTCGTGAGCCTCATCGTCGCCCTCGTCAAATGGCTCGATTACCACAACATCCTGCCCGCCTTCCTGATGGACGCGATTCCGCTCTATACGAGCATCTACCTCGCGAATCTTGGCTCCATCGGCCTCGGGGCTCCCTTCCATCATCTCTTCGAAATGGGAAGCGCCAGTTCCTTCCTCACGATCGGCAAGATCGAAAAGCAGCCGGTGGTCGACGAGGCCGGGGCCGTGGTCGCGCGTGACTGCATCGAGTTCGCCTTCGCCTTCGATGAAAGGGTCTCGGAAGGCTTCAACCATATCAGGTCGATCCAGGTCTTTCAGAACCTGCTCACCCATCCAGAACTCCTCGTCACCAGAGAGACCTCGATCGACAGGATCCTCGAGGCGGGGGGCGGACTTCATCTTCCGGTTCCGCTCGCAGATCGTCTCGCGCTCGCGGAAGGGGCGGGGGCGGGGCTCGCGGAAGGGGCCGCGGCTCGCGCCCCTCGTCCGAAACGCTAGGCGAGGCCATCATGAAAGTCGAGAAACCCTGGCTCGCCTTCTACGGCGAAATTCCTCATACCATCGACTATCCAGCAAAAACAATGTATGAGTTGCTACGGGATGCTGCAACAAGCTCTCCGGAGAGGACAGCCTGGGAGTTCATGGGGTCGAGCGCAACATATTCGCAATTGTTACAATCGATCGACGATTGCGCCGACGCACTGGTCTCCCGCGGGATCGGGAAGGGCGATACGGTAACGATCAGTCTTCCCAATTGTCCCCAGGCCCTCATCCTCTTCTACGCCCTCAACAAGGCGGGAGCGATAGCAAGCATGATCCACCCGCTTTCCGCGGCGGCAGAAATCGAGTTCTACCTCCGCGAAAGCCGGAGTGTCTGGATCGTCGTCCTCGACGCCTTTTACGCCACGGCGGCCGAGGCGGCCAGGGCGGCCGGCACGGACACCATCCTCGTCTGTTCCATCGCTGATTTCCTCAAGCCCGCGATGAAGGTCGCCTTCTGGCTCGCGAGCGGGCGGAAGATCCCGGCCTTGCCCGCCGACGGAAGGCTTCTCCCCTGGTCCGAGTTTGTGGCGACCGAGCCAAAGGCGCGCTGCGAGGCCACAAACCCGGCTCCGGAGGATTGCGCGGTCATCCTCTACTCGGGCGGGACTACGGGGTGGCCCAAGGGCATCATGCTGAGTTCGCGCAACTTCAACGCCCTCGGCCTTCAGGTGGGCACCCAGGGGCCCGTCGTGCCGGGCGACATCATTCTGTCGATACTCCCCGTCTTCCACGGATTCGGTCTCGGCGTCTGCGTGCACACCTTCCTCATCGCTGGGGGGACCTGCGTCCTCGTGCCCCGCTTCACGAGCGCGACCGTGGCGAAGCTCGTCCGGAAAGTGCGACCCCAATATCTGGCCGGCGTTCCGACCTTGTTCGAGGCCCTGATGCGCGATCCCGTGTTCGCGAAAACCGACCTGTCCTGCCTCAAATTGGTGTACGCCGGCGGGGACAAGTTGCCCGAAATCGTCAAGGAGCGTTTCGACGCATTTCTCGCGGCGCGCCACGGGCGCACGAGCCTCTTCGAAGGCTACGGCCTGAC
>JAJXVS010000164.1 GCA_021782015.1 bacterium | reverse complement strand
GGAATAGGCGGAAACCATGGACATACTCAAGCTCGCGCTTCGCAATCTATTGCGCCAGAAGAAGAGGACCATCCTCCTCGGGAGCGCCATCGCCTTCGGCATCATGATAGTCACAATTATCAACGGTTTTGCCGGGGCCTTCATCGACAACATCAGCGAGAACTTCGCAAACCTGGCCGCCGGCCACATCTTCATCCAGGGCGTGGAAAAATCGGCCTCGGGCCGCGAATCGGAGATCATCCGCGACGACAGCCTCCTCATGCAGGCCATCAAGGACGCCGGCATCCCCGCCAAGTACATCTCCAAGCGCTCCTCGGTCGAGGCCAGCCTCACCTTCGCGAGCAAGCAGGCGCGCACGACCATCGACGGCATCGACTTCGCCAACGAGACCTACCTCCCCGACCGACTCATGTTCGTCGCGGGGGGCATGGATGGAATGAAACAGGCCGAGGGCATCATCATCGCCGAGCCGATCGCCAAGCGCCTCGATGTGCGCGTGGGCGACCGGGTCCTCGCCCAGGTGCGCACGGTCTCGGGCCAGCAGAACGTCGCCGAATTCGCCATCGCCGGCATCACCGTCGACACCGGCGTTCTCGGCTCGATGGCGGCCTACGCGAACAAGAGCTACGTCAACCAGCTCCTCAACATCGGGCCGACCGACTACCAACTCCTCGGCATCTACCTGCCCTCGCTCAAGGGCATGGACCGCTACGGCCTGGCTCTCTACAACAAGGTGAAGGCCGTCGCCCCCGTCTTCGACCGCGACGAGGCCAAGAAGAGCCAGAACTTCGTCATGGCCTTCATGAACCAGGGCAAGACCCAAACCTGGCAGGGCATCAAGTACCGGGTCTTCACCCTCGACGACATGCTCGCCCAGGTCAAGCAGATCGCCGACGTCCTCAACACCTCGAGCCTCGTCATACTCCTCATCCTCTTCCTCATAATTATGGTAGGTATTACGAATACCTTCCGCATCATCCTGTACGAACGAATACGGGAGATCGGCACGATGCGATCCATCGGCATGCAAAGGGGCGAGGTGCGCAACCTCTTCCTTGCCGAGGCGGGATTCCTGGCCCTCGGCGGGGCCATCGCCGGCCTCATCCTCGCCTTCCTGATCATGGGCGGCGTGGGCTTCTACAACTTCGGCACGAAGACACCCCTCTTCATGGTTCTCAAGAACGGCCACATGACCTTCCTCGTGGCCCCGGCGAGAATGCTCGCCAACGTCGTCATCGTCGCGATCCTCACGGAGATCGCCGCCTTCTTCCCCTCGCGCAAGGCCGCGAGACTCGATCCGGCCGTGGCCCTGCGCACGGTGAAATGACTCAAGGAGTTTCCCATGAAACGCATACTTATGATTATTGCGGTCGTCGCCGCGGCCTTGGCCGGGGCGACGGGCGCCTTCGCGGCGACCACCGATTTCAAGGCGATCCTCCGGAACATCGATTCCATGCAGGATTTCGGCAAGCAGGACTATAGCGCCGTCTACAACATCGTCTCGGAAAAGCCCGACGAAAATCCCTCCACCACCCAGGTCAAGATCTTTCGCCGCGACCAGCACAACCAGATCGTCATATTGCTGCAGAAACCCGACAAGCAGAAGGGCCAGGGCTACCTCAAGATCGACGACAACGTGTGGTTCTACGATCCGGAGTCGGGCAACTTCTCGCACTCGACGATGAAGGAAAACATCAACAACACCGACGCCAAGAGCTCGGATTTCAAGCGCTACACCTTCGCCGACGATTACACCATCACCCAGAGCGGCGAGGGCAAGCTCGGGGCCTACGACGTCTGGATCCTCACCCTCGAGGCGAAAAACAACGAGGTCTCCTACCAGAAGGTCCGCCTGACCATCCGCAAGGACAAACCCCTTCCGCTCAAGGAGGAGGACTTCTCGGTTTCCGACCGCCTGATGCGGACCATCCTCTTCCTTCCCACCTATGTCGAGGCGGGCGGCAAGCTCATCCCCGCCAAGATCAAGATGATCGACGAGATCTCGAAGGGCAACCAGAGCGTCCTCACCATTTCCGATGTCGCCATCGGCAAGTTGCCCGACTCCACCTTCTCCAAGTCCTTCCTCGAAAGGGTCCAGTGATGCGCTCTGCCCATCGAATCCTCCGCGCGGCGGGCCTGACGGCGGCCCTCGCCGCCTTCAGCGTCGCCACCCTCGGTGCCCAGACCGCCAGCCCCCCCGCCGCGAGTTCCGGCGCTGCGGCCACAACTGCCGCCTCCCCGGCCGCGAGCTCACAGGGGGCAGCCGGCTCGAGTTCGGACGACAGCCTTTTCGGCGCCGAGACCGTCACCCAGTCCGCGACTGACGCGACAGCCTCCGCTCCCCAAAAAGACTTTTTGAAATACGACGTGACGAAGGTGGGCGGCCGCATCGACGGCAGCCTCGGATGGACGGCGACCTGGGCCGACCCCTGGGCCAAGACCATCGACCCCTCCTCGCCGATCGTGAACACCCTCAGCCCCTCCCTCAGCGGCGCCGTCAAGATCACGGCCAAGCCCTCCACCGACTTCGGCGTCAACATGGAGTTCAGGACCAACAATCCCTTTACCGCCGCCACGACCTCATCGTCGCAGACGGCCCAATCGGGCCTCGCCTCGCTCGGCGGCAGCTACGCCCTGACCACGAACATACCCAACATCACCGTCTGGTCCCTCTACTCCAAATTCACCTGGAACGACACACTCAACTTCAGCTTCGGCAAACAACCCCTGGCCTGGGGCGTATCCAAGTCCTTTTTCCAGCCCGCCGACGACATCTTCGCCCTTTCGGCCGTGGACTACACGAACACCGGCGCCGACCGCCAGGGTCCCATCGCCTTCAAGGCCCAGTACGGCATACCCCTCACCATGACCAATTTCTACTTTTACGCCGGAGTGCCCGACAAGACCAATCCCGTCCTCGGCGACATGCGCTACGCGGCCAAGGCCGAGACGAGCATCGGCAACAGCGAGGTCGCGGTCGGCGGCTATTATTCCTGGAACGACCACCCTCGCGCCCTCCTCATGGGCACCACCGGTTTCGGCAACCTCAACTTCTTCGGCGAGGCCATCGGCAAGTGGGGGAGCGAGCGCTACTTCCTGAGCCCGGCTACCCCGGCCTACCCCGGCCTGCCCGCGGCCACCGCCGCCCAGAAGGCCGACCAACTCTGGTTCTCCGGCACCCTGGGCGCCTACTACATCGACAGTGACAACAACATCACGGTCACGGCTTCCTATTACTACAACGGCGAGGGCCAGGCGGGCGTCAGCTCGGAAACCTATTTCACCTACATTTCCCTCTACCCGAGCCAGTTCGATCGCATGCATTTCGGCACCCACTACGCGGCCGCCTCCTTTTCCAAGGCCAAGCTCCTCGTCGACGAACTCACCTTCTCCGTCTATGGGATCGGCGATCTTTCGGACCAGTCCTTCCTCGTCGCCCCGAGCCTCACCTGGGCCTTCTTCGACTACCTCAACGTCGCCCTGGGCTCGACCCTGACCTTCGGCCCCGACGGCAGCGAGTACCCCACACTCATGTCGACGACCTTCGCGACGCGAAGCAACAACCTGATGGGCAAACCCTCGGCCTCGGTGAGCCTGACGGCCACCCTGGGAAGCGGCGCCTTCTGACCCACGATTGATCGAAGGTCGGATGGCGGGTATAGTGGTCCCCATCCGACCTTTCCGGAGTTAGCCGTACATGAAATCCTATCAGATATCCGAGCGCGTCTGGGCCCTCCACTCCGACATCGATACCGACGACCTCTTCGAGGGCATCTGGCCCATCCCCGAAGGCGTCTCCCTCAATTCCTACATCGTGAAGGGCGAGAAGACCGCCCTCATCGACCTCGTGCGCGACTGGGACGGGGCGGCCAACAGCCTCCAGGCCGGCATCCGCGAGGCGGGCGTCGACATCGCCAAGATCGACTACCTCATCTTGAACCACCTCGAGCCCGACCATACCGGCTGGCTCGCCGAGTTCAAGGCGCGAAACCCCGGCGTCATTATCATCGCCACCGCCAAGGGCATCGAGCTCGTGAAATCCTTCTACAAGATCACCGAGGGCCTCCGCGCCGTGAAGTCGGGCGATACCCTCGACCTCGGCGGCGGCACGGGCCTCCTCTTCGAGGAAGCGCCTAACGTGCACTGGCCCGAGACCATGATGACCTACTGCCCCTCCTCGGGCGTCCTCTTCTCCTGCGACGCCTTCGGCAGCTACGGCAAACTCGGCGACCGCGTCTTCGACGACCAGTTCGACTCAGCCGAGCACGAGCTCTTCGAAAAAGAAGGCCTGCGCTACTATTCCAACATCGTCTCGAGCTTCGGCATCTTCGTGAAGCGCGCCATCGCAAAGATGTCCGGCCACGAGATCAAGGTCGTCGCCCCCAGCCACGGCATGATCTGGCGCAAGAACCCGATGACCATAATTGAACGTTATTCCAAATACGCCTCCTGGCTCGACGGCGGCCGCGACAAGGAAGTCTGCGTCATCTGGGGCTCGATGTACGGCAACACCGAAAAGGGCCTCAAGGCCGTCACCGATGGCATCGAATCCGAGGGCGTAAAATGGGTCGCCCACCGCATCCCTAACGAGGACGTCTCCTACGTCCTGGCCGACGCCTACCGCTGCGAGGGCATCGTGCTGGCCATGCCCACCTACGAATACAAAATGTTCCCGCCCATGGCCTACGTCATCGACATCCTCGACCGCAAGCACGTCTGGGGCCGCCAGGTCCTGCGCATCGGCTCCTGGGGCTGGGTCGGCGGCGCGAAAAAAGAATACGAAGAGCGCATCGCCCCCCTCAAATGGAACCCCGTCGAGTCGGTCGAATGGGCAGGAGCCCCCGAGGCAGCCACCCTCGCCCAACTTCGCGAGCGGGGAGCTGAGCTAGCCCGCCGCGTAAAATCAGCCAACTAGTTCTATTTTTTCCGAAGGGGGGAAAGTCACCCCCCAGCCCCTCCCTCGCGGCACCTTCCCCCGATCACGGCGCGGCCGATCCCGCGTTCCCCCCTCGGGCGAGCTTCCGCCGTCGCTTCGCGGCGGCGGCGATCTCGCCCTACCCCCCTTCCTTAAAATCTCCTCAGCCCTGTCCTTCTCCAGGCTCATCGGTATTCTTGAAAACTTCCTCGTGGATGATCCGCTCGGTGGCTTCGTTGAGATAGGTAGTCAGGGCAGCGGCGAATTGCGTGAACTCGGGCCACAGGATGTCATTGGCGAAGGTCCGAACAACCTTCAGCATTACCGTTGTTCGGCGTTGGCCCCGCATACGGTAGGGTTTGAGGCCGTAGCGGCGGCAAAGGGCCAAAAACAGTTTGACATTCCATCCATCGCTGAGGGAGAAGCGCATCTCGATCGGCCCTTCCCGGGCTTCCATCTCGCGTTGCCTGGCCTGGATCCGCTCTCGGGCGGCCTGGGCGGCGTTTCTTTCTCCCGCGGTGGCGGCCCCGGCGAACAAGGCCTCGATCTTCCGCAACTTTTCCTTGAGTTCCGCTTCTGTGGTCATTACAGTTCCTTCCACCAGAGGTCGCGCGATCAGATGCGTTCAAACCATCATCTATATTAATTAGTTATAGTTATGGTCGTGCCGATCCAAT
This sequence comes from bacterium, assembly GCA_021782015.1. Lineage (GTDB taxonomy): Bacteria > Spirochaetota > Spirochaetia > Treponematales > Rectinemataceae > CAIJMU01. The sequence continues at coordinate 3,180 of JAJXVS010000164.1, read as the reverse complement.
TCATCTCGGTCAGGGCGCCTTCGACATCGGCGGGAACGGAGAGCTGGATCGCGCACAAAGGCCCTCACCTCGTGCCCCTGCTCCAGTGCCTGCCTGATTACTTGCGATCCGATCCCTCCGGACGCTCCGAAAATGGCCATTTTCATGGCGTCCCCTCCTAACAAAGAGTACGGCCAGGGCTCTGGCAATCTTCTCAAATCAACATACCCCGGAGCAAAGCTCCGAGGTATGGACCCGCTTCCGAATCAAAAGAAGTATTCTGGCGTTTTTCTTGCGGCGCAGTGTTCATGGAGAAAGGCGGCCACCTCGAGTATCTTCTCGTCGTCGAAACTTTTCGCCCGGGCCGGACATATCTTGATGCAGGCGGCGCAGCGAATACATGCGCGGCCGTCGATCGCTCCCGGGTCGTCGGCCGCGATCGCCCCGGTCGGACAGGCGGCTACGCAGGACAGGCATTTCGTGCAGAGCTTCGCGTCGAAGGCGGGCTTTATTCCGGGCATGGAGCGCGACTCCTTGTAGGGCCGCTTGCCCGGCACCGAAGCCGCCAAGGGACTCCATGCGCCGCCTGCCGATTTCGCGAGGCTTCTCGCCCCAAAGCGCATTGCTTCCTCCAGGTCCAGCTTGTCGGGGCGGCCCGCGGCGATGGGGCGGTCCTGAGTCGAATACGAGTGCTCGCCGACGAAGGCGCCGGCCGATACGACAAGAAAGCCCTTCCTCTCGCAAAGATCTTCGAGTTCGAGGAGGGCGTCGTCGTATGCCCGATTGCCATACACCACCACTATGATCGTGGGCCTTCCTTCGCCGCGCAGGCCCTCCAGTCGCGCGACAGCGGGTTGGGGCAGGCGGCCGGAATGCACGGGAAGGCCGACGATAGCGAGGTCTCCGCGGATCGGGTCATGGACCCCATGGTTCCTCGTGAGATCGATCCATTGGCGCTTTTCCGCGCCCAAACCCTCACACACAGCCTCGACCGTCCTCAATGTCGTGCCCGTAGGCGAAAAGAAAATCAGACTCGCGGTATTCACAGAAGCTCCTCCCCGTCGAGGCGCATGGCCTACTCGCCGCACACCATAAAACACCCGAAGCATGAAGGGAAGGCGAGGCCCTGCCTTTTCTCTCCCTCGCCTCGCGGAGTACATTCAACGCACAGACACCCCGAGCCCCCGGAACCTACCGCGTGGATAATTCCCCCGCCACGGACCTGGGGCCGATAGGCCGCCCTCGAAAGGGGCCAGGGATCTGTCCCCAGGGTCTTGATCGATTCGTATATGCGCAATATATTGCGTATATACGGAGGTCGCCATGGCCTTGAGTATACGGAGCGGTGAGGTCGAAAGGCTCGCGCGCGAACTCGCGCGGCAAAGCAAAGGAACGATGACCGAATCCATCGGCGAGGCCCTTTCCTCACGCCTCGAAAGCCTTACTGGTGCCGCTCGGAAACGTCGGGTTGAACTCGAGGAACTGGCTTCCCAATGCGCCCGGCTGCCCGATCTCGACGCGCGCAATCCCGACGAGATCCTCGGCTATGACGAATCGGGAGGCCTCGCTCATGGTAATCGATAGCTCCGCCCTGGCCTCGGCTCTCTTCGGGGAGGAAGACGCGCCTGACTTTATTGACGCTCTCGCCGCGCCGGGCCGCAAACTCATGAGCGCGATATCGCGTCTCGAAGCGGGCATCGTTGTGGAGGCGCGCAAGGGAGAAGGCGGAGGTGCTGCCCTCTCGAAGCTCCTCGTCGTGGCCGAGGTCGAGGTCGTCGCCTTCGACTCTTCTCAGGCGGAGGTCGCCCTCGATGCCTGGCGCCGCTATGGGAAGGGCCGCCACCCGGCGGGACTCAACCTCGGCGATTGCGCCTCCTATGCCCTCGCTAAGATAGCAAACGACAGTCTTCTCTTCAAAGGAAGCGATTTCTCCAAAACGGATGTGACCTCGGCGATGCGGTAGGCATGGCCATCCGTGGCCAGCGATAACAGAAATCAAATCCCTCCATCTTGGCTCAGTCGTAACGATCTCCCTGCGCCCCCGAAGATGGTGCCAAAGGTCATCCCACTCCCACTTCCCCCGGATCATCGACGAGACCTGCCTTTACGGGATTCTGGTCGATGTACTGATAGACAGAGAGATACTCCCCAAAGCGCATACTCAAGATACGCCATCGGGAAGAGGGCTTGCTTCAAAGGGTCCAGGCCAAAGCTGTCTCAACAGCATTAGACATTTACGCATAGGATACGACAATGGAGCCTGTTAGTTATTTTATTATGGCATATATATTTACACTACTGTCATGATTTTCGCGATGGGACCGTCCTCCGCCCAAAATGGCGGGGGTCTGACCCCCAGTCCTTCACCTGGTTGAATGGTTAAAAGGCCCGCACCGCCCGGACTGAAAAATCGAAGTTCGGGTCGTTGGAGTTCTGATCGCCGTCGGAGAAGCTCTGTCCCCAGACGTTGTAGTGAACGTCCTGGGAGGACGACCAGAGCCAGTCCTTGCCGAAACCACCCAGACCTGCCTTCTTCAGGTTCTCGTACATCAGATCCAGTTCGTCCTTCGAGGGCAGAAACCAGTCGGAGAAGCCGTTGAGAGAAAGGTTCTTGCAGAGTGCCGCCGCATAGTTCCCGCTCCCCTGGGCAGCGATGATGGCCTCGGTGTTGGCCTTACCCCTTCCGACAACAGTACCAGTTTTGAAGTCGATATATTTCCCGTTGTACCACTGGATTCTTGTGCTCTGGTCGCTCGGGGCGGCCTCGAGGTAGCGCCAGCCCTCACTCGCCTTGCCCTTGTCGTAGAAGATGAACCCGCCGGCTGGGCCTGTATCGCCGACCTTAAAATCTGCCTTTGACGCTATGACAGCCGTAGCGGTACCAGCCTGCACCCTCGCAGTCTTGGAAAAGGGCTTTGCATAGGCATCGGACCACCTGACTTCGACAGTAATCGCTTGCTCCACCATCTTCGCATTGTAGGGCAGAGTTCCAACTTTATTCCCATCGATATAGACATCTCCGGCCCCATCCTTCGCCTTCCCCGAGACGCTCAGGGTCCCTATTGCTGCCGTGGGCGAAGTACGCTTGCCCGCCACAAAGTATGCCACCCTCAGATTGGGACTCGACTGCGCCACTATCTCGTTCGTCGTAAGGTTTCTCACCCGAACCGCCCTGACGTCAATCGCGTAGCGCCTATTGGC
>JAJXVS010000163.1 GCA_021782015.1 bacterium | reverse complement strand
TTCGGCGCGCTGCCTGATCTCCTCGGTCAGGCCCGGATAGCGCGCCTCGAGTCCTTTATAGGTCAGATGTTTCAAATATTCCGCCGGGCTGGAGAATCCCTCGGGAATCACGTAATCCGGGAGGAGAGGTCCCGGATAGGCCATGTCGAGGGCCACCATTTCGTTGACGCGGAGCGTGTTGGCGAGGGCCTCGGGTACCTCGGCGAACAGGGCCGCCATCTCGGCTCCGTCCTTCATGTAAAACTCGCGTCCCGGAAAGCGCATGCGGCCCGCCTCGGCGAGTTTCTTATTCGTACCAATACAGAGGAGAACGTCGTGAGCCTCTGCGTCGTCGCGCTCGAGGTAGTGCATGTCGTTCGTGGCGATGAGGGGAATGTCGAGCTTGCGCGACATTCCGACGAGAAGCTTGTTCACCTTGGCCTGCTCGGCGATGCCGTGGTCCTGAAGCTCGAGGTAGAAGCGTTCGCGGCCGAAGAGTTCGCGGAACCAGCGGGCCTTCTTCTCGGCCTCGGCCTCTTTCCCCACCGAAAGGAGCCGCGGTATCTCTCCGGCCAGGCAGGCGCTGCTCGCGATGATCCCCTTCGAGTGGCGGGCCAAAATCTCGTCGTCGATGCGCGGCTTGTAGTAATAGCCCTCGGTCCAGGAGGCCGAGGAGAGCTTGAGCAGGTTGCGAAAGCCCTCCTGGTTTTCCGCGAGGAGGACGAGATGGAAATACTTGTTTCCAGACTCGGTGCCCGTCCTCTCGAGTCGCGAGGTTCCCGCGACGTAGAATTCTGAACCAACAATCGGATTGACGCCCTTTTCCTTGCAATAGTCGTAGAACTTCACCGCCCCGAACATGTTGCCGTGGTCGGTCAGGGCCAGGCCCGGCATGCCGAGGGCCTTGGCCTTGTCGACCATCGAAGTGACCGAGGCGGCTCCGTCGAGGAGGGAAAAATCCGAGTGATTGTGGAGGTGGACGAATTCGGCCATGGGCGGAGTATAGCCAAGGGAGTGGCCGACCGGGAAGGGATGGAAGGGGCCCGAAGATTGCCGGAAGGCGGCGGAGTCGCTAAATTGATAGCAATGAAGTCGCCCCCTCCGGCCGAAAATGCCTCGGCCCGCATTTCCCGGCACATCGCGATGCATCGGCTGCCGCCGGATCGACGGGTTTGGCTGCAGCCCGGGGAACACAGAGCCGTCGCGGGCCCCTGGATCCTTTCGACCCTGCTCGGTTCCTGCATCTCGGCCTGCCTCTATGACGGAGGGTCCGAGATCGCCGGGATGAATCATTTTCTCCTCGCGGGGACGCGCTACGCGAAAACGATGCCGATAAACCTCACCGACGCCGGCCGCTACGGCATCAACGCGATGGAACTCCTCATCAACGACATGCTCAAACTGGGAGCTTCCAAATCGAGAATCAGGGCGAAGATTTTCGGGGGCGCCATATTCATGCCCCATGCCGATGACCGGCGTTTCCTGTGCGTCGGCGAGGTCAACAAACGATTCATCCACGAATTCCTCGCTCTGGAAGGCATCGCGACCGAGGCGGACGATACTGGCGGCTATGAAGGCAGAGTTATTCACTTCCACACCGATAGCCACAAGGTCTTCAGGCGTTTCATCAGGAACAGTCAGCTCGATGCCGAGATCGCGCAAGAGGAAAAAGAGGCATTGAAGGCCGGCATCATCGAGGCCAACGAAGCGGGTACCCCCATCCTCTTCTGACCAGGCTCATTCTCCATTGCGGGCATTCCCGGTTCATGTTATAGATGGTTGCAGCATGAGAGCCTTGCGCCGGATCGCCTCGTTCCTGTTTCTGGCCGCACTGCTTCTGACAGCGAACGCGCAGCGGATCAAGCCGGTCCAGCAGGCGCCGGGCGTACTCGACCTCTCCGCACTCCGGGGAGGAGGCTATTCGGAATTAACATGTTTGTGGGATTTCTGGCCCAACGAGTTCGTCGATCCTGACAAGGCGGCCCTCGGCAAGGCGCCCATGGAAGCCAGCGTGACCGCGCATTGGAACCAGCTCGGCATCGCCCAACTCGTTTCGACAGGTTATGCGACCTACCACCTCCACATCACCGGGCTCCCGGCCAAGCGGACCCTGGGCCTCAAGGTTACCTGCCCGCTCATCGCGGTCCGCGTATTTGCGAACGGCGCCGAAATTCTGGCGATGGGCCGCCCCTCCACGAGCGCGGGCACCGAGACGCCCCGCTGGGATTCGGTGGTCGTATCTTTGAATCCCGACGCCGACGGCGTCCTCGACCTGGTCCTTTATGTTTCTAACTATATCGATTTTAGCGGTGGTTTCGCCCGGCCCATTCTCCTGGGCGATTACGGCGCGGTCTGGGCCGTGCGGACCTCCCTCGTCACGCTCGAAATGTTCGAGCTGGGAGCCCTGGCCGTCATCGGCTTCTACCTGATTCTCCTGTGCGCCTTCAGGCCGACCGAAAAATATGCCTTGTATTTCGGGATTCTTGCGCTGGTCCTGTCGTTCAGAACCCTGTGCTACGACGAGTTCGTCCTCCTCACCCTGGTTCCCGACCTGTCGTTTTCCTTCCTCTTCCGCGCGGGCTATCTTACCTTCGCCCTTCCCTTCGGCCTGATCGCGGGCTTTTTCAGGCGCCTTTTCCCGGCCCAGATGCACAGGCCCGTCTATCTCGCAATCAGCGCCCTTTCCGCGGCCTTCGCCCTCTTTATCGTTTTCGCTCCCTTGGCGAGCGTTTCCTGGACCCTCTATCCCATGGAAATCGCCGCCATGGTATTTTTGGCCTATGCGGTCCCGATGCTCGCGCGAGCCATCGCGGCGAAGGTCCCCGGCTCGAGTCTCGTGCTCCTCGGCCTGCTCATGTTCGCGATCTCGATGGTGAACGATATCCTCGTAACTAACGGCACGTGGAAGGGCGAGTACCTGACCCCCTTCGGCCTGATCCTCTTCTTCCTGACCCTGGCTTTCATGATAACGAGGAACTCCGCTCAGGCGCTCAAAGGCCGGGAAGTCGTCTATGTCCAGACGGCGCGAGAGAGACTCTCCCTCGCCGAAAAAGGACTGACGACCACCGAAATCGTCTATGCCACGGAATTGCTCTCGGGCAGAAGCGTCAAGGAAATCGCCTTTTCGCACGACGTCAGCGAATCGACCGTGCGGAACAGTCTCGCCCGCATTTATGGCAAGGTCGGGGTCGGGTCGATGGCGGCTTTCACCTCCCTCGGTTCCCGCTACGATGTGATGCCCTAAAAAGGGTGCCGCCCGGCGATCTTTCGCCGGGCGGCCTTCCCAATGCTGCGCTCAGCCGGCGGTGGTCGACTTGGCCCCGAGGTAGGCTTCCTTGACGGCCGGGTCTTCGGCGATAGCCTTGGCCGCGCCGGACTTGACGATCTTGCCCTGCTCGAGCACATAGGCCCGATCCGCGATGTGAAGCGCCTTGTAGGCGTTCTGCTCCACGAGGAGTATCGTCTTCCCGAGATCGCGGAACTCGAGGATGATGTCGAAAACCGTCTTCACGAGGAGCGGCGCGAGGCCGAGCGAGGGCTCGTCGAGGAGGACGAGGTCGCCATCGGTCATCAGTGCCCTGCCCATCGCCAGCATCTGCTGCTCGCCGCCCGAAAGGGTTCCTGACAATTGTTTCATTCTTTCGCGGAGGCGCGGAAAGAGGCCGTAGACCCTTTCGAGGTCCTGGGCGATCTTCTTCCTGTCGGTGCGGAGGTAGGCCCCCAGCTTGAGGTTGTCCTCGACGGTGAGGTTTGCGAAAATGAGGCGGCCCTCGGGAACGTGGCAGATGCCCGCCTTGACGATGCGGGAAGGCTTCATTTCGATCTTCTCGCCCTTGAAGTGCATCTCTCCCTGCCCCGGCCTGAGGAATCCCGAAATGGCGTTGAGCAGGGTGGACTTGCCCGCGCCGTTCGCCCCGATGATCGTGACGATCTCCCCCTGCATCACCTCGAGGGTGACGCCCCGGAGGGCGCGGATGCCGCCGTAGGACACGTGGAGGTCGTTGACGTTCAGCATGCTCATTTCGTCTCCTCCGCCCCAAGATAGGCGTCGACGACCTTGGGGTCATTGGCGACGGTCTCGGGTTTTCCGTCGGCGAGGGTGCAACCGAAGTTGAGCACGTGGATGTGCTCGCAGACTCCCATGATGAGATCCATGTGATGTTCGATGACCAGGACCGACAGCTTGAACTTCCCGCGGATCTCGCCGATCAGCCTCATGAGCTGGTTCGTCTCGTCGGGGTTCATGCCGGCTGCGGGCTCGTCGAGGAGAAGGAGTTTGGGGTTGAGGGCGAGGGCCCTCGTGATTTCGAGCCGGCGCTGGAGGCCGTAGGGGAGATTGTTGGACACGACCTCCGCCCGGTCGGCGAGCCCCATGATCGAAAGGAGCTCCATGGTTTTTTCGCGAAGCGCCTTCTCGTCCCTGCGGAATCTCGGCAGGCGGAAAAGGGCCTCGGCCAGGCCGTACTTCGCGCTCATGTGACTGGCCGTGAGGACGTTGTCGAGGACCGTCAGGTTCTTGAAGAGCCTGATGTTCTGGAAGGTACGAGTTACACCGAGATCGGCTATCTTGTAGGGTTCCTTGTCCGCGATGGAGGCACCCTTGTACAGGATATCGCCGGCGGAGACCTTGTAGACCCCCGTGATGAGATTGAAGATCGTCGTCTTGCCCGCGCCGTTCGGGCCGATCAGGCCGGAAATACCGCCTTCCTCGACGCGAAAACTCACGTCATTGACCGCCGTCAGGCCGCCGAAACGCTTGGTCAGCCCCTTGAGTTCGAGTATCGGCACGCTCACGATTCTCTCCCGCCGGCCTTGGCACGCGCGAAGGCCGCCTTCGCCTTTCTGTCGGCCAACATCTTCCTGATCCCCGAGGGGGTCAGCTCCGAGCCGCCGAGAAGGCCCTGCGGCCGTCCCACCATGATGACGATGACCGCGAGCCCGTAGAACACGAGGCGCCAGTCGGAGAATGCGCGCAGGAGTTCCGGAAGGGCCGTAAGGAGAAAGGCGCCGATCACCGAGCCCGAAATCGATCCGAGGCCGCCGAATATGACAATTATGGTCAATTCCGTGGACTTGGTCATGTTGAAGGACTTGGGCGCGATGAATCCGATGAAGTTCGCCATCAGGGCCCCGGCCACGCCCGCCAGCACGGCGCTCGCGATCATGGCCACCATCTTGGAACCGAGGACGTTGATGCCGGCCATCTGCGCGGCCAGCTCCTCCTCGCGAACCGCCACCATGTTGCGCCCCTGTCGCGAGTTGACGAGGTTCCAGGCGACCACGATGGCGATGACGGCGACGACGAAGGGAATGGCCAGGCTTGCGCCCTTGAACTGGGGAATGTCTGCGAGGCCGCGGGCTCCGTTCACGTAGTTCATATTGGAGAATATCAGCCGCACCGCCTCGCCGAAGCCCATCGTCGCAATGCAGAAATAGTCGCCTTTCAGCTTGAGGGTGAGTCGTCCGATCACGATGCTCACGAGCCCCGCCGACAGCCCCGCGGCGATGATGGCGACCCAGAAGGGGTAGTGGAGGTTCTTGGTGAGAATGCCGCCGACGTAGGCGCCGATGGCCATGAAGCCGGCGTGGCCGAAGGAAAACAGCCCCGTGAAGCCGGTCAGGATCGAAAGGCCGAGAACCGCGACGAGGTTGATCGCCGACAGCTCGAAAATACCAAGTATGTATTCCATGGCCGCCCCCTAGGCCTTGTCTTCCGCGTTCTTGCCCATGATGCCCGACGGCCTGATCACGAGCATCGCGATCAGGAGGGTGAAGGCGATGAGGTCTCGGTACTGGGAGGAGAGGTAACCCGAGACGAAGGTCTCGAGGATGCCGAGGAGAAGTGCCCCAAGGAGGGCCCCCGGAAGGCTTCCGAGGCCGCCGAATACGGCCGCGATGAAGGACTTCAGGGTGATGGCGCCTATCTGGGGAAAGACCTGGTACTTCATACCGTAAAGGATGCCGGCGATGCCCGCGAGGCCGCCGCCGATGCCGAAGACAAGTATTATGACGAAACTGGGGCTGATGCCCATGAGGGCGCTTGCTTTCATGTTGTAGGCCGTCGCCTGGATGGCCTTCCCGAGCTTGGTGTGGTCGATGAAGAGGATGAGGGCGACGAGGGCGACCGCGGAGATGATGAACATGGCGAGATCGACGCGGCCGATGTCGATGTGGCCGATACTGATGGGGCCCTGACCGAAGACATTGGGATACATCTTGGGGGTGGGGCCGATGGTGGCGATGACCGAGTTGTCGATGAACATCGACGCGCCCATCGCGGTGATGATGAAGTAGAGGAAGGGAGCGCGGCGATCGCGGAGCGGCTTGTAGGCCAGCCTCTCGAGGATGATGGCCACGCCGGCCGATCCGAGGGCGGCGGCCACGGCCCCGCCGAGGAAGGGCAGGCCGAGAAGGGTCATCGCGTAGTAGCCGAAATAGGCGCCGAGCATGATGACGGAACCATGGGCGAAATTGGAAAAGTTCATGATCGAGTAGACAAGCGAATAGCCGACCGCCATCAGGGCGTAGATCGAGCCGATCGAAAGTCCGTTCACGAGCTGCTGGAGGAACAGGTTCATCCGGGCTCTCCTTTGGGTGGCGGAAATGGAAAGTAAAAGACCACGAAGGCAGGGATTGGGTGCCTTCGCGGTCTCTTGGAAAAGCGTCGGCCTCAGCTATCGGCGGCGAAACTTTCCTGGAACTTCATGTCGGGTCCGACGATCTTGATGAGCCAGGCGGTCTTGCCGACGGGGTCATGGGTCGGTCCGATCTTGATGTGGCCGGTGATCGGGTTGGTGAGGTAGTCGTTGTTGCCGGTCGCGACGGGAAGGTCGGTCGTGTCGAGGGCGGCCTTGATGTCGGCGGGCTTGAAGGACTTGGCGCGCTGGATCGCATCAACGACCATCACGAGGGCGTCGTGGGCCATGTAGGAATTGAGCTCGGCGTTCTTGCCGTACTTCGTCTTGTACTCGGCGCGCATGGGGGCCGCGGCGGCTCCGTCGAAGTCGAGGTGATTGATGAACATGCAGCCCTCGAGGGCGTTGCCGGCGAGCTGGATGAGGTTGTCCGACGGCCAGCCGTCGCCGCCGAGGAGGAGCTGGTTGATGCCGAGGTCGCGGGCCTGGCGGGCGATGAGGGCAACGTCGTTGTAATAGTCGGGCATGAAGATGACGTCGGGATTGGAGGCCTTGACCTTGGTGAGGGCGGCGCGGAAATCCTTCTCGCCGGAGGTGAAGGAAACCTGCTCCACGACCTTGCCGCCGAGCTGCTCGAAGCTCTGCTTGAAGTACTGGGAGAGACCGGCGGAGTAGGGATCGTCGACCGTCATGACGATGGCGGCCTTGCGCTTGTTGAGCTTCTGGTAGGCGAAGGTCGCGGCAACCTTGCCCTGGTAGGGGTCGGTGAAGCAGGCGCGGTACATGTACGAATTGACCGTACCGTCGTCCTGGACGGTGACCTTGGGGTTGGTCGCGGTGGTGGCCACGACGGGAACCTTGTTGTCATCGGCGATGGGAGCGATCGGGATGGCTTCGCCCGAGCCCTGGGGGCCGACGATGGCGACGACCTTGTCCTGGGTGATGAGGCGCTTGGTCACGTTGACGGCCTCGGTGGAATCGCCCTTGTCGTCGTAGCCGATGACCTCGAGCTTGTACTTCTTGCCGCCGACATTGACGCCGCCCGCGGCATTGTAGTCGTCGACCATCATCTTCATTGTATTGAATTCGGCCTGGCCCCAGAGGGCGGAATCGCCCGTTTCAGGACCGAACCAACCGATTTTGATGGTATTGGCGCCGGCGCCGCCTGAGCAGCCGACCAAGACCAAAGCAGCGGCGACCATGGCGATGCCGAGAATTCGAAGTCGCATCAGAGACCTCCTTAAGGATGTGCGAACTCCGGCTGCCGCGGGGCCCGACCGAACGTCGGTTCGGCACGATTGGTCCCTTCGGCGCCGGAAACAGGTGAATTTCGATCGAGTATACCCGAGGGTTTGAGAGTCCACAACCGCATTTCGGAGGAGATCAAGGCGGGAAGCGGCGATTCAATACGCGAGCGTCGCGGGAAATGAGAGGTCGGCATCGCTCTTCGCGTTGTCGAGGAAGAAAGTGAAACGGTCGATGAAGGCTCCCACGAAGCGATGTATGGCCGGATCCACGGAGGGGAGTTCGAGAATGATGGACCAACCGGAATATCGCAGGGCGAGATCGATGCGCCCCCCGGCCGTCCGGCTCGTAAGCGGCCTTCCTCCCGCCTTGGTCACCCATGAGGCATCGTCGACCCAGGCGCCGCCGAAGACAAGCGCTTCTCTCGTGAACCAGAATGGCAGCTCATCCTTGCCGAGAAGGTAGGAGCCGCGAAGGGACGGAATGGCGTTCGGCGTGAAGAAGGGCAAACCTTGAAGGCGGTCGGGGCCCCGGATGAGAATGGCCAGGCCGGCCGGAGCCTCGACAGGGAGGGCGGTCGGCGCGGTCGCAAGGGCTTGCGCCCCAAGCCCTTGCGACCCCCGCCCCAGACCGAACAGGGCGAGGGCCAAGAGTGCCAAAAGGCGCCGCTCCCTCACGAATCCCATGCAACTGTGACCTCGCGACATTCGCGAGCACCGTCGCGACGCCCGTTGGCACCGTCGCGACGCTTGTGGGCGTCGCGTGCGAAATCGGTGCTCATTCCACGGTCACCGTCGCGACGCCCGTTGGCGTCGCGTGCCAAGTCGGTCTCATTCTACTGTGACCGACTTGGCCAAATTACGGGGCTGGTCGACGTCGCGGCCGAGTTCGAGGGCGCAGAAATAGGCGATGAGCTGGAG
>JAJXVS010000162.1 GCA_021782015.1 bacterium | reverse complement strand
TCGCCATCGAAGGTCTCACCGACGACAACATTGTCATCACCGATCAGGACGGCATCGTCCTCAATGACTTCACGAACATGGCCTCCTTCGATCGACTCAACCAGACCAAGCAGGAGCAGAAGCTCATCCAGGACCTCGAGGCCCAGTACCGCGCCAAGGTCCTGAAGGCGCTTCAGCAGATCTACACGGCCGACCGGGTCCGCGACCTCAACATCAAAATCGACATGGACATGTCGAAGAAGACCGTGAAGACAGAGGAATACTTCCCGGTGACGATCAAGCCGAGGACTCCGGGCTCGCCCTATGACGATTCCGAGATAGTTCCCTCGATCACCGTCTCGAAGAACACCAACACGACCACCTGGCAGGGGACCGGTTTCAATCCCCAGGGTCCCGCGGGCGCCGAGGGCCAGACGGCCCCCGCCTACAAGGACCTCCAGAACATGGCGGGCACGATGACGCAGAACCAGACGACCAACAACGAGGACGTCAACAAGCGCAACATCGACGAAGTGAGTTCCCCGAGCATCCAGCGCGTAACGGTCTCCGTCAACATCGACGGCCAGTGGAAGTGGAAGTACGACAAGAACGGCAAGGTCCAGATCACGCCGAACGGCGGCATCGACCGCGAGTACGTTCCGATTCCGCCCGACGAAATCAAGCAGGACGTCGCCCTCGTCCAGGACGCCATCGGCTACGACAAGGCCCGCGGCGATTCTGTAACAGTGCAGAATATCCAGGTCGACCGCACGGCGCAGTTCAAGGGCGAGGACGGCTCCTGGCGCAACCAGCAGCAATTCAACCAGATCATCCTCTGGTCCCTCGTGGGCCTCGCCGTCCTGATGATCGCCTTCATCGTATTCCGCGTGATTTCACGGGAACTCGAGCGCCGCCGCCGCATCGCCGAGGAGAAGCGCGCCCTCGAGCAGCAAATTTTGCGCGGAAACGCCATCCGCCAGGCCGAGGAGCAGAGCATCGAAGTGTCCATGTCCGTCGAGGAGCGCAAGCGCCTCGAGCTGCAGGAGCACGCCATCAACATGGCCAAGGAACACCCCGAGGACGTCGCCCAGCTCATACGCACCTGGATCAGGGAGGAGTAACACATGGCTCAGGCAGCGAAGGGGAAGGCGGCGGCCCAGACGGCCGGGGGGGGCGGCTCGAAAAAATCATCCCCCCGTTCCATAAAGGACATGAACGGTCGCCAGAAGGCGGCAGTCTTCCTCGTCACCCTCGGCTCCGAGATTTCGGCGGAGATATTCAAGCACCTCCGCGAGGACGAGATCGAGACCCTGACCTTCGAGATCGCCCGCCTCGAATCGGTCGAGTCCGAGCAGAAGGACGCCGTCCTCTCCGAGTTCCAGGAGCTGATGATGGCCTCCGAATTCATCTCCTCGGGCGGCATCGACTATGCGCGCGAGCTCCTCGAAAAGGCCCTCGGCTCCCAGAAGGCCATAGATGTGATCAATCGGTTGACCTCCTCGCTCCAGGTGAGGCCCTTCGATTTCATCAGGCGCACCGACCCGGCCCACCTCCTCAACTTCATCCAGACGGAGCATCCGCAGACCATCGCCCTCATCCTCGCCTATCTCGAGCCGAACAAGTCGGCCTACATCCTGCAGAAGCTCCCCCATGACATCCAATCGGACATCGCCAAACGCATCGCCGCGATGGATCGCACCTCTCCGGAGACCCTTCGCGAGGTCGAACGCGTCCTCGAAAAGAAACTCTCGACCCTGTCGAGCGAGGATTTCACCGCGGCTGGCGGCGTCGATTCCATCGTCGAGATCCTCAACCTCGTCGACCGCACCTCGGAGAAGGGCATCATCGAGGCCCTCGAAGAGGACAGCGCCGAGCTCGCCGAGGAGATAAAGAAGAAGATGTTCGTGTTCGAGGACATCGTCCTTCTCGACGATCGCTCCATCCAGAAGGTCCTCCGCGAGGTCGACAGCCAGGAACTCGCCAAGGCCCTCAAGGGCGTCGATTCGGAGGTCCAGGAAAAGATCTACAAGAACATGTCCAAGCGCGCCGCCACGATGCTCAAGGAAGACATGGAATACATGGGTCCTGTCAGGCTGAAAGACGTCGAGGAAGCCCAGCAAAAGATCGTGTCCATCATCCGTCACCTCGAAGAAAGCGGCGAAATCATCATCTCGCGAGGAGAGGGCGATGAATTGGTACAATAGCCCGCTCCTCGCTCGATCTCGACGATTTGCCTTCGCGACCGAAGGTTGCGTGGGCAAATCGTCACGCGACTACTGTCGCGAGGAGACGAATTTGTGCAGTAATAGGACTTGCTTCGCCGCGCTCGATGTAGACGATTTGCCGTCGCGACCGAAGGTCGCGTTGGCAAATCGTCACGCGACTACTGTCGCGAGGGGTCGCGATGCCCACTAAGCACGTGTTCAGGCCCGGTGAAATCGTCACACTACAGACGAGAATGCTTCTGGGCCAGGCCGGCGTCGAAACCCTCGGGGCCGCGGAGGCAGAAGAACCTCTCGAACCTGAGATTCCCGAGTACAAGGGGCCAACGGCCGACGATCTCAGGCGCGAGGCCGAGTTGTTCAAGGCCAATTGGGAGGTCGAGCGCGAGGTCCTGATCGGAGCCGCCAAGGCCGAGGCCGCCTCCATCGTCAAGGACGCCGAGGCTGCGGCCTTCGAGGAAGTGCGGCGCAAGAGCAATGAAGCCCTCAAAATTCGCAAGGAGGCCGAGGAGGCTGCGGCCCGCCTCGTCGCCGAGGCCGAGGCCCGCGTGGCCGAGCTCGAAGCCAAGGCGGGGGCCCGCGTCGAGGCCGCCGAGCGCGAGGCGGCGAAAAAGGGCCGCGAGGCCGGCCGCGAGGATGGATTCCGTGAGGGAAGGAGCGAGGTCGAGCGCCTCGTCAACCGGCTCCATGTCATCCTCGACCGGGCGATGGAAAAGCGGGGCGAAATCCTGGAGCAGGCCGAGGTGCAGGTTATCGAACTCGTCCTCCTCGTCGCGAAAAAGGTCGTGAAGGTCATCTCGGAAAACCAAAAATCCGTCGTAGTACAGAACATCCAGCAGGCCCTCCGCAAGCTCAAGACCAAGTCGGACGTCGTCGTCCGCGTCAACCTCGCCGACCTCGAACTGGCCACCGAACACGTGAAGGACTTCATCGCGATGGCGGAGAACGCGCGCAAGATGACCATCGTCGAGGATACGACGGTCGACCGCGGAGGCTGCGTCATCGAGACCGATTTCGGCGAAATCGACGCGCGCATCTCGAGCCAGCTTTCCGAGCTGGAGGACCGCATCCTCGAGGTGGCGCCCATCCGCGCCCGCGGCAAGGCGCAGGCAGGTTCGCTGTGAGGGGCTTCGCCAGGTACATCGCCGCGGTCGAGCGCACCGATCCCATCAAGTACGTGGGTCGCGTCACCAAGGTGCTGGGCATCCTCGTCGAATCGCGGGGGCCCCGAGCGGTCATCGGCGAGGTCTGCCAGATCGTCTCGCCCCGTACCGGCACCTCTTCGTGGGCCGAGGTGGTCGGCCTTCGGGAAGACGCGGTGCAGCTCATGTCCTATGACGCCCTCGAGGGCATCGAGGTGGGCTGCCCCGTGATCGCCACGGGCGAACTCCTCCGCGTCCCGGTTTCCGACCGCCTCCTCGGGCGGGTGCTCGATTCGATGGGAAGGCCGGCCGACGGGAAGGGCGACGTCGCCTCGGAATTGTTCTATCCGAGCGTCGCCCGCCCCCCGGACGCGATGACCCGAAATCGCATAACGCGTCGTGTCGTGACCGGCGTACGGTCGATCGACGGACTCATCCCGCTCGGGCGCGGGCAGCGCATGGGCATTTTCGCCGGTTCCGGCGTCGGCAAGTCGACCCTCCTCGGGATGATCGCGCGCAATACGGACGCCGACATCAACGTCATCGCGCTGATCGGCGAGCGCGGCCGAGAGGTCAGGGAATTCATCGAGAATGACCTCGGTCCGGAAGGCCTCGCGCGTTCCGTTGTAATTGTTTCTACTTCGGATACACCGCCCCTGTCCCGACTCCGGGGCGCCTATGTCGCCACCGCGGTCGCCGAGTATTTCCGCGACCGCGGGAAGGACGTGATGCTCCTTTTCGATTCGGTCACGCGCTTCGCCCGCGCCCAGCGCGAGATCGGGCTGGCCTCCGGCGAGCCACCGGCCACCCGCGGCTACACCCCTTCGGTCTTCGATTCGCTTCCGAGACTCCTGGAGCGTTCCGGTACCTCGGATAAAGGGTCAATTACCGGCATCTACACAATCCTCGTCGACGGCGACGACCTGGACGAGCCCGTGTCCGACACCGTTCGCGGCATCCTCGACGGCCACATCGTTCTCGACCGGAGGCTCGCCCAGCGCAACCACTATCCGGCGATCGACGTGCTCAAGTCCGTATCGCGCCTCCAGGGGGCCGTCACCGGCCCCTCGTCGCGGAAGGTGATGGGTTACGTGCGCAAACAGCTCGCAGTCTACGCCGAAAACGAGGACATGATTACTATCGGCGCCTATGTGAAAGGGTCGAGTGCCGAGGTCGACGAAGCCATCGAGCGGCGCGCAGATGTCCTCGATTTCCTCCAGCAGGAGGTCGACGACCGCGCTCCGATAGGCGACACACTCTCGCGCCTCGGGAAGGTGGCCGGCATCTCCATCGATCAGGCTGAGGTCGAGGTGGCGGCCGGCGGCTCGGCGCCCAGGGTCGCCAGGCCCGTGCCTCCTCCTTCGGACTACGATGACGAGGAACTCGAGGCGGAGCTTTCCGCGACACTCGGATCGGCCGAGCTCTCGACGGCCGCCCCCTCATCGGCCGCGGCAGCGACGGCGACGGCAGCGACCGCCACGGCAGCGATGGGCGACCTCCTGTCCGCCGACGCCGCAGGGAAGGGATTTCGATGAAGCGCTTTGCCTTCCGTCTCGAGCGCCTTCTCGAACTCCGTGCCTGGAACGAAAAGAAGGCCGAGCTCGCCCTCGCGGAGAAGGCCGGCGCCTGTGCGATCCTCGAGGCTAAAATCGAGGAAAATCTGGCGAGCAGGGCCCGATCCTCGCGCGACGCCTATGCGCCGGGACGGGAGATCGCCGACTTCCGCGCCGCCGAGTTCTACCTTCGCCGACTCGATATCGAGAGGCAGCGCCTGTCGGCAGAGCTCCTGATCTCCGAAGTCGAGAGAGAGAAGGCCCGGTTGGTCTGGGTCGACAAGCACCGCGACAAGGAATCGGTGGGCAAACTTAAGGAAAGGCGCGAGGCCGAATATTACCGCCTCGCCCTCCGCGAGGAGTCCAAGGTCCTCGATGACATGGCCCGCCACCCCTCACGCGGCAGGGACGCGCCGACACGTGGCGCGGCGCTCACGGCCGCACCCGCCACCGCGCTCACGGCCGCGCCTGCCGCTGGACTCGCTGCCGCGCCTGCCGCTGCTCAACTCAGGGAGTCGTGACCACATGGCGAGACTAGCTTCGAATCGAGTGCTCGGAAGGGCCCTCTTTCTCCTCCTCCTGATCATAGCCCTCGCGGCGGGCGGACTCGTCTGGTTCGATTATCTCGGCCTCATCGACGCCAAGACCGTTCTCGGGCCCGTCTATCGCGCGATTGGCATTCCCGCGAGGCGCTCCGCCGCCATTCCAGCCGAAAGTCCCGCCCTCCTCGACGAGGAGCGCTTCTCCAAGCGACTCCAGTCCCTCGACATTCGAGCCGAGGACCTGACCAAGCGCGAGGCCGATCTGACCAAGGCCGAGTCCGAGATAGGTCAAAAGGTCCAGGTCCTCGACGAAAGGGCCAAAGCCATCGACGATCGGGAGAAATCCTTTAATGAGACGCTCAAACAGTACGATGATAGGAAGGCCAACATCGACCAAAATGCCACCTATCTCACGGGCATGCCGCCGACGAAGGCCGTGGAGATCCTGAAGTCCCTCGACGACCAGTCGGTCATCGACATTTTCCGCGCCGTCGAGGCGCAGGCGAAGGCTTCGGGCAATGCCTCCATCGTCCCCTACTGGCTCTCCCTGATGCCCCCCAATCGGTCGGCGGACATCCAGCGGAAGATGACGATAAAGCCCTCCACCTTCCCGTAAGCGGGGGAGCGCCCTTCGTCACTCCGCCACGGGGAGGGGTGATTCGGCGTACAGCCGACAAGGAGCGCTCCTACGGTTGGAGAGATAGCGAAGGCGGGCCCTGCCGCGACAGGCGCTCGAGGGACGGAGTCCCGGGCCGAGGGCCCCGGACCCATGTCGAAGGGTGCCGCCGCTCCCAAGGGTTTGGCCGGGCTTTTCGCGGCCTTGGTGGGGCAGTCAATGGCCGGGCCGAAGGGTGTGGCCGCCGGCACGGAAAAGACGGTGAAGGTCCCGACCGCCGGAGAGACGGCGAAGGCGCCGATCGACAAAAAGAGTGGGGACGCCGCGCCCAAGGTCGGGCCCAAGCTTGGGCCCAAATTCGCTCCCGGCGAGGGGGGCCATCATGGCGCGCCCCTTGTCGCCGAGGGCTGGACGCCGGCGGCAGGGCAGGATCTGAAATCCCTGTCCTCCCAGAAGGCAGTCCCGAAAAAGGCCCAAGGCCCGGGATCTCGGCCCCTCGAAGGCGAGGGCGAAGGTACAGCCCAGGCGGAAAAGCGGTCGGCTGATCTTCGCCACAAGCAGGCCGCGAAGGACCCCGCGGAGCTCGCGGCCCAGCACCTCGTCGTCGCACAGGTTCAGATCCCGATGGATCAGGAGGGGAAGCGACTCCCGGCCGCGGCGCCTTCAAAAGCCGAGGCGAAGGCCATAGACGGCGAGGCAGGCAGGAAAAAGAGCCTCGACGATCCGGGCCTCGCGGCACGGATACACATTCTCGATCAACGAAAGGCCGCACTGAAGGCGGCTCAAAAACCCGAAACCGAGGCGGGCGCCGTCGAGCAGGGGCCGCAGAATGCCCATTCGAACCACGGCGAGGAATCGCGCTCCGATCGCGACCTTCTCATCGACCTTTCGAAGAGCGCCCCCTCGCCTGGCGCGGACAAGGGCAGCCCCGTCCACGAGGCCTCCGCGACGGGCCAGAACTTCGCGGCCCTCCTCGCCGACAGGTTGCGCGATTCGGGCAACACGGAGATTGTCCAGAGCGCCCGCATCATTCTCAAGGACGGCGACTCGGGATCGATCAGGATGCGCCTCAATCCTCCCGAACTCGGGAACGTCAAGATCGAGCTCCATCTGGCCGACAACAGTATCAGCGGCAAGATCATTGTCGAGTCGGACGCGGCCCGCAGCGCCTTTGAAAAGGGAATGTCGAATCTCCAGGACGCCTTCCATTCGGGCGGCTTCGAGTCGGCCAGGCTTGAGGTGCAGGTCGGCTCGGGCTCGACCCAGGGTCAGGGTACCTGGAATGGCGGGGGCAGGGGGGGCGAAGGTTCGCCCGAGCCCTTCTGGTCGGAACGTTCGCGGAGCGCGGCCTTCGAGCCCTCCTCCGCGGGAATGGCGCCTCGTCCCGCCCGCTCGGGCAGGGCCGTGGACATAGTCGTATGAGGGGGAGAATGTGGATGTGAATACGGCCCTTTCGGGCCAGGATCTCGCTCGCACCAAGGTTGAGGTCGACACCTTCAACAAGACGGTCAACCAGGGCAAGGCCTTCAAGCCGACTCTCGATCGCGACGATTTCCTCAAACTGCTGATCACCCAGCTTCAGCACCAGGATCCCTCGCAGCCGATGCAGGACAAGGAGTTCATCGCCCAGATGGCGCAGTTCTCCTCCCTCGAGCAGATCACGAACATGAGTCAGGGCTTCTCGAAACTCTCGGGCCTCCTCGCCTCCAGCGAGGCGGCCGGTTTCCTCGGCAAGACCGTCGAGGTCCAGGACGGGGGCGCCTCTGTGACCGGCACCGTTACGGAGGTGGTCCGCGGCGACCATCCCCTCGTCGGGATCAATGGCAAGTATTACGACCTCGACCAGGTCCAGAAGATAGTCCACCAGGAGGGCTAGCGACATGATGCGATCGCTGTATTCGGGAGTTGCGGGCCTCGAGAACCATCAAATACGGATGGACGTAATTGGCAACAATATTTCGAACGTCAACACCACGGGCTTCAAGCGGAGTCGCGTGAACTTCCAGGACCTGCTGTATCAGCAGATGTCCGGAGCCTCGCGCCCCAACGGCGACGTCGGCGGCATCAACCCCAAGGAGATCGGCCTCGGGATGTCCGTCGCCTCGATCGATACCCTGCAGACCCAGGGTTCGCTGCAGACGACGGGCGTCATGACGGACATGGCCATCCAGGGCAACGGCTTCTTCGTGATGAAAAAGGGCGAGCAGACCCTCTACACCCGAGCCGGGGATTTCGGCATCGACCAGGACGGCCGACTCGTCAATCCCGGCACCGGCTATCGCGTGCAGGGCTGGCTCACCAAGAACGTGAACGGCAGGGATGTCTTGTCGACCTCGGGTGCCCTCCAGGACCTCGTCATTCCCGTGGGTTCGAAGGATCCCGCCAAGGCGACAAGCGTCGTGGACCTCGCCTGCAACCTCGACAAGCGCACCCCCGAAATTCCCCAGGGCGGGACGGCCGACGCCGTCGACCAGGGCACCTGGCGCATTGAGGAAAAACTCTACGACAGCTTCGGCCAGGTCCACAATCTCCGCGTCGATTTCACGAAGGTGCCCGGCCAGCCCAACCAGTGGACCGGCACGGTGAATATCGATCCCGGAGCCGCGACTCCGACGAACACCGCCGTCGCCATCGGACAGCCCGTGACTGGCCAGCCCAATTCCTTCACCGTGGAGTTCGACAACAACGGCCTCCTCCGCCGCGTAACCGACAGGCAGGGACAGAACGGACCGGCCACCGGTTCCCTCGACATGGGCGTTTCCTTCGACGTCCAG
>JAJXVS010000161.1 GCA_021782015.1 bacterium | reverse complement strand
CGCGTCATTTATGTCCATCTGGCCGCCAAGGGTTCGGAAAAGGCCCTCTTCGCCAAGCAGACCATGGACACCTGCTTTTCGAAGGCCTTCGAGTCGCTTGCCGACGCGGAGCTCCATGAGATCGAGCGCAACCTCGACACGGTGCTCAAGGCCTTCAAGGGTGCGCCCGCGAGCTGAGGCTCGCAGCCCATCGGTGGGGCCCTCTGCCGCTGTGGGGCCCTCTGCCGCTGTATGGGGCCGGCAGGCTCCGCCCGAGGCCACGGCGGCCTCCTAGCCCTTCGTTTTCCCCATCGCCTCGAGGCGCATCTTGCGGTACTCCATGATAGCCCGGTCGCCGGGAAAGAGAAGCTCGACAGCCCCGGCGTCCTGGGCGCCTGCCGCGGCCTTTCGGCCGTGGACCTTTGGCACCTGCGTCTCGACGACGCGGCGGTCTTGGTGGGCGATGACGAGATTCATCCGGTTCCCCGACAGATGCACGAGGGAGCGGAGGAGGGGCAGCCGCAAGAAAGACTGGCAGAATCGGAGATAGACGATCGTATGCTCCTCGTCGACGGGGGCGAAGGCCGCGGCGATCCGGAGTTTCTCGTTGATGTAGTTTTCCCAGACATTCGGAAAGATGAACTCGAGCTTGAAGGGCTTGTCGGGATTGGGAGCGGCCACCTCCTCGGTGCTCCGACGTGGGCTTCCGTCGTCGATTCGATTGTAGGTATAGACGAACATGGCGCCGTCACGCATGAGGATGCCCGGGCCGTCGACGACGGTCGCCCCACCCCTTCCGATCGTGTTGTGATGGATGAAGGGCAGGTGGGCCATGTCGAGCTGGTTTTCGATCGAGCGGCTGTAGTGGCTGGCCCAGGGGTCGGCCACCGTCGAGAACGACATGGTGTCGGGAAGGTCCTCGAACCAGCGGGGCTCGTCCTTCGGCTCCACCCCGTCTTCGGCCCAGAAGATCCAGATGAAGCCGTGAAGGTCGCGGGCCGGGTAGGTCCTGAGGCGAAAGCCCTCGGGCACGGGCTCGGCGGCACCGTTGGCCGGGATCTTCGTGCAGATGCCGCGTTCGTCGTATTCAAGGCCGTGAAAGGGACACATGAGGCGGTGCTCGCCCTCGCAGAGGACCTTGCCGAGGGCGAGTGAGGCGCCGCGATGGGCGCAGCGGTCAAAATGGCAGACGGGCCTTCCTTCCCTGTCTCGCCAGAGGACAAGGCGCTCGCCCATGCGAAGCGTTCCGAGGGGTCTGACCCCAAGTTCCTTAGAATCGAGGATGGCGTACCACTGGTTTCTGATCATGAGCCCTCCGGCCAAAACCTTCATGCTTTAGAGGCTACCTGTCAAACTCGCCCGGAGCTGAAGTTCACACAACATCCTTGGTCGGAATAAAATGTATCAAATACAAAAATGAAGTTATATCTTGCTAATCAAAACCGAAGCTGGTATATTACCAACATGTTGGTAGGTAGTCTGTATGGCGCCGGCTGAATCCACGGCAGCCCGTGAACGTTTGCTCGATGTGGCAGAAGAACTCTTTGCCGCCAAGGGATTCGATTCGGTCACTCTCAGGGACATCGGCTCCCGCCTCGGCCTGACCCACGCCTCGATCTACTACCACTTTCCGGGCGGCAAAGAAGATCTTTTCGCCGAGGTGATGGAGCGCAACATCCGTCGCCACGGAGAGGGCCTGGACCGGATGATCAAGGCTGGAGGCGCCCGGCTCCGCGGCAAGCTCCGGGGTGCGGCCTCCTGGCTCGTCTCCCAGCCACCGATGGACCTCCTCCGCTTGGCCCAAACCGACCTCAAGGTGCTCGAGCCCGCCAAGGCCAGACGGATCATGGACCTCGTATACGAACTGATGATGAAACGAATAGAGGACGAGATTGCAGCCGCCGAATCGAGGGGCGAGGTGGGGCCCTGCGATGCAGGTCTCCTCGCGGGAGGGATCGTCGGCATGGTGGAGAGCCTCCATACGGTGCCCCTCCTCATCGTCGGACGAAAGCGCGAGGACATGGCTTTCGATCTCATCGAGGTGCTCCTCAAGGGCATCGATTATCGCGAAGGAGGCACCTGATGCCGGTCGTCGAACTCAAGGGAGTCAAGAAGCACTACATGCTCGGCCAGACGAGGGTCGAGGCGCTGCGAGGCGTCGACCTCGACATCGACGGGGGCGAGTTCATCGCCATCGCCGGTCCCTCCGGCTCGGGGAAAAGCACAATGCTGAATATGTTCGGCTGCATCGACGTGCCGACCGACGGCCAGGTGAAAATCGACGGCAAGGATATCTCGAGCCTGTCGGACAAGGACCTCACCCGCTGGCGGCGCGAGAAGATCGGCTTCATCTTCCAGTCCTTCAACCTCATCCCCGTCCTCGACGTCTACGAAAACATCGAGTTTCCTCTTCTCCTCGACCGTTCGCTGGGCAGGAAGGAACGCGAGGCCCTCGTGATGCGTTTCATCGACGAGGTGGGGCTCCGCGACAGAATTCATAACAAGTCTTACGAATTGTCGGGAGGACAGCGGCAAAGGGTCGCCATCGCCCGGGCCCTCGTGACCCGCCCCCTCATCGTCCTCGCCGACGAACCCACGGCCAACCTCGACTCGGAGACGGGCACGCGCATCATCGAGCTGATGCGGACCATCAACGAGGAGGAGAAGACGACCTTCGTATTCTCGACGCACGACGCCCACATTATGGGCGAGGCGCGACGGGTGGTGCGCATCCTCGACGGCAGGATAGTCGACGCCGGCAGGGCGGCCGAGGGGGCCGCATGATCATCTTCAAGCTCGCCTTCCGGAGTCTGATGAGGAGGAAGGGGAGGATGGCCCTGATCGGGGCCCTCGTGTCCTTCGGCACCTTTCTCATCGTCTTCGGCACGGTCTTCGCCGGGTCAGCCAAGACAGCCTCCCGCTCCTCGATCATCGGCAACTTCACGGGGGACTTCATCGTCTATTCGGAGCACGCCAAGGACCTGCCTTCGCCCTTCGCCTTCAATACGCCCTTGCCGCGCATCAGGGATGCGACGGCCGTCGAGGCGGCCCTCTCGGCCATGCCCGAGGTCGCGGCCTACGCACCCTACGCCCAGAACTACGGCATCATCCAGGTCGCGAAGGACGGAAAAAAGATAGACCTACCATTTATCTTCTACGCCGTCGAGCCTGCGAAGTACCTGGGGGTCTTCGGGCCCCAGGACTCGGGAGGCGGCAGCTTTTTCGGCCTCGCCCCCGACGGGAGCGGGCTCGCCCAAAAGGGCATCATGGTGAGCAGGCACCAAAACGAGCAATACCTCAAGAATTACGGCCTCGAACTCAGTTCGGGCGAGAAGGTGACCCTCCTCGGCATCACCGAGGGCGGGGTCAACACGGTCGATTCCAGGGTGGTCGGGCTTTTCAGTCCCGTCCACTTCACGAGTGTTTTCGATTATATCAACTTCATGGATTCCTCCAGCTATTCGGCCCTCTACGACTATTCGGGCGTCAAGGCCCTTCCGCCCGCCTTCGACCAGGGCCTCGCGGCCGCCGGCACGAACGAGAGCGCCATATTCGGCCTGGCCTCCGATCCCGCCCTCGGCAGTCTCGACGTTTCGAAACTCGCCACCGAGCCCCTCTCGGGCGCCACCGTCATCGCCGTCAAACTTCGCGACGGCCGGAGTCTCGGTTCCGTGATGGCCCATCTCGCTGCCCTTCCCGGCCTCGGGGTGAAGATGGCCAGCTGGGATCGGGCCTCGGGCTACTACGCCCAGATCGCCTCGGGGCTCCAGGCCTTCATCTACCTGGCGACGGCCCTCATCTTCCTCGTCGTGGCCCTCATCTTCATGAACACCCTCGTGATCAACGTGACCGAGCGGACGGCGGAGATAGGCACGATGCGGGCAATTGGTACGGAAAAATCCTTCGTGAGCGCGCTATTCGTCGCCGAGGCCCTCATCATGAATCTTTTCGCCGCCCTCGTGGGCATGGCGGGCGCCCTCATCGCCATTTTGGCCATCGGGCGCCGTGGAATCGGCCTGCCGGACATCGTCGCCCAGTTCCTCTACGGGGGCGGCAAGCTGCCCCTGGAGGCCTCGGCCCTTCCCTTCGGCGCGGCCCTCCTCGTCGTGGCCCTCGTCTCGATTCTCGCGACCCTCTATCCGGTACGCATCGCCACCTCGATCACGCCCGTCAAGGCGATGATCGAGCGCTAGGGAGAACAGCATGGGAAAATTCGTCGGTATTGCCTTCAAAAATGTCTTCCGCAACGGAAGGCGCAGCATTACCCTCGGGCTCAACTACGCCGTCGTCAGTTTCATTCTCGTCGCCCTCTTTTCCTTCTCCCGCGGCGCGACGACCAATGTCTCGACGAGCCTCGTGCGGGCGACTGCCGGTCACATCACCATTTCGGGCCAATACGCCCAGGGTGGGCGGGTCTATTCCGGCATGCTCCGGGCCCCCGAGATCGCGACCGCCGCCCGCGCCGTCCTCGGACCCGAGGCCCTCATCCTGCCGCGCTATCTCGTGCAATCGTCTGTGTATTTCAAGGGTCTTTCCAAAAGGCTGTCCTTCACCGGCATCGATCCAGCCACCGATACGGGCTTCAGGTCCCAGATGAATTTCTCATCAGGGAGCTGGTCAGGCTGGGCTGCCGACCCGGCAGGCGTGGCCCTGCCCACGGACACGGCCGCCTATTTCGGCCTGGCCCTGGGCGACGAGGTCGTCGTTTCAACTCGAACGCGTTTCGGCGCCTTCAACACGGGCATTCTCAAGGTGCGGGCCATTTGGAGTACGGACAATTATTTCATGAAGGAGCTGGTCCTCGTCCACCTTCCCTTTCTCCGAAACCTCGACCTCGCGGCCCCGGATTCGGCCTCGGCGATCTACATCTATTTGAAAGATCCTTCAGCCGCGAACAGGGAGCGCGAGCTCCTCTCCAACGTCCTTGCGGCCAAGGGCTTCGAGGTATCGCGGCCCAAAAACGACACCGAAGCCATAGCCGCCATTTCGGGCGCCAGCCTGAAATACGAGGCCGACAAGGAGGGAAGGGACAGGGTCATGCTCAAGCTCTCCACGATCGACGAGGTCCTCGGTATTGTGAAGAGTATCGTCCTGGCGGTGAACGCCCTGGGCGGACTCGTCGCCGCCGTGATGCTCTTTGTCATCGCCGTGTCGGTCTTCATCAACCTCCGGATGAGCGTGAACGAGCGCCTCAGGGAGATCGGCACGATGCGGGCCCTGGGCTTCGGGCCAGGGACCGTCACCTCCCTTTTCGTCCTAGAGAGCGTGGCCCTCGCCCTGATGTTCTCGGTGGCAGGCTCTGTCCTCGGCGCCCTCGCCAGCATCGGCGTGAGGGGCCTCCTCACCCTCCCGCCCGGGGGAAACCTCGCAATTCTGATGAGTTCGGGCCACCTCGCCCTCGAGCCGCGGCTCGGCGACGACGCGGCCATCGTCGCCATCATTGTTTTGTTCTCGGCTCTCTTTTCCTACTTCCCCGCCCGTCGCGGCGGCCACATCAAGCCCGTCGATGCCCTCACTTCGACCTTTTGAGAAGGAGAATGTCATGAATCTAGCGCGTCGCGCCCCGGCAGCCCTTTCGGCGATTGTGCTTTCGCTCGCGGTACACTCGCTTGCCGCCCAAACCTCCGCGGCCTCAGCACCTCAACCGGGCGCGGCCGCCACGGCTCAGCAGGCAGCGGCCCTCGTAACCGCCTTCCAGGACAAACTCAACCTCGACAACGGCGACCTGAGCGACACCTTCACCCTCGTGCAGAAAAAGGACGGGGAGCCAGATCGGGTGCTCAGGGTGCGCATCTACCGAAGGGACGCCAAGGACACCTTCACCCTCATCTTTCAATATCCGGCGAGCGAGAAGGGCAAGGGCTACTGGAGGAGCAAGGACGACCTCTATCTCTACCTGCCCACGACACGCGAGTTCGTCTATCGCAACCGGAAGGACGACGTGGGCTCCACCGACGTGCGCACCGACCTCTTTGGGAAGACCGACCTGCTATCGCAGTACGACGCGACCCTCGATGGGGTCGCGAAGGTTGCCACCTGGGAGACCGACGTGGTGAGGCTCGACGCCAAAAAACTCGATGTCTCCTACCCGATCCAGAAATGGTATATTCGCCGCGGCGACGGCCTCCCCGTCAAGGTCGAGAATTTCAGCGCCGGCGGAGTCCTGCTTCGTACTAGTTATTACATCGAATACAAGGAAATTGCCAAGGGCCGGTATATCTTCACCAAGCTTCTGGCCGTGGACGCCCTCGAGAAGGGACAGAAGACCTTCCTCACCAACGACGAGATCTCGACGGCCAAGATACCCGACTACACCTTCTCCAAGGCCTTTTTGGAAGAGCAGTCGAGGTAGGGGGCGGGGAATGGCGAATCGAACCATCGTTCGCGCAGCCCTCGCTGTGGTACAGGCTGCCCTTTTCGCGGTCGCGATTGGAGGCCAGGCTGCGGCGGCCGCGGGTGCCCAGGCCTCGATCGTTGCGGGTGGCCAGGCGGCCACTCCGGCTGCATCTGCGGCCGACAATCCCTTTGACGCCTCGGCCTTCGACGCGGCTGTGGGTGCGTCTGCCGGCCCTCCCTCGGCCGCCCAATCCGCGGCCGGGCCGGCTTCGGGGGGTGCGGCCGCCCTCGACGGTGCTGCTATCGGCTCCTCTTCGGCGTCCACGGTGCGAACGGAATACCTGGTTGGCGGCAGCATTCTTGTTTCGTCCTACAGTGTCTTGCCCGCCGGCCTTTCCTGGTACCAATCTTCCGCCGCCGCCACGGGCCGCATCTTCGGCAAGGTCTCCGTGCCCGACTACGGAAGTCTTTATATGTCGTACAATCTGTCGCAGGGACTTTTCGCCGCCCAGGGCGGCACTCCCCCCCAGGCGGCCCTCCTGGCGAACCCTCCTCTCGGCCTCGCTGCTCCTACCTGGGCGCCGGCAGAACTGCACTACAGCTTCGACTTCGGCAAGCGGGTTTTTGTGCGCTTCGGGAAGCAGCTTTTGGCATGGGGGCCCTCGCGGGTCTGGTCGCCCATCGATTTCGTCAATCAAACCAAGGCAGATTATTTTTCGCCGATCGATCTCCGCCAGGGCAAGCCCGGCCTCCGCGTTTTTCTGCCCCTCGGCCCCCTCAACGCCACAGCCTTCGCGGACTTCTCGGGCCTGACGGCCGGGAGCCTTGTCTTCGACCCGGCCACCGCAACGCGCTTTGCCGGCCGCCTCGATGCCACCTTCGGCGGCTTCGAGTGGGGCGTCTCGGCCTACGGGGGACATGGCGCCCAGGCCAAGGGCGGCATCGACTTCTCCGGTGACTTCTTCGGGTCGGCCATCTACGGCGAGACGGCCTTCGCTCCGGAGGGAGCGGGAAGTTCTGCATTTATACAATCATCATTGGGTCTATCTCGAAGTCTCGGCGACCTCAAGGATTGGAGCCTTTCTTTCGAAGGCTTCTACAATTCGGCCGGGGCCGACCATGCTGGCGACCCGCCGGCCCTCGCGACGGCGACACCCTTGTATTCGGGTATGTGGTATCTCTACGCCGCCCTCGCCGCGACGAGGTTGCCCAGCTCCGATTTCCAGACGAGAGTCTCGGCCCTCTCCAACCTTTCCGACAAATCGCTGAGCCTCAGCCTGGAAGAGGACCTGTCCCCGCCTGGCATGCCACCGCTCAATCTGATCGCCTCATTGTCGGGAGGCGGGGCGGGCAAGGAATTCACCTGGTTGTACGGAGACGGCGCAGTGAGCATAACTGTGCGGACTAGCATCGAGTTCTAAAAGGAACCAATTGTGAATAACAATCGCAGGAATATCAAATTTGTGGTAACGATCATCGTATGTATGACATTTTTGGCTCCGGCGCTCCTGTATGCCGAGAGCCCCCTTCCCCTCGTGCCGGCTTTGGACCCCCAACGCTATTCGGGACTCTGGTTCGAAATCGCGCGCTACCCGCAGTTTTACGAAAACGGCCTCGTCGGCGTCACCGCAGAATACGATCTGCAAAAGGACGGGAGCCTTTCCGTCACGAATGCCGGCTACAAGGGTGACCTGGGCGGAGAGCGGAGCGTCGCCCACGCCGTGGCGAGGATACCCGATCCGAAGGCTCCCGGGGCCCTCAAACTCAGTTTCTTCGGCATCTTCTCCTCCGACTATCTGGTCTTCGGCCTCGACGCCGAAGGCTACAGCTGGGCACTCGTCGGCGACAACGCGAGAAAGCAGCTGTGGTTCCTTTCGCGGAAACCGAGGATCGACCAGGCCCTCCGTTCGCGGATGGAGGCTATCGCTGTCGCGAACGGCTATGACCTGTCGAAGCTCTACTGGGTGCCCCAGCCCTGAGGAGGGGGCAGCTTCGGGTTGCCTACGGTCAGGGCTGTCGCGGGCGGCCAGGACTGTCGCGGACAGTCAGGGCGCGGTCGGATCGAGCCTTCGGACCTCGAAATCGCCGAACTCGGCGACCAGCGGTCCCACCCCCGCCCATCGCGGTTCGATCGTGGCCACGCCCGGTGGGATGGTGACTTCGGTGAATAGATTGATGGGTCCTGGCGAGCCCGCCTTGGCCTCTTTGGAGCCGAGGTCCCAGGAGAGGACGGCGCCCCGGGCGTCGCGGCTCGTGAACATGAGGCCGGGGGAGAGCGCGCCCGAGCGCAGGACCCTCGACGAAAGGGAATAGCGCTCTCCTTCTCGAACGGCGATGCGAAAACCGGAGGGGAGTGACCAATCTTGGCTCCCCTTCACCTCGATTCGCAGGGAGGCCGGGGCACCGGAGGGATCGGGGACCGTCGATTCAAGGCCCGCGCCGGCCTCGCGCGTCCAGAGCCGCTCCCACCACGTGAAGGGGAAAACAATGAGTTGGGTCTTTCCGGCGACGAAGTCGGCGA
>JAJXVS010000160.1 GCA_021782015.1 bacterium | reverse complement strand
TTCGCCGTAGCGCCGCTCCGCCCCCGCCAGGGCCCGCCGCCGGAGTTCCTCCGCGGGGTCGCCTCCGGCTGCTCCCGGGTAATCCGGGAACACGAGCCCGTTGAACACCGAGCCGAAGGTACAGGCTGCGGCCACCTCGTCCGCGGCGCGGAAGGCTTCCGGCCAGGAGGCGAGGCGGCGCGAAAAGGCCTCGGGCGGGAGAAAGATGCCCTCGCCCATCCCCTCATCCCCTTCGGGAAGCGCACCGACTGTCGTGCCGAGGGCGATCGCGCGAAGGAGGCGGTGGGCTGCGAGGTCCTCCTTTTCGAGAAGGCTCGCATCGTCCAGGGCCAGAAGGGGCAGGCCCAGGGCCTTCGCGGCACCGAGGGCGTGGAGCGAGGCGGGTGTGACCGCCGCGTAGAGGGCCGGCACCTTTCCGGCGAGGGCGGCGAGCAGCCCGGGCGAAGTCGAGGCGAGGACGAGGCCTCGGGAATTCTCCCGAAGGGCGGCAAGGCGGTCCGGCCGCGTCCCCCCTGTGCCGCGCGAAAGGACTTCGCAGAGCCGCGCAAAGCCATCCCGATCCTTGACGAAGGCGAATATAGAACCAGTTGGTTGTTCATGTCCTTGCCCTTCTCCGAAACGCAGTTCGGCGCCGATGACAGGATTGATGCGCCTTTCGCGCGCGGCATCGAGGAAGGAGTGGAGGCCATACAGGTTGTCGCGATCGGTGATGGCGAGGCTGGTCGCGCCGAAGTCAGCGGCCCGGGCGACGATGGCCTCGGGGCGATGGACGCCGGAGAGAAGGGAATAGGCCGACCGAATGCCCAGGCGGCTTTTCATGGGAGGCCGGAGCCGCGAGTGAGGGTTCCGGCTCCGTAGCGCAGGCGCGAGGCGTCCACGGCCTTCTGGAGTCGCTCGTCCGCCGTCGAGCCCGCGGGAATGAAGAGGTCGGGTTCGCGGCGGGCCGACTCGAGGGCCCCGAGTTCGAGGGTCAGGGCCCTGAGCCTGACGCGGCGCAGGGCCGTCTTCGCAAAGGCCCGATCGGCGGCGGCGATGAGCTCCGAATCGAGCACGAGGGGGCCGCGCGAGGCCTCCGTCGCGGCGCTCCGCTTCGCGTCGGCATAGATGATTTCGAGGCGAAGCCGCCGGGTCGCGAGAAGGGAGCGCCTGAGCTCGAGGCCCGCGTCCTCGACGAGGGCCAGCAGGGCCGCTCGAATTTCCCGGGCATCGATGAGGTCTTCCGCGAACTCGAGAAGGCGGCGAAGCGATCGCTCGGCGAGGCGGCCGGGCGCCACGGTCGAGGCGTCGATGCCCAGGGCCGAGTCACGGAGGGCCGGTCCTTGCCGACCGAAGAGGGCGAGGGCCTCCTCGTCGCCCAGGGCGGCGATGTCCCCGATGGAGCGGAGGCCCGTGACGGCCAGAACCTTCACGATTGAAGGTCCCATGCCCGGCAGGAGCCGCGAATCCTGGGGGGCGAGGAAGGCGGCCTCGTCGCCGGGCCTGACGCAGGCGATTCCGGCGGGCGTGATGCTTCGCGCGGCGACCTTGGCGACGAGCTTGTTCCTCGCGACAGTCATAGTTGCTTCTATCCCGAGCGAGGCGCGGATCTCGTTGCGGATGCGCACCGCGCAATCGATGGCGGGGCCGAAGAGCCTTTCGGTGCCGCCGAGGTCGAGATAGAGGTGGCCGCCGGAGTCGGCCTGCACGAGGGGCGCGTAGCGGGCCGCCAGCTCAGCCAGCGCCTCGTCGGCCCTCGCGGCGGCGAGGGGGTCGGGCGGAACGGCGAGGAGGCCGGCCACGCGGCGCCCGGCCTGCGCAAGGCTCATGCCGGTCTCGAGGCCCTCCTTGCGCGCGCGCGGCGACAGACCGAGCACGATGGCGCCCCTCGCGGCGGAAGCGGCGATCACGAAGGGGCGGTCGGCGAGGCTCCTGTCACCGGCGATGGCCACCGAGGCCGCGAAGTCCACGACGTTGAGGTGGGCGACATTCGCGGCGCCCCTCATGCCGGAAGCCCCGCGCGCCGCAGGAGCTCGGTGAAGCTCAGCGCGTTCCGCGCAGCCTGGCCCCCGGGGTGATTGTTGAAATAGACGAGGGTGCGGTCGGCGCGGGCCGCGATTCCGCGGATCCTTTCGGCCCAGGCCCCGAGTTCCACGTCGGAATAGCAATAGTTATAACGAGAGGCCGAATCGGAACCCCACCAGGCCCGGTCGTTGCGCCCGTGGAAGCGGATGTAGGCGAGGGGCGCCGTCACCACGTCCATGAGGGGCGGGAGATTGGGGAGTTCCGGAAGATCGAGGGAGACGAGGGAGACCCCCCGCTCGCGAAGGGCTGCGATCACCCGGTTGTTGAACCACTCGTGGTTCCGGAATTCCACGGCCACCGGCAGGGAGGCGAATTCGCCGAGGAGGGCGTCGAGGTACCGGCGCCGGTCGGGCTCGTAGTGGAAGGAGTAGGGGAATTGGAAGAGGAGGGCGTCGAGGCGATTTGCGGCGCGGAGGGCTTCGATGGCGCGGAGAAAGGCGGCTGCCCCTTCCTTCCAGGAGGCTGGTTCGATCTTGTGGGTGAGCGCCTCGTTCGCCTTCACCGAAAAAGAGAAGGAAGCCGCCGTCTGGTCGACGAAACGCCTCAGTTGTTCGGCGCTGGGCATGCGATAGTAGGAGAAATTGAGTTCGACGGTGGGAAACATCCCGGAATAGAGGGGAAGACACTCCTCCTTCCGGGTCCCGGCAGGGTAGACGGGGCCTATCCACTCGACGTAGGCGTACCCCGATGTTCCGACGCGAACACTGGCCATGCCTAGGTACTACTACACAGGCGTTAAGTAATCAAGAAGGGGAGGACGATGGGTCCTCCCGCAAATTTCCGCTTGCAAAGCCCCTGTCCCGATGGATACTCCTTCCATGGATAGCGATAAAACTCCAAAAAAGAAGAGCGTCATGCCGGTGACCGGCATGTCCTGCGCCAATTGCGCACTCAGTATCGAAAAGAATCTGCGCAAACTGCCCGGCATCGACCTCGCCGCGGTCAATCTCGCGGAGGAGAGCCTCCGCGTCGATTTCGATCCCGCCCTCGTCGACGAAAAGAAGATCATCGCGGGAGTGACAGCCCTGGGCTACGGCGTGCCGGTCGGGAAGGCCGACTTCCTCATCCTTGGCCTGCGGGAGGCCGCCGACGCGCGAGCCCTCGAAAAGGCCCTCGCCGCCCTCGAAGGGGTCCTTTCGGCGACCGTCAGCCTCGGTACCGAGAGGGCCCTCGTCGAGTTCATTCCGGGCATGACGGGTGTCGCGGCCCTCGCCGCCGTCGTGCGGGCCTCCGGCTTCGATCTCGCCAGGGCTGAGGGCGACGAACTCCCCGACGACGTCGAGGCCAGGGCCAGGGCGAAGGATATCGGGGACCAGAAGAGGCTCCTCGTCCTCGGTCTCGCCCTCACGATTCCCCTCGTCGTCTACAGCATGGCCAAGGACTTTCGCCTCGTCGGCTTCGAGGGCGATCGCCTGGTGATGCTCGCGATGGCCACGGTCGTGCAGTTCGTCGTCGGCCGGCGATTTTACGTCGGGGCCTGGAGGAGCCTGCGCTCGGGCTACGCGAACATGGATGTCCTCATCGTCCTCGGTTCCTCCGTCGCCTATTTCTCGAGCCTCCTTTCGGTGCTGGGCCTGGCGAAGGGCGCGGGCGTCTACTTCGAGACGGGGGCGGCCATCATCACGCTGATCAGGCTGGGCAAGTATCTGGAAGCCAGGGCCCGCGGGAGGGCTTCGGAGGCCCTGCATTCCCTCCTCGCCTCCGGCGCGAAGACGGCGAGGGTGTTGCGCGAGGGGCGGGAAGTCGAGCTGGAGGTCGACAAGGTCGAGGTGGGCGACACGGTCCTGGTGCGCCCCGGCGAGAAGGTGCCCGTCGACGGCCTGATCAGCGAGGGCCGCTCGGCCTTCGACGAGTCGATGCTCACCGGCGAGTCGATGCCGGTGAGCAAGGGGCCCGGCGAGGAGGCGATAGGGGCGACGATCAACCTCGAGGCCCCGATCAGGCTCGAGGCCACCAAGATAGGCAGGGAGGGCGCCCTCGCCCAGATCGCCAGGGCCGTGCGCGAGTCGCAGGAAAGCAAGGCGCCCATCCAGAAACTCACCGACGAGATCGGCAAGTACTTCGTGCCGATCATCGTACTTGTGGCGATCGCGACCTTCGCGGGCTGGTACTTCGTGGTCCGCGTCGAGTGGGGCGCGGCCCTGGTCAATGCCGTCGCCGTCCTCGTCATCGCCTGCCCCTGCGCGATCGGCCTCGCCACACCCATGGCCATCATGGTCGGCGCCTCCAAGGGAGCGGAGCTGGGTGTCCTCTTCCGGAACGGCGAGACCCTCGAGCGGGCCGGCGCCGTGAACGTGGTCCTCCTCGACAAAACAGGCACAATTACGAAGGGTCAGCCCGAGTTGACCGACCTGCTCGCCGCCGGGGCCGGGAATCCCGAGGAGGTCCTCCGCCTTGCGGCCAGCGCCGAGGCCGCCTCGGTCCATCCCCTGGGAAGGGCGATCGTGGACGCCGCCCTCGGCCGGAAGCTGCGTCTCGCCGAGTGCGGCGCCTTCCGCGCCTTCGGCGGCCTGGGTGTCAAGGCGAGGGTGGAGGGGCGCGAGATCATCGTCGGCAATCTCCGGATGATGGCGAACGAGGGCGTCGATCTGGCAGCCCTCGGGGCCGAGGCGGAGCGGCTCCAGTCCGAGGGCAAGACCGTCATGATCGTCGCCGCGACCGTCGCGACGGCCATGATGGACGCGACGGCCATGATGGACGCGATGGCCATGATGGACGCGACGGCCCTGACGGGCGCGACGGCCCTGACGGGCGCGACGGGCGCGACGGCCCTCGGCCTCATCGCCGTGTCCGATACCCTCAAGGAGGGCGCGAGGGAGGCGATCGACCGGCTCCATCTCCTCGGTGTCGAGGTCGCGATGATCACCGGCGACAACCGCATCGCCGCTGAGGCCATCGCGCGGCGGGTGGGCATCGAGCGGGTCATCGCCGAGACCCTGCCCGAGGCCAAGGCCGAGGAAGTGAAAAAGCTCCAGGCTTCCACCAGCGAGGGTAACTTCAGCCATCCCCTCGTCGCGATGGTCGGCGACGGCATCAACGACGCGCCTGCCCTCGCCCAGGCCGATGTGGGCATCGCGATCGGCACGGGCACCGATGTCGCCATCGCAGCCGCGGGCATCACCCTCGTCGGCGGCGATCTATCCGGGGTGGCCCGGGCCATCTCCCTCTCGCGGGGCGTGTCCAAGACGATCGGGCAAAACCTGGTCTGGGCCCTCTTCTACAATGTCGCCCTGATACCGATCGCAGCCTACGGCCTCCTCTTGCCCATGTTCGCCGCGGGGGCCATGGCCTTCAGCTCCCTTTTCGTGGTGACGAACAGCCTGCGCCTGCGCGGTTTTCGCGTCGACGAGCTTGCGCCGCGCGAATCTCCCCTGCGTCTGGTCCTGGACTTCCTGCCCCGCATCGCGTGGCCGGTCGTCGCCCTGGCCCTCCTCATCGCCGGACCCATGCTCCTCATGCCCGGCGGCATGGTGATCCGCGGTGCGATACCCGGCGAGATGACGGATACCCTCATGATGATCATGGCCGTGTCCAACGGCCTGATCGCGATCTCCTACGGCTCCATCCCCTTCTTCATCTTCGTCTTCGTCCGCAAGCGGAGGGATTTGCCCTTCACCTGGATTTTCATACTATTTAGTCTCTTTATTCTGGCCTGCGGCTCGACGCATTTCGTGCACATCATCGGGCTGTGGCACCCGGCCTACGGCTGGCAATCCATCGTCGATTCGCTGACGGCCCTCGTGTCGGTCGTGACGGCCATCGCCCTGTGGCCGACCCTGCCGAGGCTTCTGGCAATCCCGAGCCCGGCGCAGCTCCGCGCGGTCAACAAGGAGCTCCGCGAGGAAAAGGACAAGCTCCTCGCCGCCCAGCGCGAACTGGCGAAATCCTACGCCGAGGTCGAAGGTCGTGTGGCCGAGAGGACGGCCGAACTCAAGGCCGTCAACGAGGCCCTCGTGGTGGAGGTCGAGGAGAGGAAGCTCGCCGAGGCGCGGGTCAGGGAGCTCAACGAGGGGCTCGAGGCGCGGGTGGCGGCCAGGACCGCCGACCTGGAGTCCTTTACCTATTCGGTGTCGCACGACCTGCGCGCACCGCTTCGCGCGATCGATAATTTTTCGCGCTTTCTCGAGGAGGACCACGCCGAGACCCTGGACCAGGAAGGCAAACGTCTTCTCGGCGTCGTGCGGCGCAACACCGAAAAGATGGACCGCCTCATCGCCGACCTCCTTAGGCTCTCCAGGCTTTCGCGGCAGGAATTGCACGTGACGACCATCGACATGGGCGGCCTCGTCGAGTCGGTGCTGGCCGAACTGTCCGAGACCTCGAGCCTGGAGACCTTCGAGGTCGAGCTTCGCCCCCTGCCCCCATGCCGGGGCGACCCGGCCCTCCTCCGTCAGGTCTGGATCAACCTCATCTCGAACGCGGCCAAGTATTCGATGAAATCCGATGTGCGAAAGATCGAAATTGACTCTGGCGCAGAGGCCGACTCTATCGTATATCATGTAAGGGACTGGGGCGCCGGGTTCGATCCGGCCTACTCCGACAAGCTCTTCAAGGTTTTCCAGCGCCTGCACAAGACCGAGGAGTTCGAGGGGACGGGCATCGGCCTGGCCATCGTTCAGCAAATCGTCGCCCGCCACGGGGGAAGTGTCCGGGCGGAAGGAAGGCCCGGAGAAGGAGCCCGGTTCTCGTTTTCGATACCTGAAGCCAAGGGGGATGAACGTTGAGCGATTCGGACATAGTCGAGATCCTTCTCGTGGAGGACAACCCGGAGGACGCGGAGATCGCGCTGCGAGCCCTCCACAAGAATCATTTGGCCAACCACATCGTGCATGTTTCGGACGGCCGCGAGGCCCTCGATTTCGTCGAGTCGCGCCTCGAGCGGCCCGGGGCGACGCCGCCCCGCCTCATCCTCCTCGACATCAAGCTGCCTCGGATCGACGGCCTCGAGGTGCTCAGGCGGCTCAAGGGTGGAGCTGCGACGAAGACGATCCCGGTCGTGATGCTCACCTCATCGAGCGAGGAGAGCGATCTCGTGAAAAGCTACCAATTAGGAGCGAATAGCTATCTCGTCAAGCCGGTCGACTTCGACAAGTTCAGCGAATCCATGAGGGAGGTCGGCATGTACTGGCTCCTCCTCAACAAGCTTCCCGGAAGCTGAGGGGCGGCGGAATTGGAAAAGGGGAGCGTGTTGAAAATCCTCTTCGCCGAGGACCAACCGGAGGACAACGAGATCGCGACGCGGGAAATCCGCAAGTCGGGCCTTGATTTCGTCGGCCGCAGGGTGGACACGAGGGAGGATTTCCTCGCGGCCCTCGAGGCCTTCCGGCCAGACATCGTCATCTCGGATTACATGATGCCGACCTTCGACGGCATGCAGGCGCTCAAGCTCTCCCTCGAATTCGACCCCTCCATTCCCTTCATCGTCCTGACCGGCTCCAGGAACGAGGAGACGGCCGTGGCGTGCATGAAATCGGGGGCGAGCGACTACGTCATCAAGAGCCACATCAACCGCCTTCCCTATGCCATCCGCGAGGCCCTCGAGCGCGCGCGCCTCTCCCTCGAAGGCAAGGAGGCCCTTCGCAGGCTCGAGGAGAGCGAGGAACTCTTCCGCGTCCTCTTCGAGGCCTCTCCCATCGGAAAGACCCTCACGCGATTCGACGGCACCATCATCATGGCGAACCGGGCCCTCGCCGAAATCATCGGTTGTACCGTCGAAGAGCTGACGGGGACCGACGGAGGGGCCTTCATCCATCCCGAGGAGCTGGCCCTGCGCGCCCGGATCATCGAGGAGCTCCTGGCGGGGAGGAGCCAGTCGCGCCGTGTCGAGATGCGCCTCGTCCGGAAGGATGGCGCCCCGGTGTGGACCGACGTTTCGACGGTCCTCGTTCGCGACAGGGAAGGGGTTCCCCGCTACCTCATCTCGAGTCTCGCCGACATCTCCGGGCTCAAGCGCGAAGAAGCCCAGCTTCGGGCCCTCAACGGCGAACTGGAGCGGCGGATCGGCGAAAAGGAGACCCTGCTCAGGGAGCTCTTCCATCGCACCCGCAACAACATGCAGGTGATCATCAGCCTCCTCGGCTGGGAGGCCGAACTCGTCGGCAGCGACGTCGTCGACGAGTTCGTGAGGAAAACGAATGACCGCATTATGTCGATGTCTCTGGTGCACAAGAAGCTCTACGACTCGATGGACCTTTCGCGCATCGACCTCAACGAGTATTGCCGGGAACTCATCGACCTCCTCGTCGACAGCGAGCCGGGCAGGCGTCGACACATACGTTTCCAGCCGGCGGCGGAAGCCCTTCCGGTGAAGATCGATACGGCCGTTCCCTTCGGTCTTGCTTTCCACGAAATCGTTTCCAATGCCCTGAGGCACGCCTACCCTCCCGGCGCCGAAGGCGAGGTCCGCGTCGTTCTTTCGAGCCTGGCCCCGGACCGCGTCGAGCTTGCGGTTTCCGACGACGGCGTCGGCCTGCCGGCGGACTTCGACGGCCGATCCGGGAAGACTCTGGGTTTCCAGCTGATCCACGGCCTCGTGGAAGGCCAGATGGGAGGCAGCTTCGCCTGCGAGACGGGCCGCGGACTCCGTTGCATTGTGCGCTTTTCGGACGCCCAGACCCAGACGCGGGTTTGAGCCCGGCCCCTACTCGATTCCGTAGGCCTCCATCTTTTCGGCGAGGGTTTTCCGCGTGACGCCGAGGGCCTCGGCGGTCCTCGACTTGTTGCCGCCCTCGCGGGCGAGGACGGTTTCGATGAGCTGTCGCTCGTAGCGCTCGACGACGGCCTCGCGGAGTTCCT
>JAJXVS010000159.1 GCA_021782015.1 bacterium | reverse complement strand
AGTACTGCGACGACGATGACGATTGCCGATAGAACAATTTCCATGCTGGAGCCTCCTTGGGGTTCGCCCCCATTATAATGCAGATCATCCGCACCCGCCCCTTCTGAGCCACCTGCCCGGCCGTCGAAACGGCCGGCTCGGCGCGGCGGGCGCCGGATCAATGCGCCGGATCATGGCGCCGGATCAATGCGCCGGATCATGGCGCCGGATCATGGCGCCGGATTATCGCCGCGGGCGCCGGGGATCATAGCGGCAGGCGCCTGATCATCGAATCGGGCCGGGACAATTGCGGGACGCGCGGCCCCGGCCCGACGGATTCCAAGCGCCCTGCCCTAATCGAACTAATTAGTATTATGAAGGCTGCCGGGGCTTTTCCCGCAGGGGCAGGGGCATCGCGCCGGCCAGGTCGCCGATGACGTTCACGAGTTCGCGGTCGGCGGGCAGGACGATCTTCGCGTTGTATTGCAGGGATGTTTCGACGGCCTGCAGCCGGCGGAGGAGCTGGGCGTTGCCCACGAAGTATTTCTCCGCCGCCTCGTTCACGAGGGCGATCGCCTGGGCCTCGCCTTCGGCCTTGAGAATTTCGGCCTGCCTGATACCCTCGGCCTTCTTGATTTCGGCGCGCTTCTGTCCGTCGGCCATGGTCTCGGTGGCGGTGGCGAAGTCGACGGCTGCGACCTTCTCGTTCTCGGCCTTGACGACCTTGTTCATCGTTTCCTGGACGTCCTTGGGCGGATCGATCTCCTTGAGCTCGGTGCGGACCACGGCGATGCCCCAGGTCTTCGTCTCGTTGAGGAGGGTCGAGAGCAGTTCCGAGTTGATCCTCGACCTTTCGGAGTTGGCGCTTTTGAGGGTCAGGGTGCCGATGATGTTGCGCAAGGTCGTCCGCGCCAGGTTGACGATCTGGTATTGATAATTGTTAACATTATAGACCGAGGCCTTGACGCTGTCCTCGTCGCCCTTGACGCGGAAGTAGACCTGGGCGTCGACGCGGGCGTTGAGGTTGTCGTTGGTGATGATTTCTTGCGGTTCGGCGTTGACCATCTGCTCGGTGGTGTTGACCTGGTAGAGCTTCGTGATGCCGGGGATGATCCAGTGGAAGCCTGGCTGGGCGAAGCGTCGATACTTGCCGAGCACCTCGACGAGACCTCGGTGGGTCGGCCGGACGATACGGACGCCGGAGAAGAAAATGACGACGACCAGAAGGATGAGGATGTAAATCGCATACTCGAACATGAGGGCCTCCTTTTTTGGGGCCCCTTCAGTATAGTCCTAATTCGAGAAGTCTGCCGGCTATTCGCCTTCCTTCTTTTTGAGCCCTGCTCGGTGCCTCGAACGCGACAGTCAGCTCTTCGTACCGCTTCGTGACCCTCCCATCGCCGAAAGTAGATTTCCGAGGAGAGACAGTGCCTGGGCTGCGGCCTCCTCGTCCCTGACGGGAATGCGCAGGTAGGATTCACCGCTCGCCTCGTCCTTCGCCATCAGGCCCGAGACGAAACGCCGTGTCGATTCGGGTGCCGCGAGGGCCCGCGACAGCTCGTCGAGGGCGCCCACCATGCGTGCTGTCACCGCTGCCGCCCTGTCATCCCTGCCGCTTCCCTATGGCCGCTACCAGAGAGTATGGTAGCGCCCATGTCCGACAGCTCCGAGCCCCGCCACCCGAGCCCCGTCGCGGCCCCAGCCCCCGTCGCCAGCGGAGCCGTCCCCGTCGCGGCCGCCGCCGACGGCACCGCTTCGCCCGCCGGCGATCAGGCCGCCGCTGCGCGTCGAGCCGCCTCCTCCTCGAAAATGCTCCGCGAGGGTGGAAAGCTCGGTC
Organism: bacterium; assembly: GCA_021782015.1. Lineage (GTDB taxonomy): Bacteria > Spirochaetota > Spirochaetia > Treponematales > Rectinemataceae > CAIJMU01. The sequence goes on along the minus strand of JAJXVS010000159.1, from coordinate 7,126 downwards.
TCCTGACCCTCGCCTCGCGCATCCTCGGTCTCGTCCGCGAGATGACGAGGGCAGCCTTCATGGGCACGGGAGCCCTCGCCGACGCCTTTACCGTCGCCTTCAATCTGCCCAATTTCCTGCGCCGTCTCTTCGCCGAAAACTCGATGTCGGCCGCCTTCATTCCGACCTTTTCGGGCTATCTGGCCGAGGGCGACGAGGAAAAATCGCGGGAATTCCTGTCGGCCACCTTCACCGTCCTCGCGGTCCTCGTGACGGCGACCGTGGCCCTCGGCATCGCCTTCACGCCCTGGATCGTCCGGCTCTTCGGTTCGGATCCCGTGGAGACGGCGGTGCTCACACGGATCATGTTTCCCTTTCTCGCCCTCGTATCGATGGCCGCCTTCTTCCAGGGCATTCTCAATTCCCTCGGTATTTTCGCCCCCTCCGGGGCGGCGCCCGTCCTCTTCAATGTCGTCTTCATCGCGGTGCCCTACCTCCTGGCCGGACCGGCGGGGAATCCGGCGCGGGCCATGGCCATCGGCGTCCTTTTGGGCGGACTCCTCCAGGCCCTCGTGCAGCTCCCCTTCGTGCTCAAGGAAGGCTGGCGCTTCGGTTTTATCGGGCTGCGGCGGGCTTTCGCCAATCCCGGCATGCGCAAGGTGATGAGCCTCATCGGGCCGACCATCCTCGGCATGGCCGCCTACCAGGTCAACATCCTCGTGTCGACCTCCCTGGCTTCGAGCGCCGGCACCGGGGCCGTTTCCAGCCTCCAGTACTCCCTGCGTCTCCAGGAATTCGTCCTGGGCATCTTCGTCGTTTCGGCAGGCACCGTCCTCCTTCCCAACCTGGCGGGCTCGGCGGCGGCGGGACGTTGGGCCGAGTTTTCGGATTCGGTGGGGCGCGGCCTCAAGGCTATGCTCCTCGTCACGGTGCCCGTCGCCATCTTCTCGATGATTGCCGGAAAGGACATTGTCAGCCTCCTTTTCCGGGCGAGGGAGTTCGACGAGGAGTCCGTCCGCCTCACCACGGCCGCCTTCTTCTTCCATATGACGGGCCTCGTTTTCATCGCGATCAACCGAGTCCTCGCTCCGGCCTTTTACGCCTGTTCCGATACGAAGACGCCGACCCGCGCGGGAATAATCTCTTTCGGGGTAAACATCGCGGCGGCCTTCGCCCTGGTCGGCCCTCTCAAGGGCCCCGGCATCGCCCTCGCACTGTCCATCGCGAGCGCCGTCAATTCCATCGTCCTTGTCGCCTACCTGGCGAAAAAGAAACTCGAGGGAATGGGCCCGGCCTTCGCGGCCTCCCTCGCCTATGCCTTCAAGCTCCTCCTGGTTTCGGCTGTGGCTGCCCTCCCGGTCTGGCTGGTCGAACCCAGGTTGGCCCATGGTTGGAAGGGCGACGGCCGGCTCCTCGCCTCCGGCCTGCCCCTTGTCGTCGGCGCCTCGATTTTCGGCATTCTGGCCTTCGGCATCCTCCTCGCGACGCGCGATGCCATGGCCCTCGCCCTCGTGGGGGCCCTGTCGAAGCGCTTCGGCCGAAGGAAGGGGGGAGTCCGATAAGGCCTGTCACCCGCTTGACAAGTGGGGGGCAGGAGGGGTAGTTTTCACGGGCTTTTCGCACGCCCTTGTAGCTCAGTTGGCAGAGCATATCCATGGTAAGGATAAGGTCAACGGTTCGATTCCGTTCGAGGGCTAGCAGGAAATCGAGGAAGAGGGGAATATTCTATGGCTTCCAAAAAGCAGACTGTCGAAATCATCGCGCTCGCCTGCAGCGAGTGCAAACGTCGCAATTACACTACCACCAAGAATCGCAAGACCATGCAGGAAAAGCTTGAGTTGATGAAATATTGCAAATGGGACCGCAAGCATACCCTGCACAAGGAAACGAAGGTAAAGTAAGCCGCTCCTGCCGTTGTCGAGGATTTCGCGATAACGAAATCCCTGAGTGCGTAGAGGATTTGCGCAGCGAATCCTCTCGTGAAGGGAAGGGGCTCCTGGAGCCCCTTCCCTTCACGAAGGCCAGTAGCTCTAATGGTAGAGCGCCGGTCTCCAAAACCGGATGTTGAGGGTTCGAGTCCTTCCTGGCCTGTAGAAAGGAGCCGCCATGAACAAGATCATTCAGTTCTTCAAGGATAGCTACGCCGAGCTCCGCAAGGTTGTCTGGCCGAGTCGCGAAGACGTCGTGGCCTCGACCAAGGTCGTCGTCGTATCGACCATCATCATGGCGCTCGCTCTCGGACTCGTCGATCTCATCCTCGTTTCCGGTATTGATTTCATCTTCAAGTAGAAAGGGAGGCGCTGATGGCGAAGGCCTGGTACGTACTCCATGTCTACTCCGGTTACGAGGGCAAGATCGAGCGGACGATGCGGATGCTCCTCGACCACAATGAGCTTTCAAAGGATGTGGTGACGGACATCAAGGTCCCCTCCGAGGAAGTCGTTGACGTCAAGGATGGCAAAAAGCGTTCTTCGTCGCGCAAGATCCTCCCCGGCTACATCCTCGTCGAGATGGATTTGCCCGACAACAATTGGAAAGCCGCCATTTCTACGATCAAGAAGATCACCGGCGTGACGGGCTTCGTCGGGGCGACCCAGTTCAACAAACCCGCGCCGATCACCGGCGAAGAGGCGAGGGGCATCCTCCAGCGGGCCGGCGAGATCAAGGGCGAAAGGCCCGTGCGCAATCGCCAGAGCTTCAGCCAGGGCGAGCAGGTCAAGATCATCGAGGGGCCCTTCGAATCCTTTACCGGGGCTATCGAGGAAGTCAACCTTGAGAAAAACAAGCTCAAGGTCATGGTCGGCATCTTCGGGCGTGCCACGCCCGTCGAGGTCGATATTCTGCAGGTCGAGAAGATCTGAGTTTCGGGAACGGCGAACCGTCAGGAAGGTCGTTCGGGATCTTTTGCACAGCGACGAGCGAAACGCCGCCCTTTCGGGCAGGCTTCGCCGTTTCTCATAGTGAGGTGTTACCTCCAGCAGTTGGGAGTTCGCGAATATCGCGAACGCTACTTCGGCCTCCGGACCGAGTCTTCGACGGCTTGCGCGAAAACAGTTCGCGCCCGTCGAGGTCGAACCGAGCCGAAGACACCACGAAAAGGAGTGAAGGATGGCGAAGAAAGTAGTCACCGCGGTCATCAAGCTGCAGTGCCCCGCCGGGAAAGCGACTCCCGCTCCCCCCGTCGGGCCGGCGCTCGGACCGCACGGTGTTTCCGCGCCCCAGTTCTGTCAGCAGTTCAACGACAGGACCAAGGGCATGGAGGCGGGACTCACGATTCCGTGCATCATCACGGTCTACAAGGACAAGACCTTCACCTTCATCACGAAGACGCCTCCCGCGTCCGTGCTGATCAAGAAGGCGATGGGGCTGGAGAAGGCTTCGGCTGTTCCCCACAAGACGAAGGTTGGCAGGCTGCCGAGCGACAAGCTGGAAGCGATCGCCAAGCAGAAGATGCCCGACCTTTCGGCCAACGACATCGAGGCCGCGAAGAAAATCATCGCAGGCACGGCCCGGTCGATGGGCGTCGAGACGGAGTACTCCAAATGACGCACGGCAAAAAATACAGAGAGGCCATCAAGAAGGTCGACCGCGAGCAGGCCCTCGAGGTTCCGGCCGCCGCCGCCCTCGTCAAGGATGCGCATTTCGCCAAGTTCGACGAGACCGTCGAGGTGCATGTGAGGCTCAACCTCAAGAAGAGTCAGACCGTGCGCGACACGGTCGTCCTTCCGCACCAGTTCCGCGGGGAGAAGAAAATCCTCGTGTTCTGCAAGGGCGAAAAGGAAAAGGAAGCCTTGGAAGCCGGCGCCGCCTATGCCGGAGCCGACGATCTCATCGAGAAGATCAAGGGCGGCTGGCTCGACTTCGATGTCGCCGTCGCCACTCCCGATATGATGAAGGATGTCGGCAAGCTCGGTATGGTGCTCGGTCGCAAGGGCCTCATGCCGAACCCGAAGACGGGCACGGTCACCCACGATCTCCGAGCCGCGGTGGCCGAACTCAAGAAGGGCCGCACCGAGTTCCGCACCGACAAATCCAACATCATCCACCTCGCCATCGGCAAGGTGTCGATGGAAGCAGCCCAGATCGCCGAGAATGTCGAGACCCTCATCACGGAGGTCCAGCGCAAAAGGCCGGCCGACGCGAAGGGCGATTTCGTCGCCTCGGTGTTCCTCACCTCGACGATGGGTCCCGGCGTCCGCGTCGCGATCGCGAAGACGGAGAAGTAAGCCATGGCTATGAGAGCTAACAAGATCCAGAGCGCCAAGACCGATGCCATCGGCGAGCTCAAGACCAAGATCGGCGCCTCGAGCGATTTCGTATTTACCGAGTACCGCGGGCTCACCGTCGAGCAGATCACGAACCTGCGCAAGCAGCTGCGCGAGAAGCACGCCGAGTTCCACGTCGTCAAGAACAACTTCGCGCGCATCGCCTTCGACCAGCTTGGCTATTCCAAGGCTGTCGAGCCGATTCTCGCCGGCCCGACGGCAGTTGCCTTCGCGAAGGGCGAGCCCAACGAGGTCGCCAAGATTCTCGTCGAGTTCGCCAAGGAAGTCCCCGCGCTCAAGGTGAAGGCTGGCTTGGTCGACAAGGAGTTTTTCGATGAGGCAGCCATCGCCGCCTTTTCGAAGCTTCCAAGCCGCAATGTCCTTTTGGCGATGCTCATGTCCACGATGAGGGCTCCCATTCAGAACCTCGTGTACACCCTGATCGCCTTCCAGGAAAAACTGGAGAAGGAAGGGCCGGCCGCCGCGGCTCCCTCCGCTCCCGCAGCCGCCCCGGCTGCCCCCGCCGCCGAAACGGCTCCCGCTGGCGAGGCTGCTCCCGCAGGTGAGGCTGCTCCCGCCCCGGCGTCCTGATTTTGTCGTCGCGCGGACTCCAGGCTTCGGTCAGCTGCCGTTCCTGCCGTCCGCATGCAAGGGGCAGGCTTCGCTCCCGGGCACCCAGTGTGGCCGGGCGCCGCCCAAAAGCCCTCGACTGGCTCGTATGAACTAGTCACTTTTTTCAAGGAGAAGATAATATGGCAGCACTTACCCATGATCAGATCATCGAGGCCATCGGCGAGATGAAGATTACCGAGGTCGCCGACCTCATCAAGGCGATGGAGACCAAGTTCGGCGTCACCGCCGCAGCCCCCGTGGCCGCCGCCGGCGCCGCGGGTCCCGCAGCCGCCGCGGCCGAGGAGCAGACCGAGTTCACCGTCATCCTCAAGGGCGGCGTTCCGGCCGACAAGAAAATCGCCATCATCAAGGAAGTCCGCGCCATCACGGGCCTCGGCCTCAAGGAGGCCAAGGATCTCGTCGAGGCCGGCGACAAGGCCCTCAAGGAAGGCATCCCGAAGGCCGATGCCGAGAAGATCAAGAAGCAGATCACCGATGCCGGTGGTCAGGTAGAGGTGAAGTAACATCCACCCTACGAGGGATCTTCGATAGAGAAGACGACTCGCGACGCACGACGGGGTTTCCCGCCGTGCGTTTGCCTGTCTCCGGCTGGATTCGTGGAGGGCTGGCAAACGGCCCTCGGCGAATCCATCCTGGGACAATCCGTCAGCCGACCGGTAGCGGCGGGCGCGCGTGGCACGCGCCCGACCATGGAGGTCGCGCATGGCGGTCCTTTGCCAGGGCGGCCGCGGCAGCCCTGGCGTGCCAATACCTTGCGAGGCGACGTCGCCGACGCCAGCCTGAGGAGGCATTGTGGCCTACACCGAGAATAAGGTTTCGCGTCAGTACATCGGTAAGGACTATCAGGAGGTCATGGACCTCCCCGACCTCATCGATATCCAGCTCTCGTCCTACGAGCGATTCCTCCAAAGGGACACGCTGCGCAAGGGCGAACCCCTCCTCGAGGCGGGCATCGAGGAGGTCTTCCGCTCGACCTTCCCGATAGAGAGCCCCAACGGCGACATGCTCCTCGAGTACGAGTCCTACCACCTCGACGAGTCGGCGATGAAGTACTCGGAGATCGAGTGCAAGCAGAAGGGCCTCACCTTCGCCGTGCCCCTCAAGTCCAAGATCAACCTCGTCTTCCAGAAGACCGGCGAGATCCGGCAGAAGGAAATCTACCTCGGGGACATCCCCCTCATGACGGACCGGGGTACCTTCATCATCAACGGAGCGGAGCGTGTCGTCGTCTCGCAGATCCACCGTTCGCCGGGCGTCATCTTCTCCCACGAAAAGGGTGTCTATTCCGCGCGCATCATCCCCTACCGCGGCTCCTGGCTCGAGTTCGAGATCGACCAGAAGAAGGAACTGATCTACGCCAAGATCGACCGCAAAAAACGCATACTTGGTACGATGTTCCTCAGGGCCCTCGGCTTCGAGTCGCGCGAGGACATCGTCAAGGCCTTCTATGTCTCCGAAAAGGTGACGATCGGCGAGGAGAGGTCCGAGAAGGACCACGCGGTCAATCGCGTCCTCGCCAAGGCCGTCAAGGTCGAGATCAACGGCGAGAAGAAGAAGCTCTTCCGCGCCGGCGACAAGCTCCATCTCCACGATGTCGACGAGCTCGTCACCCTCGGCGTCCGCGAACTGGAGCTCATCGACTTCACCCACCCCGATTCCCTCCATTTCGACATGATCCTCAACTGCTTCGAGCGCGAGGACATCAAGCTCGTCAAGGAAGACCCTTCCCAGGACGAGCCCGCCAAGGCCGACGCCCTGGCCGCCGTCTACTCGACCCTCATGCCCGGCGAACCGATCACCGTCGAGAACGCCGAGCGAGACCTCTCCTCGATGTTCTTCTCCGCCCGCCGCTACGATCTCGGCAAGGTGGGCCGCTACAAGCTCAACAAGAAGTTCGACTACACCGTGCCTTCCACGGACTTCACCCTCATCCGCGACGACGTGATCGCGACGATGAAGTACCTCATGAGTGTCTATTACGGCGAGTCGAACGTGGACGACATCGACCACCTGGGCAACCGCCGCGTGCGCTCGGTGGGCGAGCTCCTCGCCAACGTGATGAAAAGCGCCTTCGGCCGCATGGAACGTATCGCCAAGGAGCGCATGAGCCTGAAGGAGACGGACACCATCCGCCCCCAGGATCTCGTTTCAATTAAACCAATAGTCGCCGCCATCAAGGAATTCTTCGGGTCGTCGCAATTGTCGCAGTTCATGGATCAGGTCAACCCTCTGGCCGAGCTCACGCACAA
>JAJXVS010000158.1 GCA_021782015.1 bacterium | reverse complement strand
AATGCGATCGCATCGCGCGGTTCGTCATAGATGTCCTTGTACCGGCCGATATAGCAGGAATCGTGATAACTGCAATCGAATTCTTCCTTCGCGACGGGCAGCTTGCCCTCTTCGAGGAGCCTGGCCAGGAAGGTCGTGTGATGCTCGACGGGGATGTCGAAACCGAGGTCCGCGTAGTCGCGCCCCAGCGTGTTGAAGCAGTGGGGGCAGGTCGTGACGACGGCCCTGGCGCCCGTGGCCTTCATGGTCTCGATATTCTCGGTCGCGAGGGCCTGGTAGAGGTATTCGTTGCCGAGCTTGCGCAGGGGCTCGCCGCAGCATTTTTCCGCCGATCCGAGGATGCCTACCTTGACGCCGGCCGCGGCGCAGGACTCGACGAAGGCCCTCGCCACCTTCTTGTTGCGGGCGTCGAAGGAGGCGTAGCAGCCCGCGAAGTAGAGCACGTCGAAGTCCTGGCTGGAGGTGGCATCGACGACGGGGAGATCCTTCGCCCAGTCGCCCCGGCTCGCGAAGGCCATGCCGAAGGGGTTGCCGTTCACCTCCAGGTTCTCGGCGGCCTTGCGTGATCCCTCGTCGGGGAACTCCCCTTCCATAAGGGCGAGATTCCTCCGCATTTCGATGATCTTGTTGACATGCTCGATGCCGGCGGGACAGTTTTCCTGGCAGGCCCGACAGGTCGTGCAGGCCCAGAGTTCATCGGTACTGATCGTATCGCGCAACGCGGCATCGCCGCCCTTGTCGACCGAACTCCCGATGTCGGCGATCAGTTTCATCGGCGACAGGGGCTTGGCCGTATTCCAGGCGGGGCAGAGGTCCTGGCAACGCGCGCACTTGGTGCAGGCGTCTGCGTCGAAGATATCCTTCCAATAGAGGTCGGAAACCTTGGCGACACCGTAATCGGTGATCTTTTCGTCTTCAAGGTCGATGGTCGGGATGAATCCCTTGGGTTCTCTCGGCGCGAAGTAGGCGTTCAAACCAGTTGTGAGAATATGCCGGAGCTTGGAGCGGGGGAGGGCCACGATGAAAGCCAGGACGAGGGCGAAGTGGAACCACCAGAGGCCTTCGTGGGCCACCCTGATCGCGGAGGGGGAGGCCCCGACGAAAAGATAGCCGAGGAGGCGGCCGACGGGCGACCAGGCGGCGAGCGCGTCGTTCTTGCCGATTTCGGTGGCGGCCATGCGAAGGGCTTCGATGAAGAAGCCTGAGAGAATGATGAAGGTGAAGAGGACGTGAACGAGCCAGTCCTCGACCTTCGTTTCGAGGTTTTTGGGCTTTACGAGAAAGCGTCGGACGCCGAGGGCGATCATGGCCACGGCGGCGACCAGGCCCGCGCTGTCCAATACGAGCGAATACCAGTCGTAGAAGCGCCCCTTCATCAGTATTAGTCCGAAAACGGGATCGGTGAAATCGGACTGGGCCATGACGATGAGGGTCCCGACGAAGAGGAGGCCGAAACCCCAGAACCAGGCGGCGTGAAGCTTGCCCGGACCGGTGCGGCCGACGAGGAGTTGGCCGAAATCGACGCCGAGGGCACGGAAAAAGCGCCTCACCGGATGATCGCCGCGGTCGAGGGGCTTGCCGAGCTTGAGCCGCTTGAAGATCGGCAGGAAGCCCCAGACCATGACCGCGATCGCGACAAAGGCGAATGCGTACATGAAGGGCGTGACGCCGTGGCCCACGTTCCAGTAGATCTCGCGGGTATCGGTGTTCATTTCGTTCTCCTTCCGGATGCGGATCGAGTCTCGCCGACGCTCATTTCGCGGGCGCCGCCCTGACCGGGGCGGTATTACTTGACGTTCACGTCAAGTATATATACAAGGCCTCCGGCGAACCGTCAACGATCAATCGTATTTATGGAAGCCCCTTCCTGTCTTGCGTCCGAGGTGGCCGGCGTTCACCATTTTCACGAGGAGGGGGCAGGGGCGGAACTTGGGGTCGCCGAAGCCATCGTGGAGGACGCGGAGGATGGCGAGGACCGTGTCGAGGCCTATGAAGTCCGCGAGGGCGAGGGGCCCCATGGGTTGGTTGGTGCCGAGTTTCATGGCCTTGTCGATGTCGTCGGCGCTGGCGACTCCCTCGTAAAGCGCGAAGATCGCCTCGTTGAGCATGGGCATGAGAATGCGGTTGGCGATGAAGCCGGGATAATCCTGGGAGACGGCCATCTCCTTGCCGAGGCGGGCGACCAATTCCGCGGTGACGGCGAAGGTTTCGTCGGCGGTGGAGTGGCCACGGATGACCTCGACGAGAGTCATCACGGGAACGGGATTCATGAAGTGCATGCCGATGACCTTCTCCGGACGCCTCGTCGCCGAGGCGATTTTGGTGATGGGTATCGACGAGGTGTTCGTCGCGAGGATCGCACCGGGCGGGGCAATTCCGTCGAGCCGGCGGAAAAGTTCGAGCTTCAGGGCCTCGTTCTCGACGGCGGCCTCGACGGCGAAGTCGATGTCGGCCATATCCTCGAGGCGAGTCGTCGTCCCGATGCGCGACAGGATGGCCGATATCTGGCCGGCGTCGATGGCGCCCTTTTTGGCCTGCCGATCGAGATTCTTGGCAATTGTATCTTTTGCCTTCGCGAGCTGGGACTCCGCAATATCGTATAACCTTACCTCGTGGCCGGCGGCCGAGAAGACGTGGGCTATGCCGTTTCCCATCTGGCCGGCACCGAGTACTCCGATCTTGCGTGGCATGTCATCCTCCTCTGTTAGAATCCAAAGTTTGAACTGGCGCAGTTCATTGGAAGGCGCAGGCGACCGGCTTGCGAGGGCCGCCGCCTGGCCAGAGAGGGCCAGCCCCTCCCCAGCCGCGTTCGAAAAAAGCGGCCACCTCGACTCATCAGCCGTCTTAAATTCTTTCGATGATCACAGCTACGGCTTCCCCTCCGCCGATGCAAAGGGTCGCAAGGCCGTAGCGGGCCTTGCGGAGGCCCAGCTCGCGGACGAGGGTCGCCGCCAGGCGGCCGCCGCTCGCGCCGATGGGGTGGCCGATGGCGCAGGCGCCGCCGTTCACGTTGACCTTTTCGGCCGGGAGCCCGAGTTCGCGCATCGCGATGAGGACGACCGAGGCGAAGGCCTCGTTGATCTCGAAGAGATCGATGTCGGCCGGGCCCAGGCCCGCCCGTTCGCAGACCTTCACAATTGCACCAACAGGGGCCGAGGGGAATTCGTCGGGATGGCGGCTTTCGGTCGCGGCCGCGACGAGGCGCGCCCGTGGCTTGAGACCCCGCGCCTTCACGGCTGCGGCCGAGGCGAGGACGAGGGCGGCGGCCCCGTCGGAAATGCTCGAGGCGTTGGCCGCGGTCGTCGTGCCACCCGGCGTAAAAACGGGCTTGAGCGAGGCCATGCGCGCGAAATCCACCTTGAAGGGCTCCTCGTCGCGCTCGACCCGCTCCTCGCCCTTCTTGCTGGCGATGACGATCGGCAGGAGTTCGTCGGCGAGGAGGCCCCCCGCGATCGCCGCCTGGGCTCGCTCGTAGGAACGCTGTGCGAACTCGTCCTGTTGGGCGCGGCTTATGCCGTGCTTCGCCGAGCTCGCGTCGGCTATCTCGCCCATGTGCCTGCCCGTCCAGGGATCGGTGAGGCCGTCGAAAACCATGAGGTCCTGGATTTCGCCCTTGCCCATGCGGTAGCCCGAGCGGGCCTTCGCGAGGAAGTAGGGAGCCTGGGACATGCTCTCCATGCCGCCGGCGATGACGATCTCCGATTCGCCGAGGCGGATCGAATCAGCGCCGAGCATGATGGCCTTGAGGCCTGATCCGCAGACCTTGTTAATTGTGAGGGCATGAGTCGAGTCGGGAAGGCCTGCGTCGCGGGAGGCCCTGCGCGCGGGGCTCTGGCCGGCTCCGCCCTGGAGGACCTGGCCGAGGATCACCTCGTCGACGGCCTCGCCGGGAAGGCCCGTTCGCGCGACGAGGGCCTTGATGACGCGGGCACCGAGATCGGTGGCGCTCAGGGAGGAGAGGCCGCCGAGAAACGAGCCGAAGGGGCTGCGCATTCCCTCGATCACGAACACTTCCTTCATCGATTTACCTCCACCACGACGCGGCCGGCGATTCGGCCGGCGAGTATCGCCTCGATCTCCGGGGCGAGGGCCGACAGGGGCACCCTGCGCGTTATGCGATCGAGCCGCTCGGGTTTCCACTCGCCGGCGAGGAGTTTCCAGACGGCGGCGCGCTCCTCCCCCGGTGTCCAGGCTGAATCGACCCCGCACAAGGTGACGCCGCGGAGGATGAAGGGGTGGACCGTCAGGTCGAGGCCGGCGCCCGCCACAAGACCGCAGGTCGTGACGCAGCCTCCCGTTTTCGTCGAGCGGATGAGGACCGCGAGGGGTTCTCCTCCGACCGTGTCGATGCCTCCGGCCCATTTCGATTTGAGGAGGGGGGCGTCGCCCAGACCCTTCAACTCCGATCTGTCCACCACCCGCGAGGCCCCAAGGTCGCGGAGCCAGTCGGTCCTGTCGCGCTTGCCGGTGACGGCGACGACCGAGTACCCGAGCTTCGCGAGGAGGGCGACCGCGATGCAGCCGACCCCGCCCGTCGAGCCGGTCACGAGGATCTCGCCCGAGTCCGGCCTCAGGCCCTGCGCGATGAGCTTTCTCACCGATAGGGCCGCGGTGAAGCCCGCGATGCCGAGGGCAGCGGCCTCTTCAGGCGCCAAATTGTGCGGCAAGGGCAGGGCCCGCTCGGCGGAGGGCCGGGCGTAACGCGTCCAGCCGCCCCACTCGCCGGCGCCGAATTCGCCGCCTGACAGGATGACACGCTCGCCCGCATGGAAGCGGGGATCGGCGCTCTCGACTACCCTGCCGATGGCATCGATGCCGGGGATGTGGGGGAAATGCCTGACGACGCCGGGACTCCCCGTGGCGGCCAGGGCATCTTTATAATTAAGCGAACTTAGGTCGACTTCAACGAGGAGTTCGCCGGGCGGGAGATCGGCGAAGGTCCCGCGGGTCGGTCCGCCGACTATTTCCCCGGCCCCGTCGCGGTCGACGAGCCAGCGGGGAAAGCTGGCGCCGGCCGTCATTTCTTGAGAGAGGCGAGGGCCGCGACCGCGAGGGCGTGATCCTCTTCCTGCGTGAGCCCGCTAACCGCGAGGACGCCGACAAGCCCCGTACCCCTGATGAAGATCGGGATGGCGCCGCCATGCGTGGCATATTCGACGGTCGACGCCCCATAGCGTTCCTCGAGGGTCGTGCCGGTGGCCGCGAGCTTCCTTCCCATATAATAGCTCGAATGACCAAAGCGAAGCACGGTGCGGATTTTGCGATCGAGCCAAAAGTCGTTGTCTGGTGAGGTGCCCTCGGTCGCATGCCAGAACAACCTTTGGCCACCGCGCACGATGGCTACGGCCAGGGAGAGGTCTTCGGCCCGGGCGCGGCGAACCACGAAATTGCCGAGGCGCCAGGCCGCGGCGTTCGAAAAGGATCCGAGCCTGAGGCCCGCTTCCTCCGCGAGGAGGGATTCCAGGGTGTATTCCATGGCTCATCATGGACTCGCCCGCGCGAGCGGACAAGGGGCGGAGAGGAATCGCGGGAATCGGTCGGCCCCGCCTTGAGCGCCGGCCTGCCGCGGGACATACTCTTCCCCATGGATAATGACCTACGCCTTACGATCGATTCATCCATCGACAATCCGCCCCGCATCGCCATAGTCCGGGCCGAGGGCCTCAAGACCCGACGCGAAGAATCCGCCGGGCCGGCACTGCGCGCCCTCCTCGATCGGGTGCGCCCCTCGGGCGAGGCCTGGCTCGGCCCGGCGCGGAAGGCCGCCGTCCGCGACATTCTGCGGCATGGGGCCTACAAGCCGGCGGGACGATCCAAGCCTTCGAGCGAATACCTTCTCGCCTCGGCCATCGAGGGGGATTTCCCCCTGGTGAACGGCCCGGTCGACGCGAACAATGCCGCGAGCCTGGCCTACGGCTATCCGGCGAGCATTTTCGACCACGCCACATGCGGCGACGAGCTCCTGGTCAGGCGAGGGGCTGCCAGCGATTCCTTCGTGTTCAACCCCTCGGGGCAGGAGATCGCTCTCGAAGACCTCCTCTGCGTTTGGCGGCGGGAGGGGGAGGGCTGGCTGCCGATCGGCAACCCCGTCAAGGACGCGATGATCACCAAGGTTTTCGAGGGCTGTGTCTCGATCGTGGCCCTCGTCTACGCGCCGGCCGGACCAGAGGGCAGGGACCTGGAGGCCTGCGCCGAATACTTCGCCTCGATCCTCCGCGACGAATGCGGGGCGACGAGCTCGACGTGGAGGATTGCGTGAAGGTTCTCTTCGTCGGCGGCACCGGCAATCTCTCGTCGGCATGCAGCCGGGAGGCCCTCACGCGGGGCGTCGAACTCGTCCATCTCAATCGGGGCACCAAGGCCCCGCCCATGGAGGGCGTCGAGACGATCGTCGGAGACATCGCGAACGAGGCGGCCGTCGCCTCGGCGCTTCGCGGTCGCCGCTTCGACGCGGTCGTCGACTTCATCGCGATGAACGAGGAAGACCTCGGGCGTTCCCTTCGCCTTTTCGCGGGTTGTGCGAAACAGTACGTATTCATATCTACCGCGTCCGTGCACAGGGAGCCGCCCATCAAAAGCCTCGTAAAGGAAACGACGAGGCCCGGCAACCCCCACTGGCCTTATGCCCAGGCCAAGGTCGAGGCCGAAAGGGCGCTCCGAGAGGCGGCGCCCCGCCTGGGCCTCGGCTTTACGATAGCGCGTCCGGGGCATACCTACGGGCCTTCCTGGGTGCCGACTCCCTTCGGTTCGTCGGATTTCACCCTCGTCGAACGCATGCTTGCGCTCAAGGAAGTACCCGTTCCCGGTGACGGGCAGGCGGTCTGGACCCTGACCAACGCGCGAGATTTCGCCGTGGGCCTCGTGGGCCTGCTGGGGCGTCCAGAGGCCCTGGGCGAGGACTTCCTCGTGGCCGGCGACGAGGCGCTCACCTGGGACGAGATTTACGAAGCCATCGCCGCGGCCTTCGGCGTCGAGGCGAGGCTTGTCCACGTGCCCACCGACTTCATCGCTCGGCTCTGGCCGCCTTTCGGAGAAAAACTGTTGGGAGACAAGGCCTGGTCGACGCGCTACGACTGCTCGAAGTTGCACGCCCTCGTGCCCGAATTCCGCGTCCGCACGCCTTTTGCGGAGGGAATCCGGGAGTCGGCGGCCTGGTTGATGGGCGATTCCGGCCGGCGGCCCTGCGTTCCGGGCTCCGAGGAGGCATTTGAGCTCATTCTTTCGCGATGGAAGGCCGCGATGGATTCCGCCTTTGCGGGACACGAAGAGGGTTGACAGAAAGAATCGGCAAGCTAGACTTGCCTGACGATGCCAGTTTCCGGACCCGCAGCCGCACGTGGCGACAAGCCCGCCTCGACCTTCGATTGGGCCAAGATCCTGCTCAACGGGGCACTCCCCCTCGCGGGAGTCCTCGTCGCCCTCGCGATAGCGGGGATTTTCCTCGCCCTCCTCAAGACCGATCCGATGACCGCCTATGGCGCGATGGTGGACGGTGCCCTGGGCTCGACCTTCGGCCTAACGATGACCCTCGTCAAGGCGACGCCTCTTCTCCTCGTGGGGCTGGGCATCTGCATAGCCTTCAGGGCCAATGTCATCAACATCGGGGCCGAGGGGCAGATCATCATGGGGGCCCTGGCTGGCGCCATCGTCCCTCTCTCGATGCCGACAGCCCCCGGTTGGTTCCTGATCACCGCCGCCTGCGTCGCCGGCTTCGCCTCGGGCGCCCTCTGGGGCTTCATCCCCGGAATCCTAAAGGCGAAAATGCGGGTGAACGAGATATTAAGCACAATTATGATGAACGCGATCGCCCTGCAGTTCATGAATTTCCTTCTGCAAGGCCCGCTGATGGACCCGGAAAACGTGAAGCGCGGCACCTTCCTCGCCCAGTCGGCGCGCATTCCCCAACAAGCCTGGCTACCCCGTCTCGTGCCACAGACCCTCCTCCATGCCGGACTCATCCTCGCCCTCGTCCTCGCCGTCGTCGTCTATATTTTCCTCTGGCGGACGACCATCGGCTACGAAATCCGCGCCGTCGGCCTGAATCCGGATGCCTCCCGCTACTCGGGCATTTCCGTTCCGTATAACGTGGCTCTGTCCCTCACGCTGGCCGGCGGCTTCGCGGGTCTCGCGGGCGTGGTCGAGGTCATCGGCGTCCAGCACCGCCTCATGGACGGGCTGACGAGCGGTTATGGATTCACGGGCATCGTCGCGGCCCTCCTCGGCGGCCTACACCCTCTCGGCCTCATTCCCGCCTCGATTTTCTTCGGCGGACTCCTCGTCGGGGCGGACAAGATGCAGCGGGCCGTGCAGATCCCCTCGGCCCTCGTCACGGCCATTCTCGGCATGGTCGTCCTCCTCGTTTCGGGCGCGGGCATCTGGGCTCGCAGGTGGTCGGCGAAACGGCTCGCAGGCGGCCGGCGCCCCGCGGCCGGCGCGCCTCCCGATGGCAGCCAACGCGTCGCGGCCTTCCCCCCCCCAGGGGGCAGCCAAGGCGCCGCGACCGCCGATAGCCCCGCGGCCGGTGATAGCGCTATCGGGGCCAAATCATGAAAGGGGCCCTTTCGCTCAACGTCCTCACCGGCATCCTCAACAGCATGATCGCGCTGGCGACGCCCTTCCTCTATGCCGCGATCGGCGAGACCTTCGCGCAAAACGCGGGGGTCGTGAACCTCGGCGTGGACGGCATCATGTTGCTGGCCGGCTTCGCCGCCTTCTTCGTGGCCCTGACCACGGGCAACCTCTGGCTCGGTCTCCTCGCGGCCATGGGAGTCGGACTCCTCTTGGGCCTCATCATGTCCCTGGTGAGCGTCACCCTCAAGGCGGAACAGGGCGTTAGCGGAATCGGGATGTACATGTTCGGGCTGGGCATGTCGAGTCTGCTCTTTAAAGTTTTAATTGGTACGGTCAAGACCATCCAGGGATTTCAGCCCGTGCGCATCCCCCTCCTCGTGTCGATTCCCTTC
>JAJXVS010000157.1:1557-8964 GCA_021782015.1 bacterium | reverse complement strand
AAACCACTCGAGGTTTCGCTTGCGCGCCTCGATGTCGTCCTTGAAGGCCTTGAGACTCTTCAAGCCTGCGGCAGTGATCGCGTACCATTTGCGCGCCGGACCGGAAGTGTCGGTCTCCCATTCGGCGGCCACACATCCCTCGTCCTCGAGCTCCTGCAGGGCCCGATAGACCGCGGCGCTGTCCGGGCCGAGCCCCGGCAGCTCCGACTCCAGACGCGAGAGCAAGGCCGCCCCATATTGGCGTTCGCGCGCCAGGAGAAGAAGAATGAAGGCGGGCGTGTGCCGATAAGCCTGGCCCTTCGCCATGAGTGCGCTCCTTGCGTTCGGCCGATCGCCTGCCCTGATACAGCCTTGCCATCGGGCGATTCCACAGCCCTGCCACAGCTCTGCCACGACGATCCCATAGCCCTACCCCTACAAACTCGACGGGCATCGTCTTAGGGTCGAAGCCATGCGCGGGCCCAGCCGCTAGATGCTATTCGCATCTATATGTTAGCTACAGTATAATACGGGCTCCAAAGATCGGCAACACCCCGAAAACATTGAACCCGCCCGGCAACCCGACCCGACCCGGCCCAAACCAACCCCGCCCCGTCCAGAACCGTGGCGGTGGCGGCTGTTGCGGTGGCGGCTGTTGCGGTGGCTGTGGCTGTGGCTGTGGCTGTGGCTGTGGTGGTGGCGGCGGTGACGCCGCCACCGCCACCGCCACCCTACTCGAGGGCGCCCCGGTACCGATTCACATCGAGGGCGTCGAGCCTGCGACCATGGATTTCGAGCCGTTGCACAAATTCGTCCCAATTACGGTTTTCTTTCGGGCTCCAAAATGCCTCCGACAGGGCCGAGAGTCTCGGAAAGGCCATGTACTCAACATGCCGGGCGAAGGGCATGAGTTCCGTCCAGATGTTCGCCTGTCCGCCTGTGATCAGCGCCGCTTCGGCCGGGCCGAGCGATTCGGGCACGGGTTCGAAGGAATAGGAATCTCGCACCGTGCAAACGCCGAGCTGACCGGGTTCCTCGGAAAGATCGAGATGCTTGTGATCGAGATAGCAAGCCTTCGTCTGCGGGCTCATCACCACCTCATGGCCGAGCCGGGCCGCCTCGACGCCGCCGGAATAGCCGCGCCAGGACATGACGATGGCATCCTTGCGCGGCCGCCCTTCGAGAATCTCGTCCCAGCCGATCATCCGCTTGCCCCTTTCGGCGAGAAGGGCCGCCACGCGATTCATGAACCATCCCTGCAGGTATTCGGGCTCCAGAGCCCCGCCCTCGTCCCGCAGGTTGTGCGATTTCATCACAGCTCTGCACTTCGGACAACTCGACCAGCGGGCCTTCGGTACCTCGTCGCCACCGGCGTGGACCCAGGGTCCCGGGAACAGGGCCGCGACCTCGTCGAATACGCGTCCGAGGATTTCGAAAACCTTTTCATTGCCGGCGCAGAGCACATCGCCAAAGATCCCATGGCGCCATTCGGTGGCAAAGGGCTCGTTGCCGTCTCCGGCCCCCCCCTTGCACGATAGCTCAGGATGCGAGGCGAGGAGGGCGATGGCATGGCCCGGCGTCTCGATCTCGGGCACCACGACGATGCCGCGCTCGCCTGCGAAATCCACGATGCGCCGCACGTCGTCGCGAGTATAGAAGCCGCCCTGCATCCTCGGAATGTTGACGCGTCGCTCCTGTCGGCGCGAACCGAACTGCGCGATCTCCGGCATCGAAGGGATGTCCAGGCGCCAGCCCTGATCGTCCGTGAGGTGCCAATGAAATCGATTGAGCTTGTGGAGGGCCATGAGGTCGAGGAATTTCTCGATGAATTCGACACGCTGAAAATTCCTCGCCGAGTCGAGCATCGCGCCGCGCCAGGAAAAGCGCGGGCCGTCCTCGATGGAAAGAATGGGAAGCTTCGATCCCTGAGACAGGAGAAGCTGGCGGATAGTGGAGGCACCGTTCAGGGCGCCTTCGCGCGAGGCTGCTGCGAGTACGATCGCCTCGCGCGAAATGTCCAGACGATACTCTTCGGGCCCCGGTAGTGAGGGGTCATGGGCGATGCGGACAAGGCCATCGCTCCCTGTCCCGCCACGAACCGCAGCGCCGCCCGCTCCACCGACAGCGTCACCGCCGCCCGCTCCACCGACAGCGTCACCACCGCCCGCCCCGGCAACAGCCCCGCCAGCCCCATCAACCCGACTGGCACCCTCCTCCCTTGAAGCACCCACGCCCCTCCCGGCGGTCGCGAGCCACATCTCAAGCAACCTGCCGACAGCCTCATAACCGGGCGCGGCCTCGACGCGGGCGCCAGCCACCGGAAATGACCCGTCACCAATTGTTATATTTCTCGGCGCGGGCACGAGGCCGGTCGGGTCGCCGGGAAGGTTCATGACCGCAGCCCCCGTCCGGCTACCATATCTCGGTACCAATAGTAACTGTCCTTTGGCCGGCGCTCCATCGTGCGGAAATCAACATGAACGATTCCGAAGCGCTTCGCGTAACCCCAGGCCCACTCGAAATTGTCCATCAGGGACCACTCGAAGTAGCCCTTGAGTGGAATCCCCTTCGCGATCGCCTCCTCGCAGGATTCCAGGTGTCCGCGAAGGTAATCGATTCGGTCGCTATCGGCTACGCGGCCGGACGCGTCCACTTCATCGCGGCCGGCGTAGCCGTTTTCGGTGACGTACATGGCGGGAGGCTTCCATCGGGCGTTCAGGCCCGCAAGAAGTCGGCCCAGGCCGCGCGGAACCACGGGCCACTCCATGTCGCTCCGCCTCTCCCACATCGGGACCGAGCGGAAGCCCTCCGGATGTTCCGACGAGACGGGCGCAGCCTCCACGACGTTTTCATTGTAATAATTGACCCCGATGAAATCGACGGGGATGGCGATCTTCTCTAAGTCGCCCGGCCTGACGGGCATTTCGACACCTGGATAGGCCGCGATGTGCCGCTCCGGATAGCCGCGGCCGAAGAGCGGGTCCATCCACAGGGCAGTACGCTGATCGCCGGCCCGCGAAGCGGCAAGGATGTCTTCTTCCCTACCAGTGGCCGGCCTGGGAAGGTCGAGGTTGAGAACAATTCCGATCATCGGCCTGCTTGCCCTCAAGTTTTCGCCCGAGGCCGCCAGCCCACCCCCCGCGGCCAGCCGCCCCGCCATCGCATCCGGCCGCGCAGCCGCCGCCACCGGCCGGCCCGCCACAGCCAGCCCCCCCGCCGCCGCCGTCCCCTTCGGCCCTATGGCACGGAAGGCCTCCACCGCAAGCCCGTGTCCGAGAAGAAGATGGTGGACGGCCCGATAGGCCGCAGCCTTGTCGCGGCGGCCCGGCGCGTGCTCGCCAGTGTCGTGACCCAGAATGGCCGTGCACCAGGGCTCGTTCACCGTCATCCATTTATTGGCCAGGTCGCCGAATTCCTTAAAGCACAGGGCGGCGTAATCGCCGAAACGAAGCGCCATCTCGCGCGAGGGCCAGCCCCCCTCGAGCTCCATCCACTGTGGATGATCCCAATGATAAAGAGTCACCCAGGGCTCGATGCCGGCCTCCAGCAGCCCCTCCATAAAGCGGCGGTACCAGGCGATAGCGGCGCCATTGGCCTTGGCACCCTTTTCCGGCTGGATCCGCGCCCATGAAAGCGAAAAGCGGTAAGCCCCGACGCCCAGGCCGCGAACGAGGCCTATGTCCTCTTTCCAGCGATTCCAGGAATCGCAGGCCAAATCGCCATTCATGCCGCCGAGCACGGCTCCGGGCCTCCGGGCGAAGGCGTCCCAGACACTCTCGGCGCCGCCATCGGCATTGCGAGATCCCTCTATTTGGTAGGAAGCCGTGGCCACGCCCCACACGAAGTCGCTCGGGAACCCATCTTCGCGGCTTCCGTCTCCATAGTGTTCTTTCATAGTTGTTTCATCCTTTTACCGCCCCCGCCGAAACGCCCTTGGTGATCTGCTTCCTGAAGGCGACGTAAAAGAGCAGCATGGGCGCCATGCCGATGGTGAGGGCTGCGAACTGTTTTCCGTAATCGGTGGACAGCGATCCCGAGAATTTATAGATTCCCAAGGGCAGCGATTTGAGTTCGGTCTTCGACACGAGAATGTTGATGAGGGCGAACTCGTTCCAGGTCCCCGTGATGTTGAGGATGGCCAGCGTCGTCGCCACCGGCACGGACATCGGCAGAATGATCCGCCAGAAAATGCGGAAATACCCTGCCCCGTCGATGCGGGCCGATTCGACCAGGGCCGTCGGAATGGCCTTGATGTACTCGGTGGCGAGGTAGATGCCGATGGGCAGGCCCGCGCCGATATACACGAGGAGCACCGCGAATCGCGTGTTGTAGATGCCAAGCACGTTCACCTCGATGAAGAGCGGAATCATCAGCGAGTTGAGCGTGAGAAGTATCCCTACGATAAAGCTGCCGTACAGCCATTTGGTCGCCCGCGAGGGAATCTTGGCGAAGGCGAAACCCGCCAGGACGGAGAGGGCGATGACCCCGAGAGTGGCGCCAGCGGTGTAGATGATGGAATTCGGAAAAAGCTTGCCGAACTCCCCGAAATCCCAAGCCATCTTGAAATTGTCGAAGACCCACACATGCGGCAAACCCAGCATGTTCACCTGGAACTCCCTCGTGGACTTGAAGGAGTTCATCGCAAGCCAGAAGAGCGGATATATCGTCATAATAGCGAATATCACCATAACCGCGTAGGCGAGGGCCTTGGCAAATCCGGCGCCGAGGCGGCCCAGGGCGGTAGTCTCCAGTCGTTCGGACATCGCTCAGTCCTCCTTTCCGCCGTAGCGGCTCTCGAAGACCTTGGTCACGACGATCAATAACATGCTGATGATCACCGTTATGAGGGCTATGGCGTTCGCCAGCGGAAAGTCGTGCTGTCCGAGGAAGGCGCTGTTGTACATATATATTGAAAGGATCTCCGTTATCCGCGAGGGCCCCCCGCCCGTGAGGGCGAAAATGAGGGCGAAGCTCGACAGGGAACCGGAAATCGCGAGAATGGCAGAATTGACCATTGTGCCCGAAAGGGCGGGCAAAATGATATGCCGCATCACCTGGCCCTCGTTGGCCCCGTCGATGCGCGCCGACTCGATGACCTGCGTATCGATCTTCTGCATGTTGGCGAGGAAGAGAATGAGATACATGCCCGTGTACATCCAGAGAATGACGAAGAGGACGGGCAGCATCGCGATGTTCGGCTTGTTGAGGAAGGTCGGCGTCCATTTCTGGAGGAGGAGATTCGTGAGGTCAGTGATGAGGACCCCATACTGGTTCGAGGGGTAGGCCTGGATCATGCCGCGGAGGTCGGGTATGGGATTCGCGAACATGTTGGGCGCGTCGGGTCCGCCCAGCTTGAGAACGGCCTGGATGGCGGAATCCGAGAGATTGAGGTGGCCCTGGCTTCCGATGATGGCCACGAGCTGTTGGTGAAAGCGGTTCGTCGAAAGGTCATTGACGACCTGGGCGATCGGCCCCGAGGGCGAAAAGATCGATTGCCAAAGCAGGCCCACCACGATGATCGAAATGATATTGGGCACGTAAAGAATGCCCTGCCAGAACCCAGGCCACTTCACGATCCGGCGGTAGATGATATAGGCGAAAATGAAACCGAGGGGCAACTGACCGAAGACCGAAATAAGGACTATGTAGAAATTGTTCTTGAGTGCGTTCCAGAACCAGGGATCCTGGATGGCGCGTAGATAATGATCGAAACCGACAATGTGCCAGGCCTCGCCTCCGAACATCTTCCCGCCGGAATAATCCGAGAGGGAAAGCACGATCGACAGGCCAATCGGAAAGGCCATGACCACGATATAGATGACGAAGGCCGGAAGGGACATGAACCAATAGGCCCGTCCGGCCTCGCGATCGATGCGCTTCGCACCTGTCATAGTTCCTCCTTATCGAGAGGGGGAAACGGCCGGCCTGACAGGCGGGCCGTCGGGCTGGCCGAGCGCATCGACGCGCGGCCATCGGAAGGCTCCGGCGAGCGGAGCCCCGGGAGGCTCCGACGACCGAGGCCTCCCGAAAGAACGACTATTTCTTCGCGGCCTCGAAGGCAGCCTCTACATCCTTGGCCACCTGGACGGCGTCCTTGGCGTTGTTGCCGATATCGACGATGCCGTTGTTGATGGCAGTCGCGACCGTGGGATCGAGACCATTGATGCCGTCGATGACGTAGCAGGTCTTCGAATTTTCGGCGTAGAAGGCGGGAAGCAACGAGGGCAGGGGCTCAAGACCGGCGGGCGGCTTAACATCGGTGCGGGTAGGGACATAGGCTCCCGTGCCCCAGCGGATGGCCTGGACCTCGGGTGAATAGAGATACTTGATGAGCTTGACCGCGGCGTCGAGCTTCGGACCGGCCTGGAGGGAGTCGGCGATCGCCCAACCCGTACCGGCGACCGCGGAGGCCACGCCGGGGAATTTCTCGCCAGGAAGGGCGACGAGATTCATAAGCGCATAATTGTGCTGATCATCGGGACTGATGAGGGCCTTGCCCGAAGCCTTGTCGGTGATGTAGGCGCCGGTCCGCCAGTCGCCGTCGAGAATGATGGCCGCCTTGCCCTGGGCGAAGAGCCCGGGGCCCTCGCCGTAACCGATGGCGTTATCGGTGCGCTGAATGATGCCGTCCTTGTAGAAGTTCTCGACGACCTTGAGGGCATCGACAAAGGGCTTGTCGGTGAACTTGGCCTTGCCGGCCAGGACATCATTGAAGAACTTGTCGCCCACCATGCGGCCCGCGACGGTCGAGAAGAAACAGGACTGGCCCGGCCACCCATCCTTGTTGGGAAGCATCATGACCGCGATCCCCTTGGCCTTGAGCCGGGGCACGGCGGCCCTGAGGTCGGCGTAGGTCGTCGGCACCTTAAGACCATTGTCGGTAAAGGCCTTCTTGTTGACATACATCACCGACGTATAGGTGAAAGACTGGGGCAGCTCGGCCAAATAGCCGCCGAGCTCATTCTTCGGATTGGTGGCCGCGCCGGTGAAATGCGAGAGATACTCGGTCCCGAGAAGCTTCGTCAGATCCTTGGCGAGGTGCTTCTCGTGGATGACCGCGGAACGGGCGCCCGGCCAGACATAAAAGACATCGGGGAGCGTACCGGCCGCAGCGTAGGCCTGCAGCTTCTGATGGTAGGGGTCGTTGAAAAGGACCTCCATGTTCAGCTTGATGTCCGGATTCTGCGTCTGGAAATCCTGCCAGATCTGCACGTCCTCCTGATAGCCGGCCTGGTCGGCCTGCTGGTAATTGAGGACGTTGAGCGACACCTGCGCCATCGCGCCGAAGGTGACCGCGACCATCATCAGAGCGATGATCACTTTCTTCATCGAAAGCCTCCTGTAGCGGGATCCCCTCCCGCCAAAATGAATGCCCCTATCTCTTCCCCCAACGGGGGATGTACCCACCCTGACTCGCCGCGCGCCACA
>JAJXVS010000157.1:0-1457 GCA_021782015.1 bacterium | reverse complement strand
TGACGGCGCGATCCTCGACTACCAACAGCCCCTTGCCCGAAATCAGCCGATCGAGAATCATACCGGCCGCCCCATAAGCGACCGCCCTTTCCTTCAAACTCGAATTGAGAATGCGAACATCCTTCGGAAAGGGATACATCCAGTTTTCCTCAAGGCGCCGCCTGAGAAGGGCCGGAAAATCCACATCGAGATTCTCGATGTCGCCGCCGATATAGACCCGCTCGATGTCGAAAGTGTTCACCAACATCGCCACATTCCTGGCGAGCTCATCGACAGCCTTGCCCAGCGTCGCCCCCTCGCTCTCCAGCCTCTGGAGCTCCTCTTTTGGGAGCGAAAACTGCAAATCGCCGGGCCCATCGCAAAAGACCGAGCGGAATTCCCCCGCGTTGCCGTGGGCCCCCGCGTAGACCTTGCCCCCGAGCACGATGCCGAAACCCACACCCAGGCCCCCGTACATGCCAAGAGACTGCTCGTCGTGCCGATACTCCGCGAGCAAAAAAAGAAAGTCCCGAAGCTCCTCGTCGTGGCTAAAAGCAAGCTCGCCCCAGGCACAACAATTCGCGTCATTCTCAATGAGACAAGGCACCGAAAGCCGCGAGGCCACCACCTTCCCGAAATCGAGGGGCGAAGAAAGCCGGAGCGGCACCGAATAGCGGATCAAAGACTTTTTCGGATCGACGAGCCCACCCGTCCCGACCCCAATGCCGAGCAGCCGACTCGCCGGAGCGCAAAGCCGTGCCTTGGCCTCATTGATAATCTTCAGCATCGCCTCGCCGACATTGTCAGGCTCCAGACGCGCCCTTCCCCTCGCCTCGGCCAGCACCGCCCCCGAAAGATCGACGGCGACAGCCAGCCAGGACTCCACCTGCACCTCGATCCCGATGACCAGCCCGTAACCGCGCGAAATGCCCAAATGAATCGGCCTCCGCCCCCCGCGCACCGAGGCACTGCCCTCATCCATCTCCTCGACCAGACCGAGGCCGATGAGCCGATTGACCTGATTGGTGACCGTCGACTTATCGAGGGAAAGACGTTCGGCGATGTCGATGCGACTGATCCGAGGATGCTGCCAAATCGTCCTTACAATGCGCGCCGCCGTCCCCGGCCCCACATCCCCCGTTCTAGCCACCCTGCCCCTCGCCTTCCTGACTACTCGGCTTCCAACCCCAGCCCCAAAGCCCCTGGTTGGCCCCCGACCCTGGGTTAGCCCACCGTCTTTGCTAGGCCCACCGCCTTTGGTTAGCCCGCCGCCCGGGTTGGTTGGTTGATTTCCTCAACCTTGCTGAGTGTATAGCACGGCTTACCCCGGCCCGCAAGCAGAAAAGGAAAAGAAAAAAGGGGGGACAGCCCCACCTCCGCGCCCCACCTTTGCCCCTACAGGCCACCCCCACCCCGCGGTCCCCCCCCGCTCCGAAGTTCGCGCCAAGGCGCGAACTTCTCCGCTCCCCCCCTTGTTG
>JAJXVS010000156.1 GCA_021782015.1 bacterium | reverse complement strand
CCATCGGGTTTCAGTCTTCGAGCCTGAGGCGCCAGACGCCGGCATTTCGCCGAGCCGCGAGACGGCTCTTGGTTCGCCTCCCACCTTCTGGTTTCGCCAATGCAAGTCCCCCTGCCTTCGCCATAGATGCCTCTCGATCCACCGTCGCGCGACGCCGTTTTCCCGATACTACACCGGAGCGCTCCGAAGGCAAAGGCTTCGACCCCGACGAATCCTTTACCACCGCCCCCGAATTCGGTATATTAGTCTTACTCAAACACTTTTCCGAGGTGCGCCGATGCCGACCTACGAGTACGAATGCAGGTCTTGTTCCCATAGTTTCGAGGCCTTCCAGGCCATGTCCGAAGATCCCTTGACCTCCTGCCCCGAGTGCGGCGGGCCCGTTCGCAGGCTCATCGGCGGGGGCACGGGCATCATCTTCAAGGGATCGGGCTTTTACGTGAACGATTCGCGCAAGGCGAGTTCGGCCTCGGTCCCCGCCGCCTCATCGCCAGCCAAGGCCGGAGGCGATTCGGCCTCGAGCAAGGGCGGCGAGGCTGCCTCGACCACGAGCACACAGGGCGGCGCCGGCACTCCTGCGGCTCCCTCGGCTCCCGCTAAAGATTCTTCGGCCTCGTCCCGTGGAGCGCCAGCCCCGGCAACCGCGAAAGCGGTCTGATCAGCCCGGCTTTTCGGATGAAAACGCCCCGCTATTTTTGCGAACACTGCGGGGCGGAGGTCAAGGCGAATGCCCGCATTTGTCCCAAATGCGGGCGTTTTTTTTCGGCTGTAAAATGTCCCAAGTGCGGCTTTGTCGGAGAGAGCGAAGATTTTCGCGCTGGCTGCCCGGTCTGCGGCTACGCCCTCGGTTCCAACAATGGAGCGCCCGAACCAATACGACCGGCGCCCGAATCGACAAGCCTGCCGCTCTGGGCCTGGGCCCTCGGTTTCGTGGTCTTTATCATCGCCCTTGTCCTGTTGCTGCGCGCCATCAAGTAGGCGTCGCTCTCACGATGAGGCCGGCAGCTTCGGCGCCCCCTCGAGGAGTTCGGGCTTCATGACGTAGCGCTGAAAAAGCGCCGCCGCGTGGGCGAAATAGATGCCTTCTGAGATCCTTTCATCCACCGTCGCCCTCAGCCCGATGTGGGTTCTCCTTACGCTGGAACCCTCGCCGGTCCGGACCTCTTTTTGGAAGGTGCGGCCGAGCACAACGAAGACGCTCGCGCTCCCCCATTCGTAGAGGTGATGAAAGGGCGCATCCAGCCCGATCGAGCCGAGGTTGGCGAAGAAGGCGGAGGTGTAGAGGGGATCGGCCCTGAGCATCGAAGAAGGGGCTATGTTGAGGCGGTCGAGGAATCGAAAGGCCGAGGTGAGGATCGCCTTCCCGAAGGGAATGCGGTGGGCGATCTCCATTTCGAGGTCGTCCGAACCCTTCTGATCGCTTTTGGAAAAATCGATTCCCGCGTTGATCTTGTCCATCATTTCGAAAATCGTATCCGTCGCCTCGAAGCTGACCTTGGAGATGGATTCGGCCGCATCCTCGTTGAGCCTTTTCTTGACCACGAAGGAAAAGGAGGTCTCGCGGTGGGCGTACATCGCCTTGCCCTTTATGAACCTGTTGAGATCGGGCTTCTCGAAGAAGGTTCGCGCCCCTGCGGCCAGAATGACCCCGAACAGCGAGAAACGGTTCGCGCTCGATTCGGCGTTCTTGCGATGCACATACCGCATGGCATTTTCGACTTCGATGTCCTTGCCGAAATAGACAGCCGAAGCGTTCCTGCCCTTCATTATATAGGGCAGGATGGCGTTGAAGGCGGGAAGACGAATTCTCTTCCCGTCGGTTCTATCCCTGAACAGCATGAGTCATCTAACCTTCCTGGCTTTGCTTGGGCACTTGGTGAGTCGCTTCCTCGAAGCTTGTTGGCGGCGTTCCGGAACGACCCAGGCTAGCTCCGCATCGCGTTGAGCCCGGTGAGGGCTTCGTTCGTTTCCCTGAATCGCTGGACGACGATGGGGAGGAGGGCAAGCGCGACGTCGGGATGCGTCTTGAGGAAGGCGTTGAATTCCCAGGATGCCAGAACGAGACAGGCGGTCTCTTCGGTGGCGACGACACTCGCCGAACGAGGGGCGCCATCGAAAACGGTCATTTCGCCGAGGATGTCTCCGGGGCCGTTTTCGGCCAGCTCGACGTTTTTTCCGCCCGCGTCGGATTTTTCGATACGGACCTTGCCCTCGAGAATCATGAAGAGGCCGATGCCGCTTTCACCCTGTTTCATGAGGTATTCGCCGGCCTTGAACTTTCGCTCCGATGCAATCGCGGCGATGCCGCGGAGAACCTTCGCGTCGAGCTTGGAAAAAAGGCTCACCTTGGCGAGAGCCTGTTCCTTGTCCATGTCGTCTCCTTTGTTCAAAAAATCACCCGCCTACGATAGGATGGAGATGATCGCGCGTCAAGGAAGGATGGGACAAGAATATGCAGGCGTTTCGGACCATTTTCGATCTCGCACCCGTGCTTGCGCTGTTCGCCCTGGGGATTGGCCTTCGGGCGGCCAAGGTCTTGGATGGAGGGGCCGTCGCGGGCCTGCGGAAGCTTGTCGTGAGCCTGACCCTACCGGCCCTGCTCTTCGACGCCTTTTTCCGCCTCCGCCCTGATCTTCGCAATCTCTTCCTTATTATTGCTGTCTTTATTTCCTGTGTCCTGATGATCTATATCGGCAGGGCGACGAGCCGTGTCCTGCGACTTCAGAGCCCCTACGCACCCTTGATGCATGAGGGTTTCGAGGCTGGAATGCTCGGCTACGCGCTGTTCCTCGGCATCGCCGGCGACGCCAAACTGCCCTTTTTCGCGGCCTGCGATCTCGGCCAAGTCCTCTTTGTCTTTTCTGTTCTCCAGGCACAGCTTAGGCGGAAGGGGCGGGTGGCGAGCGAATCGTCGGGTGCGGCTTCCTCGCGGGGAATGGCCCTCGACCTCCTCCGCGGCTTTGCGACCTCGCCCGTCGTCATAGCCATCGCCGTGGGCCTTGTGCTCGGCACTCTGCTCAGGGCCTTTTCGGATGGTGGATCGATCCTCGCCTCGGACTTTGTCGGGGCGGCAGCCGCCGGCGGCGGTGGCAGCGGCACGGTGGGTGGCCTCGGGGGCGCGGGCAGCGGCGATATCGCCTCGATGCTCTTCGCCTCCTTCTGGCACCTCGTCGCCCTGGTCAAGGCCCTCACCATGCCGCTGATCTGCTTTGTCATCGGCGCGGACATCGAACTCGATCGTGACAATCTTGCCTTCGCCCTCCGACTCACCCTCGGGCGAATGCTCGTCCTCGTCGCACTGGCCTTCGTGGTAGGTGATCTATTCGCCATGCGACTCCTCGGCCTGCCGTCGATCTATCGCTTCGCCATTTTCGTGTTGTTCCTCTTGCCGCCCCCCTTCGTGATCTCGGTCTTCATGCCGGCCGACGATCCAAAGGAAAACCGCCGCGTGGCGACCACCCTATCCCTTCACTCCCTGGCCTCCATCCTCGCGGTGGGGGTCGCGGCCGTGGTGATGGCGCCGGGCTGACCAACCCGGGACGCGGCGGCCGGGGGCCTTCTGGGGCGCGGACGTTAAGCGTCCTTCATCCCTCGGCGGCCTGCTCATTCGTGTTGACAGCCGTTCATCCTGTGCTACAATGCCAAATGAGAGATGATTCACATCTCACCCACCGAGTTTGGGCGCAGGACAGCCGAGGAGGGGGATCATGGGTGAACATGCGGGCGAATTGTTGACTCGGCGGGCGCGACTCACGCCCGAGCGAGAGGCCCTCTACGATGTGCCGGGCGGCACCCGCTACAACTTCAGGCAGCTCAACGAGAGAGCCTGCCGCCTCGCCAACGGTCTTAAGGATTCGCTGGGTATCAAGAAGGGCGACCGGGTCGGCATCGTGGCGATGAACGGGGTCCAGTACGTCGATCTACTCTACGGGCTCGCGAAAATCGGCGCGATCCTCGTACCATTCAACTGGCGGCTCAAACCGGTGGAGCTCGAATACATGGCCAATGACTGCGCCCCATCGGTGTTGATCGTCGGGCCGGAATTCGTGGAGCTCGTCGAAAAGGCCAGGCCCCGGCTCACCTGCAGGCGCTTCATTTCCCTCGGGGGCGCGGAGCTCCCCGCCGATGTCAGCTACGAAGGCCTCCTGGCCTCATCGCGCGATGAGGAACCCCAAAGGCCGCCCCTCGACGAAGACGACCCCCTTCTCATCCTCTACACCTCCGGCACGACGGGAAGGTCGAAGGGCGCCGTCATCCCGCATCGACAGGTCCTCTGGAACGCGATCAGCACCTGCATCTCCTGGGGGCTTAACGAGGGCGATGTAGCGCCGGTCTTCACCCCCTATTATCACGCGGGCGCCCTCTTCATCTTCATGACACCCCTGTTCTATATCGGCGGCAGGCTGGTCATCGAACGCGATTTCGACCCCGACCGGGCGATAGACCTAATTATGAAGGAACATTGCACGGTGGTCCTGGGCGTTCCCACCCTTTTCCGCCTTTGGTACGATTGCGTCTCGTGGAAGCGGGCCGATTTCTCCTCGGTGCGGTTCTTCGTGAACGGTGGGGCTGCCATGCCTACCGATCTCATGGCTGCCTGGCGGGAGGAAAAGGGCGTCGTGTTCAGGCAGGGCTACGGCCTGACCGAAGTCGGCGTCAACTGCATGTCGATGACGAACGAAGAATCGGTGAAGTACGCCGGCTCGGTGGGCAAGCCCATCTTTCATTCCGAGCTCCGCCTCCTCGACGAGGCGGGAAGGGAAGTGCCCGTCGGCGAGCCGGGCGAGATCTGCATCAAGGGGCCCGCCACCTGCCTCGGCTACTGGAACAATCCCGAAGCCACGGCTGCCGCCCTGATCGACGGCTGGTTCCACACGGGCGACATGGGCCTCCGCAACGAGGAGGGCTTCGTCTGGATTCGCGGCCGTTACAAGGACATGATCAAGTCGGGTGGCGAGAACATCTACGCCGCCGAGGTTGAGACGGCCCTGCGCGAACACCCGGCCGTCCTCGAATGCGCCCTGATCGGAAAACCAGATCCCAAGTGGGACGAGGTGGGCCTCATGGTGGTGGTGCTGCGCAAGGGCATGGGCGCGGGGGCACAGGAGCTCGGGGCCTTCTGCAAGGAACGCCTCGCGAACTACAAGGTGCCCAAGGAGTTCGTCTTTGCCGAGTCCCTGCCTTACTCGCCCTACGGCAAGGTGGTCAAGGCGGAGCTAAGGAAGATGTATCTTTAGTAGTTGGTAGCATTCCGGCCACCGCGCCCCAACGCGGTGGCCGCAGCGTCCACCTGCCCCTCCCCGGCCCTTCAAAGCACGATGAGGTTGGCTCCCACCGAAAAGCCCGAGCCCGAGGCGACGAGGACGACCGCGTCGCCCGTGCCGACCCGGCCTGCGCGGATCGCGTCGTCGAGGGCCATTGGCACGCAGGCTGAGCCCGTGTAGCCGTAGCGGTCCATGATCGTCGTGGTCTTCGACATGGGCTCGCCGAGGATGCCCATGACCTCCTCGATCACCGACTTGTTGATCTGGGTAAAGAACCAATGAGCTATGTCCTTTTTTTGCCATGAGGCCTTTTCGATGAGGCGGAGGGCGAGGGGAGGCCAGAGCTTGACGTTGCGGTCACCGGGCAACTTCTTGAGGTTTTCGAGGCCGTAGCGCCCGGAGTCCACCAGCTCGTGCGATACGGGCTTCCGCGTTCCCCCTCCGTAGACGCCGATGAAGTCCCACTGGGTCCCGTCGGCGCGGAAGAGGCCGTCGACATAGCGTGATTCCCCCCTTCCCTCGGCGCGCGAGAGGACGACGGCCCCCGCGCCATCGGCGAAAATGGACCAGCCGAAGGCGTCGCCGTCGCGGACGTGGGCGGGCATGTTGTAGACGCCGACGACGAGGGCGTGCCGGATCGTGGCGTCCGTGGCCAGCCTTCGTGCGGCCGTGTCCAGCGCGATGACGAAACTCGCGCAGGAGGACGAGATGTCGAGGGCTTCGGCCTCGCGCTCGCCTCCCTGGAGCCTGCCCTGCAGCATGATGCCCGAGGCAGGCGAAACATATTCGGGGGTGTCAGTCGCGACGATGAAGAGACCGACCTCCTCGGCCCCGACGCCGGCGGCGGCGAGGGCCAGGCGTCCCGCCTTTTCGGCGAAATCGACCGTCGATTCGTCGATGCCTCGCAGTCTGGCGACATGGCGCGCCTTGATGCCGATCTTCGCCTCATGGCGGGCCGAGTCGAATTCTACGCCGGTCAGGCGCTTGAGTTCTTCGTTGTCGATGGCCTCGCCCGGGGCGTAGGATCCCGTTCCCGAAATCGCGACTCGAGCATCCATGAGAATCCTCCTTCACAGGTATGAGGAAAATCCCTCGACGAGATAGGCGCCGATTCTCTCGAGGGTCGAACGCGCGTTGGCCGACGATTCGTCGAAGGCCACCTCGAGTCCGTAATAATGCGAAATGCCGATCAGGAACTCGATCACCGTCTCCTCGGCGATAGGTCCCCTCGTGGAAGGCTCCCCATTCCCGTCGGCGTTCCGGCGGTAGCCTTCGACGAAGGCGCCGTAGTATTCCCGGACGATGTCAGGGAGCACGAACTCGGCCTCGCGCACGATCGAGTAGCAGTGACGATCTATGGACAGGAACACGAGGAACAGCCAGATGCCGCGCAATTCGCGCTCCAGGCGGTTCAGGCTCGCGTCCGTGTTGCCGCGGATGAAGGAACGGATGTCATGGCCCGCTTGCCCGATGAGTTCCGCGTAAAAGCTTTCTTTGCCTTCAAAATGCGAATAGAAGGCTCCCACCGAGAGGCCGGCCGCGTCGGTGATTTCGTGTATGTTCGTTTCGAAGTATCCCTTGTCGCCGAACAGCCGCTTGCCCGCCTTGAGCAGCCTTTCCCGGGCGCCGGTGTCGAGATCGATCGGCGGCGGTGTGACGCTGCCCCCGAAGACGCGTTCCGGATCGAAGGAAAGACCGCGGAAGATTCCCGATTCGAGGGTTTCGCAGAGAGCCTCGAAGTCGATGTCGATGCCCTGCAGGGTGCGGCGGATCGCGCAGAAACGGATGCCGCCGAGGGCGAAGAGGTACTCGGGCAATCCGATGTCCCGCCCAAGGAGTCGCTGAAGCGCGGAAAGGTAGATGCCGGCCAGCCTTCGCTCGTATTCGAAGAATCGGTACTGGCCTTCGCGGAAGACCGAGACGATCTCGGAATTTTGCGCCGAAAAATCCACGAGTATGTGCACGAAGGACCTGAGCCGCTCACGGACCCCCTCTCCCCGGATGTCGAGCAAAGCCTGACGAATTTCCTCGACCACTCGTTCGAGGATGCTTCTGAAGAGGGCTTCCTTGCCGTCGTAATATTTATAGAAGATTCCGTTCGACAGTCCGGCTTCGCGGCAGATTTCGGCGACCGAAACCGTGTTGTACCACTTGTGCGCGAAAAGCTTGATGGCCGCGGCATCGATTTTCTTGCCTGTCTCTTGTTTTCTCGCGCTTGGCCCGTTCATGAGAGCTCCACTTCGAAAAAGGAAAGATGAGAGCCGATTCGCATCCTTTGCTCACTATAGCCCCCGTTTCCCCTGATAGCAAGCGCGAATTGGATATTTGGATGAAAAATGCCCCATAGCAACGGCAATTCCGGGCCCCCGCCCGCGGATTTATCCGAAATTTGTGGTTGACGCCATCTGGTTTTGGGTGTACGAAGGTGAGAGATGATTCGTTCGTCACCTGAGACGAAGCTGTGACGAAGCTGTGAGGCAGCTGTGCATATCGGGCTAATCGGTATCGGAACCTACATTCCCCCAACGCGTATCGATTCGGCGGAGCTTGCCATCCGGACTGGATTGCCCGAATACGTCGTCTCGGAAAAATTCGGCATTCTCAGCAAGCCGGTCGCCGGGCCGGAGGACAGCACGGCGGAGATGGGGTATAAGGCTGCCCTCGAGGCCCTTGCCGACGCAGAGGTCGAAGCCTCTGATGTCGATTGCCTGATCTGGTGCGGAGCCCAGCACAAGGACTATCCCTGCTGGCTCGCCGGCCTCAATGTCGCCCATCGCCTCGGCGCTACCAGGGCCTGGAGCTTCGATATGGAAGCCATGTGCGGCTCGATGATGGCTGCCCTCGATGTCGCCAAGTCCTTGATGCTGGCCCGCGACGATCTCCGCACCGTCCTCCTGGTGTCGGGCTACCGCAACAACGACCTCATCGATCTCGCCTACGCCCCGACCCGCTTCATGATGGATCTCGCCTCCGGGGGAACGGCCTGCGTGCTCAGGAAGAATTCCGGCAAGAACGCCATCCTCGCCTCGGCCTTCCGCGGCGACGGGAGCTTTTCGGACATGTGCTATGTGCCGACCCTCGGCTCGAAGGCCTGGCCGCCGAAGCCGGGCGACGAGGCCAAGGCGAGCTTCGTGGTTCCCGACGAGGCCGCATTCAAGAAGAAGTTGAGCGAAACGACCATGCCCAATTTCTACGCGGTCGTCCGCGACTCCCTGGCGAAGTCGGGCCTGCGAGAGGCCGACATCGGCTATCTGGCCATCCTCCATTTCAAACGCAGCGCCCACGCGGCCGTCCTCGCCGAACTGGGCCTTTCGGAATCGCAGTCGACCTATCTAGAGAATTACGGACACCTCGGACAAAACGACCAATTGCTATCGATTCGTTTGGGCCTGGAGGCGGGCAAGATCGCGGAGGGCGACAACATCGTTCTCGTCGGCGCCGGCCTGGGCTTCGTCTGGGCGAGCACCGTGCTTCGATGGGGGCCATATCGTGAATCGTGAGCATCGCCGGCTCGGGGAGCCGCAGGGACCGGCCGCGCGGGGTGCGGCGGAGCGACGAAGGAAAAGGAGTTCGCAATGGATCGCATGAAAGGGAAGACCTGCGTCGTCACGGGCGGCGCGAGGGGGATCGGCAAGGGCATCGTGGAAACCTTCGTTCGCGAGGGTGCGGCGCGCGTGTGGGCTCTCGACGTGAATCCCTCCGATTTCGCCG
>JAJXVS010000155.1 GCA_021782015.1 bacterium | reverse complement strand
GAAGTTTCGTGGTCCTGATCGACCGCTATCGGATCTACCTCCTCCTCGTCGCGGTCTTCGTGGTGATGTCGCTGTTCGCACCGAGGTTCTTCAACTTCATCAACCTGACCTCCATTCTCAAGGCCATCGCGATGAACGCCACCGCGTCGATCGGCTTCACCGTGGTCATGATCTGCGGCCAGCTCGACCTGTCGATCGGCACGATCATCACCTTCGCCGGAGTGCTGTCGCTGGGCCTCCAGCCCATCCTCGGCTTTCCCCTCGCCATCGCCGCGGCGATCGTCGGAGGGGCCCTCGTCGGCCTTTTCAACGGACTCCTCGTCGCCAAAGCCAAGATCAATTCCTTCATTGTTACCCTCGGCACCATGACCATCCTCCAGGGGGCGATCTACCAGTTCTCGGGCGGCAATTCGGTCTCCGTATCGACCGACCAGGCCTTCTCGATCTCCGATTTCCTCGGCAAGACCTTCTTTCCCCTCGTCACTCCCCGCATCGTCATCGCCCTCGTCCTCGTCGTCATCGCGGAGTTCTTCCTGCGAAGGACGAGGGCCGGCAGGAACTTCTACATCGTGGGGGGCAATCGAAACACGGCCTGGCTCGCGGGCATCGTCACCGACCGCTACATCGTCGCCGCCTTCATTCTCTCGGGGGTTACCGCGGCGATCGGCGGCGTCTGCTCGGTCCTCGAGTCGACCTCCGCCACACTCAACCTCGGCGACAGCTCGCTCATGTACATCATCACGGCCACCATCATCGGCGGCACGGCGATGTCAGGGGGCAAAGGCGGCGTGTTGCGGAGCGTCGTGGCCGTTCTCATGCTGGAAATGCTCTATACCGGCGTCATCCTCTTCGGTCTCGGCAACGAGGTGAAGATATTCCTCGCGGGTCTCATTCTCGCGATCGTGGTCCTCTACGAGGCCTATGCCATCTATCGCCACGAAAAATCATTGGGCCAGCGCCCCGAACTCATGAAAGAGCTCGAGGCCAGGGCCGCGGCGAAGGCGCGGGGAAACTGATGGTCCCGCGCCCCGAACATGTTCCGTCACCGGAGCGCCCCTTCGGGCGACGACCGGATGGAAATTTGCCCATAGGAGGGTCACCTATGAAGAGACTCGCGTTCATTTTCGCGACACTTCTGCTCGGAACGGTCATCGCCGTCTCAGGACAGAACCTCAGCGCGGCGCAGCAGGCCAATCTCACGGCCTCGCTCGCCCTCGATTCGGCCGCCATGCAGCTCAGGTCGGCCGACAATCAGCTTCTCCTCGCGCCGTCCACCGACAACCGCAAGGTACCCACCCGGCCCGCGGATCCGAGCAAGTTGCCCGAAACCAATCCTCTGCATTGGTATGATATGGAGTGGGCGGGCTGGAACGTGCATCCCGTCAATCTCCCCACGCAGGTCGGAGACGGCGCGATCGGCAAGAAAATCATCATGATCGTCCATGGCGATCATCCCTGGACCACCGCCTGCATCCTCGGCGCCAAGAAGGTGGCGGACGCCTATCACATGGAGTTCAAGGCCTGGTCACCGAACTGGGTCAAGGACGTACAGGACCAGATGATCGATCAGGCCATCAACGAGAGGCCCGACATGATCCTTCTCATCCCCCTCGACGCCAAGGGCGCCGTGCAGCAGGCCCGCAAGATCAATCAGGCCGGGATTCCCCTCCATATTTTCAACACCCTGCCCGATGCCGCGGCCCTCAACTACGCCCTCGGCTGGACCGGTCCGGACGATTTCGGCCAGTTCCGCCTCCTCGCCAGGGCCTGGGCCGACGAGCTCCACCGGCGCAATCCCGGCGCCTCGTCCATCGGCGTCGCCTACGTCCAGCACGCTCCCGGCGGCTCGCCCTTCTTCGCCCGCTCCTATGGCCCCATCTCCGAACTCTCCACCTACGCCCCGGACATCAAGACCCTCGCCATGGCCTCTCCCACCCCCGCCACCTTCGACGCCAACACCACCATGCAACTCGTGTCCGATTGGCTGACCAAGTACGGCAAGGAACTCAAGGGCATTTGCGCCTCCGACGATTCGGCCCAGTCCCTCGGTATCTTCCAGGCTCTCGAAAAGGCCGGCCGCAAGGATGTCGTCGTCGTGGCGGCGGGCAATTCCAAGCAGGGCATGGACCTCGTCAAGGACGGCAAGCTCTTCGCCATCACCTACCAGACCGCCGAAGGCGACGGCGCCCTCGCGGTCAAGTACGCGGCCGATTGGTTCGACGGCAAGAAAATGCCGCCCCGCATGAACCTCGCCCAGCACATCATCACCATCAAGGACGTGGCGAACTTCTATCCGCCCCAGTGGTAAGACCTAGTAGAATCGTATAACTTGTAAACCGCCCGCAGGCACTGGCCCCGCGGGCGGTATTCTTTAATACCGGAGGAAAAATGGCTACGCAGAGCAGAAGCTTCGCGGCGAGCGCCGTGCCCCTCGCCGCCGTTCCGGGCCTCGCCGCCCTCGCGACGGCGATACTCGTCATCTTCCCGAAACTCCTGCCCTGGGAAACCGGCATCGTCGAGGCGCTCTGCCTCCTCGGGGCGTTCTTCTCGATCCTCCTGATCATGTGGATTGCGAAAGATATCGGGCCCAGGCTCCGAGACATCGCCGACGGAATCAACGATGTCTCCAAGGGCGAGGCCGACCTCGTGATGCGACTCCCCGTCAAGGGAAGCGACGAGACGATGGCCCTCGCCCGCGGCTTCAACATCTTCGTCGCAAAGCTGCACAACATCGTTCGACGCATCAAGGAGATTGCCGAGCGGAACGCGGCGGGCAGCGAGGCCCTGGCGGCCGAATCGGTACAGCTTTCCGCCACGATGAACGAGATGGCATCCTCGATGGATTCGCTCGCGGTCAACGGCACGAAACTCCAGGGCGAAATGGAGGAGGCCGAGCGGGAACTCGGGGAAATCCGCTCCGCGGCCTCAGCCTCGATGACCGGGGCCGAAACGCAGTCACGGGCCCTCGAATCCTCGGCAATCGCCCTCGAGGAGATCGGCAGCTCCGCCCGCTCGGTCGACGATGAGATGCGAACGAGGCGGGCCCAGGCCGGTGAATTGCAGAAGGCCGCCCGCGCGAGTCGAGAAGCCATCGCGGAAGCCTTCACCACCCTCAAGGCGATCGCCGCCTCGGTCGAGGATGTGCGTCGGATGGCTGAGATTATCGACGACATCACCACGAGGACGAACCTCCTCGCGATGAACGCCGCGATAGAAGCGGCCCACGCGGGCGAGCGCGGCAAGGGCTTCGCCGTCGTGGCCGCCGAAATCCGCAAGCTCGCCGAATCCACTGCGTCCAACACGAAGGCCATCACCGATTCGGTGACCTCGGCCAGCTCCAAGGCAGCCGACGCCACCGGCATCGCCGGCCGCTCGGAAAAGGCCTTCGCCTCCCTGGCTTCCGGGATCGAAGAGGTGGCGGCCGGTCTGGATGGCATGGGGCAGGGAATCTCCCGGCTCGTGGGCGACTCGGGCCGCGTGGGTGAAAGCGTCGAGGGGCTGCGCCACACCGCCGCCGAAATGAAGGAGAGGGCCCACGACGTCGCGGAGAGGGCCGGGGCCGTTTCGCGCATCGTCTCCGACGCCGCCGGCCTTTCGCGCGCCAATGCCGACGCGATAGGCGAACTCGCGGCGGGTGCCCGGCAAATCAACGCGACTATTGCCGATCTTTCGCGCCTCGGAACGGAGAACGCCGCCTCGGTCGCCGACCTGGAATCCGCCATCGGCCGCTTCAAGACCATCGACGCGGATTCGCTCAAGGCCAGCGACGGCAAGGCCCTCGTCGTCTGGTCCCAATCGACCAAGGTCGTGCCGCCCGCCCCCCTCAACGCCGATAAGTTGCCCGAAACCGATGCCCGCCATTGGCACTCCCTCGAGTATGCAGGCTGGGGCGTCGCGAAGCTGCCACAACCCGAATCGCCAGGCGATGGCCCCAAGGGGAAGCGCCTCGTCTGCATCCTTGCCGGCGACCATCCCTACATGAACGCCTACCGGCGCGGCATGGAAAAGGTCGGCTCGGCCTTCGGTGTCGAGACGAGTTTCGCGCAATCGCGCTTTTCCGCCGAACGCGAACTGGAAGAGGTGAAACTGGCCGTCTCGCAAAAGCCCGACCTGGTCGTCATCCTGGCGGCCAGTGCGCAGGGCGGGGCGAAGAGCGCCGCCGTCGTGCAGGGTGCGCGCATTCCGCTTCTCTATTCGAACTCGATCCCCGACCCCGAATGCTTCCGTTATTGCCTGTCCTGGACCGGGCCCGATGATTGGGCGCAGACCAGGGCCCTCGCGCGGCGCTTCGCCGAAAGGCTCGGAGGAAAGGGCGGTTACGCCCTCGTCCAGCACGTACCCGGATCGAGCCCCTTTTATGCGCGCACCTATGCCTTCATCACCGAGCTGGCCAAAATCGCGCCGAACATGCGTTGCCTGGAAATGGCCCACAGCGGCTTCGATCGCGCAAAGACGGCCGAACTCGTCGGCGGCTGGCTCGCCAAACACGGCCAAGCCCTGAGCGGCATCTATGCGGCGGACGATGGATCCACAGCATTAGGCCTTCACGACGCGATCGCGAAATCGGGAAGAAGGGACATCGTCGCCGCGGCTGCTGGAGCCTCGTCGATCGGCCTCGACCTCGTCGGCAAGGGAGTGCTCGACGCGATCACCTACCAGCCACCCGAGGGCGACGGCGCGCTGGCCATGAAGGCCGCCATCGACTGGTGGAGCGGCCTCGAACTCGAGCCCCTCATCTACCTCCCCCACGACATCATCACGAGGGAGAATCTGAGCGGGTTCCTGCCCGCGCAGTGGTGAAGTCGCGGACGGGAGGCGCCTCCGGGGAAGGTCGGCGAAGCTTCCGTGACGGGCAGGCGGGCGCCCTCCTTCAGGCCTTTCCCGCAAGGTTCCTGATCCATCGCTCCTTGCCGAGCCACCACCGCGCGACCAGGGCCTTGGGGATGTCAGAAATCTTGGCCGTGGCAAAGAGGGCCACCGGTCCCATTGTGGTCCATCCGGCCAGGGCGAAGGCGAGGGGAATGAACACGAGGTAGGTGACGCCCACGTCCACCCAGACCCCCATGGCCGTATCCCCGCCCGCCCTCGACAGGGCGAACTGGCCGTTGAGGAGAGCCCAAAGCGGCAAATAACATCCAATTACGATGACAAGGCCGATCGTGATCGCCCGGGCCTCGGTGCTGAGGTTGCCGAAGACGAGGGGCACGATGGCGGTCGACAGGACGGCGACCAGGCCAGCGGCGACGCCGAAGATGATCGCGCCCGAAAGCACCCAGCGCCCCCTGGCCCGGGCCTCGTCGAGTGCCCCGGAGCCGAGGGTCGAGCCCACGAGAACGCCGGTCGCCGTGTGGATGGCCGGAAAAACGAGGAAGAAGATATTGGCGATGGTCCAGCCAGCCGCCATGCCGGCCACGGTTTCGGCCCCGCCCCTTCCGTTGTAGATCGCCGTGATGATCGTCTCCGACACGACCCAGGCCGTTTCCGAAAAAAACATAGCCCCCGAGCGCCCGAGCATTTCGCCGAAAAGGCCGCGGTCGAGCGCGAGGATCCGGTCCGGCCGTACGGCGAAGCCCGGCCTGAGCCTGGCCAGCCAGAAAACGAAAACACCGCATTCGAGGACGCGGGCGATCACCGTGGCAATGGCCGCTCCCTTGACCTCGAGTCGAGGCAGGCCCAGGTGGCCGTAAATGAGGAGCCAGTTCAGAGTGGTGGCCATGGCCGCGGCGATCGAAGAGATGACGAGGGGAACCCGCGTCTTGCCGATGTCGCGGAATGACGAGGCGATGGAGGCCGAAACGGCGAAAGGAAGGGAGCCGATCGCCGAAATCCGAAGGAAAGTAGCGCCCTCCCTCACGATTTCCGGAACCTGGTTGTTCCCTCCGAGCATCAGGGAAATCAGGGCCTCCGGGAAGACCAGGCAAAGCACGAGGTGGAGGGCCGAAATCCCCGCCGACAGGATGAGCTTGAAACGGAAGGCCTGGCGCATTCCGCCGAGATTCTTCGCCCCCCGATGCTGCGAGAGATAGATGCCGCCCGCCATGCAGGCCGTGTTCACGACGACGAGCCACACGAAATTGATCTGGTTCGCCACATTGACGGCGGCCATCTTGGAGTCGCCGAGCCCCGCCACCATGAAGTTGTCCACAAGGGAGATCATGCTCGTGATGAGTTGCTGGAGCATGACAGGTAGTACGATCTTGAGCGCGTCGCCGTAGAAGGAAAGGGGACCGAAGTGTTTTTGGGCGGCGGGCTTTTTCATGGCAAAGACCTGATGTTATAGGAATATCGGAAAATGGACAAGGCGCCGCCTTCTTCGAAAAGGCGCTTCAGCCACATGACCTTCTCAATTCCCCCTCCAATTCCCCCGATGATAGGGATGTGAAGAAGAACAAGCCGGGAATTGACGCCATCCTCCTCGTCTTCGCGGCCATTCTTTTCTTGACCGCGTCTGTCCCATCCCTCTCGGCCGCCCCTGCCCCCGATCTTTCAATCGGGTCTTCCGACCTG
This sequence comes from bacterium, assembly GCA_021782015.1. Lineage (GTDB taxonomy): Bacteria > Spirochaetota > Spirochaetia > Treponematales > Rectinemataceae > CAIJMU01. Next base: position 2,575 of record JAJXVS010000155.1, on the reverse strand, counting down.
CGTATCGAAGCGAACGCCTCGGGGGGCTACGATCTCTACGTCCGGAAAAAGCCGGGCATCGCATCGATCCTTCTCACGGAGACGACCAAGGATCCGGCGATGAAAGCTGACAATTTCGCCTATCGTTCGACCGAATGGAATCCCGTGAACGGCGACGAAAAGCGACTCCTCGACGGGAAGCCCCTCGTCTCGAAGGGAGCCCGCTTTTCGCTCGTGTCCTCTACAGCGGTCGCCGACGCGCAGTTCGGCAAGGCCTTTCACATCCTGATTCCTCCCGTCCTCGTCTACGGCTACAGCTGGAGTCGCTCGGGCAGTCTGGCCGTCGGGAACGGTACCTATCTCAATATCCGAAGTTTCCAAAAGCCCTATGCCGATTACAGAGGGGCCTTCGCCGACAACCCCTACCAGATCACCATCGCCACCAGACCGGTTGCGGTCGAAGCGCCCACGCCACCGCCTCCGCCGCCACCGCCTCCTCCGCCACCGAAGCCCGCTCCGGCCCCGCCTCCGCCGCCACCCGCGCCTCCGGCTCCTCCTCCTCCGACTCCAGCTCCGGCGCCTGCGCCGCCACCTCCCGTACCTGCACCGGCCCCGCCGCCCGAGGGGCCGCCCTCGGCCCGAATAGACTCGGCCCTCCAGTCCATCAAGGGGAAGAGCCTCGACCTTGTCCTTTGCATTGATACAACCTCGAGCATGACGCCCTATATGGACGACTTGAAGAAGAATCTCATTCGTCTCGTGCGGACGCGCATCGCCGATTTCCAGGAATTCAGGATGGGGATAGTTCTCTTCAAGGACTATTGGCCCGAGGATTACATAACCCGGAAAATTCCATTTACCAAGGACCTGGCCAAGATCGATTCGGCCATCCAGTCCCTCCTCGCTCGGGGCGGCGGCGACATTCCCGAGGCCATCCACGAGGGGCTCTACGAGGCGGCGACAGGCTTCGATTGGAAGGCCGATGTCAGAATCGTCTTCCTCGTCACCGACGCACCTCCGCATCCCATTCCAAAGGGCAGTATTACCTGGATCGATGCCGCCAAGGCCCTCGCCGCGCACCGCATCGGGCTTGACCCGATCATCGTTCCCACCCTGAGAGGCGACGAATGAGCATCGAGTGGAAATGCGCCCGCGCCCTTGGGGCCCTGGTTGCGGCCCTCATTCTGGCTCCGATGGCGATGGCCCAACCCGTCGCCACCCCCTACCAGAACGCCGCCGCCATGCTCGACCGGATCGCCGGGTCAGAAGCCCCCATATCGATTCGCGTCGTCATCGAGGCCCTGGTCATCGGCGACGGGAATGGCAGCCCGGACGGAGGCGTGGATCGGAGCGTAGACGGCCCAAAAATCTCCAAGACTCTTGTCGAGGGCGAAGAAGGCCTCATCGCCGAGGCGATCAAGGCGCATATCCCGGCGACTCCCACCTCGGCGACTTCCACCTCGGCGACTCCCCCGGCCGCTCCCTCGGCGACTTCCACCTTGGCAACCCCAGCCCCATCGCCGCCGCTCTTCGACGTCCAGCCCTTCCCCGACCTTCCCGGCAGCGGCGCGCCCGGTGATCCGGCCGAAGGCGCCGCCCTCGTCGGCGACGACACGAAACTTCTCGCGGCTAGAGCCGATGCGACATTCGTGCTAATTGTCAGAATTGTGGACTACCATAGCGGGCGCTATGACCTGTACGAAACCCGGGCTGGCCTCTACTCGCCCGCTTCGAAGCAGAGGCTAGCCCTCGACATCGGCTGGACCAGCCGCATCGACGGGACAGTCGCGGCGCTCTTCATCAATGGATCCCGTCTGAAATAGGCGCACCGTGCTCCCGTGCCACTCGCACCCCGCCGGGCACATGAACCGCCTTCCTGGCGCGACACGCCTCGCGCAACATGCCTCTCGCAAGCAGCCACCTGACGCGCCGCCAGTGGCGCAGCAACCCCCTCCCCTCGACAGGCCGCCGCTTGACCCGCCGCCACCCCGACGGCTACCCTTCGCCCACGATGCTGACTTGGTTTCTCGTCGCCCTTGGACTTTCGGCCGATGCCTTCGCCGTCTCGGTCTCGAACGGAATCTGCATCCCGAAAATCCGCCCTCGTTTCGCCATCAGGGCGGCCCTGTTCTTCGGTCTTTTCCAGCTCGGCATGCCGATCCTCGGCTGGTATGCGGGAGGGGCCATCAACGGCCTCATCGCGCGTTTCGACAACTGGATCGCCTTCATCATCCTGGCCTTCATCGGCGGCAAGATGATCAAGGATTCCTTCGGCATCGCCGAAGTCGCGGAATGCCTCGACGAGGAGGACGCCAGGAGAACCACGGTTCTCGGGCTTCGCACCCTCCTCGTGCTCTCCGTCGCGACCAGCCTCGACGCGTTGGCCGTCGGCCTGTCTTACCGCATGGCCGGAATGCCGATCGTCGCGCCGGCAATAATCATAGGTAGTGTTACCTTTATCGTGTCGCTGCTCGGCATCGAATTCGGCAAACGCATCGGCTCCCGGCTCGAGGGCTGGGCCGAAAGGCTCGGCGGCATCGTCCTCATAGCTATAAGCGTCAAGATGCTGTTCGCCTGAAAGCCTGAGCGGACCCGC
>JAJXVS010000154.1 GCA_021782015.1 bacterium | reverse complement strand
CCAGCCACGTTCGGATGAGGCCGTCCGGCCCCTCTCCGGTCGCGGCGAAGGCCGCCAGGGTGTCGAGCCCCGCGATGAGGCGATTGCGCGCACGGAGGGCGGCTTCGCTGTCGGCCGTGCGAACCGCGGCCGCCTTGATGCCGGCCTCCTCAGGCCCGAGCCCTTCTTCCATGGCCTCCTCCCGCATCAGGCTCCTGACCGCGGCGTAGAAGTCGAATATGGCCGTTCCGTCGGCAGCCGAGACGATCGAGGATGTTCCGTCCCCTTCGCGGAGCGCCACGAGGAAGGCGGGTGTGAAGAATCGAGCGAGCAATTGGTAGAGATCCTTCCGGGCGATGTCCTCTAGGGCGTCGGAGATGTCCGGCACGCCCCTTCCGCCGAGCTCGTCGTGGAGGCGCGACCAGAGGCCCCGCGAATCGTCGGCCGCCTCGAAAATATCGAAAAACACCTGGCACTGGAATCCGTCGAGCATGATGTGAAGACCCGCTTCCCGGATTTCGGCCGAGCGCCTGAGGTACCAGAGATTGGATCGCTGCTCGCGGAGCACGAGAAAATGGCCTTCGCCGCCTTCGAGCCCGAGGGCCCAGGCGATGCTCCTTCTCTCCAGGTGCTTCTGGTCGGCGCCCGTCTTGACGGCGAAGGGACTCGATTCGCGCACGCGGCCGTCGGCCCTCGCGTAGGCGTTGTTGTAGGCGACGAGGCTCCGTTCCGCGCCACAGCGATTCGTGTAGATGAACACATTGTCGTTGACGCCGCCCTGGCCGACGAGGTCGAAGAGGAGAAAGTCCTCCACGCCGGAGAAGAGGTGTCGCCGCCTGAGGAGGGGGAATATCTCGCGCTCGTGGCGCTGAAGGAGGCCTTCGTCCGGCACCTCGTCTCGATAGGCCTTGCGATATTCCATGCCGTATTTTTCCGTGAAGCCTTCGATCTGGCCGTGACCGAACATGGGGAGGCCCGGCATCGTCGCCATCATCGTGCAGACGCCGAAGTACTTGTCGCCGTTGCCGAACTGGGCGATGGCCGTCTCCTCGTCGGGGTTGTTCATGAAGTTGACGAAGCGCTTGAGGATGTCCTTGTCGAACTCCTGGGTATTGCGAATTGTTTCCCGGTACTTGGCGTTCTCTTCCTTCTTGAGCATGTTCATGAAGGCAGAGTTGTACACGCGGTGCATGCCGAGGGTGCGGACGAAATAGCCTTCCATCATCCAGAAGGCCTCGGCCAGGAGGAGGGTGTCTGAAGCCTCCCTCGCGCAGAGATCGACAACCTCGCGCCAGAATTCCTCGGGGTAGGCCCGGTCGAAGTCCTCCCGCGAAATGGCGGACTCGGCTCGCGAGGGCACATCGCCGCCCTGACCCGGCTCCGGATACCAGAGCCGGCGGAAGGATTTCTTGGCAAGGACCATGGCCGCGTCGAAACGTATAATTGGGAAGTTTTTCGCGACGTGGAGGATTCGCTCCTTCACCGCCTCGCGCGTGGCGGGGTTGAGGAAGTCGAGCTGGGCCGTGTCGCTCCACGGAAGTCCCGTGCCGTCGTTGCCGTGATAGATGTAGTCGGTACGACCCGAGTCGAAGTCAACCCGCTTGAAAACGACCGCGGCGTCGGTTCTGTCATAATAGTGATCATCGAGCCAGATGCCCGTCCGGCCGTCCTGCGATAGATTTTCGCCGTTGAAGGAGTAATTGGGAAAGGGACAGTCGCCACGCCGCATGAAGAGATCGGGGCGTTCGCGGACCCAGGCCGAGTCGATGCCTGTGTGGTTGGGCACCATGTCGGCGGCGAGGCGGAGGCCGCGGAGGCCCGCTCTTTCGCGGAGCTTTTCGAGGGCCGGCCAGCCGCCCAGCTCCCCGGCGATCTCGTAGTCGAAGAGCGAATAGGCCGAGGCGGCCGCCTCGGGGTTGCCGCAGCGCACCTTGATGCGGGCGCTGGCCGCGCTCCGTTCCCAAAGCCCGATCAGCCAGAGAGAGTTGATGCCCCGGGCCGCCAGAAGGTCGAGCTCCTCGTCGGGGATCCGGTCGAGGGTCCTGATTTCGCGGCCGTAGCGCCTGGAAAGCTGGTCGAGCCATACCAGGGTGGTCTTGGCGATCATCACGACATTGGGCATCCAGTCGCGGTCGGGGCTGAAGCGCTCGTATTCCTTCTCCATCCCCGAATAGACGAGGGCCCTCGAGGGGCCGGGGCCGGGGAAAAATGGGCGCTCTTCCTCCTTCATAAGGTCGAGTCCTCCGAGGAGCCTGAGGAGCTTGTCGCCGATGAGGAGGCCCCATTTTCGCCTGATGAAGTCGAGCTGGCCCGAGAGGGACCAGGGCGAGGCGCGCATCGGGGCGCGGAGCATCGTGACGAGGTCCTCGTTGTCGGGACCGAAGCCCGGCAAGGCGGCGAAATGGGTTTCGATCAGCGCCATGGCCTCGGTGAAGCCGGGGAGGGTGGCCAGTCCGCTCACATCCTTCCGCTCGTCGTCGGCCGAGGCCGAGCCATCGTCGAAGAGAAAGCGGAAGGGCCGGAAGGCCGGATTCTCGTTGGCGAGCCGAAGAAGGATGAATTCCTCGAGGGCCACTTCCCGGTTGCTGACGCCACCTCTGTCCGCACCTGCGCCCGCGCCCGCACCGGTAACTGCACTCGCGCTCGCGCCCGCACCGGCCGAGGCCTTCGTGGCCAGCCATTCACCTGGATCGAGCTCGCCGCGATGCACGGCGATGGGCGGAAATTCCTCGATAAAGGCGTAGAGGAGGCCGTCCAGGACATCCCGGCCGAGGCCCCTCTCCAGCGAAAGCACGCAGGCGTCAAAGGCCTCGGCCTTCACCTTTTCCCGATAAAGGCGCGCAACATCGTGGAGGATCTCATCGATGAGGGCCATCGCGTTCAATTTGCCCGCGCGGATGGCCCGCTCCGGCAGGACGGCGGCGCCCACCCGCTCGTTTATCCGCCTGGCGAGAAGCCGGGCTTCGCGGAAGTCGGGGATGATGACATTGCCCGTCGTGCTGAACAGCGACGCCTGGAAATCGAATTCCTTCCTCGCCTTGCGAGAAATGTGGAATTCCATCATTCGATCGCCGCGCCGGGCTTCGCCGTTGCGCTCAGGATTGTTCCCCGCGATTTCGTCTTCGAGGGCCGCGAGTCGGATCGTCAAAACCTTGCGAGCTGTCACCATTTCCCCCTGAGGCGAGGATCCTGGGCGCCGCCGTCGAGGCCCGCGCCACGACCATGGGTATGCCCATCCACAACCTGATTTGATACTAACCGAGGGCACCCTCGGCCACAAGTTAGGAATAAGTCGGCCGCGCGTCAGGCGAGAGCTTCGACATTTCTCTTGAATTTGTCTTCACCAAGCAGTGAAAATCGACTTATACTTCACAGATAGACGCGGGGGGTAAAAGTGTCAATTACCGTCGAGCACGACAAACGCAAGCGTGAGATACTCGAAAAATCCCTCGATATATTCATGGAAGAAGGTTTCGAGGACACAACCTTTCAGAAAATCGCCGAACGTTGCGGTATCACGCGCACTATCCTCTACCTCTACTTCAAGAACAAACGAGAAATCTTCAACTTTAGCATCAAGCTCTTCACCGATCGCATCGAAAGCTCCCTCAAGGAGATCGCCGCTAACCCAAATCTGTCGCACGGCGACAGACTCGCCGCCATCGTCGAGCGTACGATCGCGGATTGCATCGCGAATCGCCGCCTCCTCCTTGTCATTCACGACTATCTCGGCCATGTCAGAACGACGGGCGGCAATCCGGACGAACGTGTCAAACGGCGCACCATCCGCATGAAGCATTTGCTGGCCGGCATTCTCATCGATGGCCAGCGCGCCGGGGAATTCGGACGCTTCTCGATCAAGGCCTCCGCGGAACTCCTCTATGCCCTCATCGAAGCCGAGATATTCCGCCTCACCGTCCTTGCGAGGGACGACGGCGGTTCGATACCCCAGGGCGCCAAACTGATGGCCGAGGCATTCCGGGCTATGGCCTTCGTCCCTCATTCGAGTTCGGCCGCGGCAGCCGCGGTGGCTTCCGCCACCGTCGCCGCCACAGCCACAGCCTCCTCCGCCGCGGCTTCCACTGCGGCAGCTTCCGCCGCTGCGGCTTCCGCTCCCGCGTCGGCGGTCGCCGGGGCCGGCGGCCCCCTCGGCTCCGCGGCGACCGAATCCCCTCCCGCATCCCGATCGAAAGAAGCCGCGGCCGCTCGATCGCGTGAAAAGGGGCTTCGCAGGGGTGCGGCCACCGGTCGACACGCCTGAGGCGAGACGGCTAATCTCCTTGCCGGCGGGAGGTGGATCATGATGAAGGATGAAGACGCCGGAGCGGCCGTGTCGGCCTCGTTAGCCAGGGGCGCGACCCTTGCGAGCGTGGTCGCCGCGGGCCCGGTCGGTGGCGCGGCCCTTGCAAACGCTGCCGGGGGCGCGGCCCTCGCAGGCGCTGTCGGTGGCGCCGCCGTTGGTGACCAGCGCAAGCCGGAGTGGCTGAAGGTCCGCCTCGCCTCGGGGCAGGTCGCGGCCTCGGTCGGCGCGACCCTCCGCAAGCATGGACTCAACACCGTCTGCGACGAGGCTCGCTGTCCGAACAAGGCGGAGTGCTGGGGCCAGGCGACCGCCACCTTCATGGTCATGGGCGCCGTCTGCACCCGCGGCTGCCGATTTTGCGCCGTGGCTACGGCCAAGGAAGGCGAGACCCTCGATCCCAGCGAGCCCGATGAGCTTGCCTCAGCGATCGTCGAGCTCGGCATCAGGCATGCCGTCATCACGAGCGTAGATCGCGACGATCTTCCCGACAGGGGAGCCGCCCATTTCGCGGCCTGCATCCGCGCCATCCGTGCCCGCGATCCCTCCATCGGCATCGAAGTCCTCGCCCCCGATTATCACGAGGGGGAGATCGAACTCCTTCTCGAAGCGGGACCCGATGTCTTCGCCCATAACATTGAAACCGTCGAGCGCCTCCAATCGGTGCGCGATGCGAGGGCCGGCTGGCAGAAGAGCCTCCATTGCCTCGACCTGGCCTCCTCATGGGCCGCGAAACATGGCGGCAAGCCCTTCGTCAAATCCAGCATCCTCCTCGGCATCGGCGAGAGCCCTTCCGAGGTGCATTCGACGATGGATGCCCTCCGCGTCGCGGGGACCTCGATCCTTGTGATGGGCCAGTATCTCCGGCCGACGGCCAGGCAGATTCCCCTCGTCGAATACCTCCCCCCCGCGACCTTCGCCGAATACGGCGAGGTTGCCAGGTCGAAGGGCTTCGCCTCAGTCGTCTCCTCGCCCCTCGCCCGCACCTCCTATCACGCGCGATCGGCCTTCGCGGATATCGGCGCCGCCGCCCCAGCCACCGCCGCAACCGCCACCCCCACCGCTGTTACCCCGGCCGCCGCCGCAGCCTCCACCACCGCTACCGCAACCGCCACCCCCTCCCTCCCTCCGAAGGCCGCTCCATGAGGCGCCACCTCGATCGCAAGCCGGAAGGCTGCAAACTCCTCCGGGTCGAAGTCGAAATGGAGGGGGACATTCTGCGCTCGGTGCAGGTCCGGGGCGACTTTTTCGCCCATCCCGAAGAGCTTTTCGAGGAGGCCGAGGCCGCTTTGGCCGGCCTCAGGGTTGCGGCGCCGCCCGGCCCGCAGCCGAACATGGCGCCGCCCGGCCCGCAGCCGAACATGGCGCCACCCGGCCCGCAGCCGAACATGGCGCCACCCAGCCCGCAGCCGAACATGGCGCCGCCCAGCCCGCCGCCGACGGTGGTGTCGCCAAGCCGGCCGCCGAATGTGGTGCCGCCCGGCCAGCTGTCGAGTGTAGCCGGGGGGCCCGCCCTCCGCGAGGCGGCTTTCGCGGCTTTTTCGCGCCCCGGCCTCCGGCTTTTCGGAGCCACGGCTGAGGCGATAGCCGACACAATTGTCATGGCGTGCGGAGGCGATGATGCGCTTCAGACTGCTTGAGACGGGGGCCCACGACGCGGCCTTCAACATGGCTCTCGACGAGGCCGTCCTCGAGGCGGTCGCCGCCGGCGCCTCGCCGCCCACGCTCCGCTTCTACTCGTGGACGCCGCCGGCCATCAGTATTGGTTATTTCCAGGGCATGCGCGAGGAAATCGACCTCGCCGCCTGCGAACGCCTCGGCGTCGAGGCCGTGCGGCGGGTGACGGGCGGCGGAGCCGTCTTCCACAACGCCGAGGTCACCTATTCGGTGGTGATGCGTGAGGGGCATGAGCTCGCGCCCGTCGACATCCTCGAATCCTATCGCCTCATCTGCGCCGGCCTGATCGCGGGGATCGGCAGGCTCGGCGTGAATGCCAGCTTCGCGCCGATCAACGACATCGTGGCCTTCGCGCCCGGCACGACGCCTGGCGCGGCGCATAACCCGACGCCCGGCGCGCCCCCCCCCGGCGAGCCCAAAAAGATTTCAGGCAACGCCCAGACGAGGCGCAAGGGCTGCCTCCTCCAACACGGCACCCTCCTCCTCGACGTCGACGTCGAGACGATGTTCGAATTGCTCCTGGTGCCGCAGGAAAAGCTCAAGGGAAAATTGATCGCCGATGTCAAGCAAAGGGTTGTCGGCCTCAGGTCGCTCTTGGGCCGCGAGGTAGGCTATCGCGAGGCCGTCGATGCCCTCATTCAGGGCTTCGGATCGGCCTGGGGAGCCGAGCTGGAGAGGGGGGAGCCACGGGCCGACGAGCTCGAAAGGGCCTCCGTCCTCGCAAAAGAGCGCTATCGGACGGAGGCCTGGAAGTTCAGGCGGTAGGAGCTTCCTCGAAGCTTGTTGGTGGGAGGAAGAGCTTGCTCGTCAAGGAATTGCGATGCGGCCAGGAGCCCCGCCGGCGCCACTCTGGGTATGGCAGGCCGCGCAGTTGGCGCTGCCCCGGGAGCCCAGCATAGCTCGGGTCTGGCCCTTGTATTCGACCTTGGCCTTGATGGGGAAGGCGAATTTCGCATACCGTGCGAAGAAGTTGCCCGACTTGTTGGTTTGGAGCTTGGTCACCTTCCCCTTGGCATCGGTGATGATGACCATCGCGCCCTGGACGCCGAGGTCGAGGCTCTTTTCATCGAGCCTGGCGTAGACGGTGCCGGCGGCCGTAAATCGTGGGCCTTCGCCGGCCGAATGGCAGGCGACGCAGTTCTCACCGGGGTTCATGAGGGCGCTGCCCATGTTGCCGCCCGTCCATTTGAGGCCCCGGGGGCCGTCGGATGTCCCGAAGCTTCCGCCGCCACCATCTTCCTGAGCGCTCAGTGTCGCGGCGCCAAAAAGAGCGAGCAGGGCGACAAGGGTCACAATCCCTGATTGACCTATTCTCATCATGCCTCCTATAGGTAGATGGCACATAAGGTAACCATTTTTGAAATGGTTACAAGTCTGAATCAATCAAACCATTGTAATCCGGCAAAATCAGGTCTGAAAGACGAAAGACCATGACGGATAACCGATGCGGACCTAGGATTGTCGAAAAGCGGAAAGAGTTTTTCGGTGAAGATGCGCAAGGTCGTACCCTTGGCGACATCCTCGTCGAAGATGATGGCGGGCGACTGGCGAAAGGGCGCCAGTTTTTTGAGGTCGGATTCTGAGAGGATGGGCTCCCGATCGTTTCGCTTGAACATCGAAAACCGCACGAACCAGAGTCTCCAGCCGAGGGTTTCGGCGAGGATGAGTCCTGGCACGAGGGATCCATGGGCCGCGCCGACCACGATGCCGCCGGGCGGATCGACGATGAGGCCCGAGGGTCCCGCCACCGATTTTCCGGCGAGGCGGGCGACATGGGCCTCGCCCGGTCCCTTGTAGAAGTCGCCGTCCTTTTCGATTTTCGAGGCGAGGGCGAGTATCTTGGCCGGCTCTGAACCCCGCCAGGTGTACTTGTCGGGCACGCTCGTGAACACAAAGCCGAGGACCTCCGAAGCGATGCCGGCCCGCAGGCTTCGAATTTCCTCGATCGCGACGGGATCGAGGCGCATCAGGGCCCGCGCGACACGAATGGAGGTCGAAAAGACGCTCACCGCCTCGTCGACCTGGTCGCGAGGCCAGGAGACCGTATTGCGCGTCGTCTCGTTCACTTCAAAGTAGCGGGTGGGATGGAGGGGCAGCCCCTGTTCGAGGCAGATTCTCCAGTTGAGCACGACATTCACAATCGCGGGGGCCCGCACGAAGAGGTCGAGGGCGTCCTTGCGGAATTCCTGGCTCGCCGAGGCCGGGTCGGCCAGGGCTGACTCGGCGCCCTCTCCCACCCTTTCGAGGAGTTCGATGGACTGGTCGAGAATGCTTCCCCAGGGCCCCTCGAAGGAAAGGGCTGGTGGAGCCTCGTCCCATTCGGCCCAGATGAGTCGGGCGAGGCGGGGGAGGCTCTCTCTGGTCATCGGCTCAGTTCGATCCCGTGGCCAGAGCGATGGCTCCGGCTAAGGTACCGGCCCGAATCCCGATCTTAGCCGCATAAAGGTCGAGGATTCTGTCCCGGTAGGCCTGGATGCGGGAAATATAGTCGAGGGTCCGCCGCGGTGTGGCGCCCCTGTCGACGGAATAGCTGCCCGCGTTGTACATCGCGAGGGCGCTCACCTCGTTTCCAGCCTTTTCGAGAAACCAGGCCAGGTGCGAGAGTCCATAGCGGGCGTTGGTGAGGGGATCCCAGGCATCTGTGGCCCTGACCTTGGGAAAGGCCCGCGAGTTGAGCTGAAAGAGGCCCCTGTCGACCGAGCCTGCGTTTGCATTCTGTGCGTGTGGATCGAATTTGCTCTCTTCCTCGGCGAGGGCGAAGGCCAGGGCTGGCGAGACGCCGAAATGGAGGGCATTGTCGAGGATGGCCGTGGCAACCTCGGCCGATCCGGTGATGCCGGCGAAGAAGGCCAGGGTTTCTTCGCGTCCGACCGCCGTTTTGGCGACCGAGGCGATGGGATCGCTCCGATCAAAGTCGGTCAGGTAGGCCGGAATGTCTTCTGGCTTGAGCGAGGCCACCTTGATCAGGCCGGCATCGAGGGCGGGGCCGAAGTCCCTGTCCCAGCCCATGCTCTTCCCACCCTGGGAGCAGGTGAGGGTGCTCGCGGACAATAAAACCAGAAATCCCGTCGCAAGTCCCAGTGAAGTTCTTGATTGCATGCGCCGATAATCATCCTTTGTTAAAAGATGCGGTCAACCGCGAAGTGCGGACATTGTAAGTTTTTTCACGGGAATGTCTAGTGGCTGA
>JAJXVS010000153.1 GCA_021782015.1 bacterium | reverse complement strand
TGAGGCAATACCAGCCCCACATAGGTATTCACCAGATTGAATTTGTTCAGGAGCATGAATAGCGGCACGACGCCGGTCGCGGCCGGCATCATGAAGCCAGCCAGCACCGCGATGAAAACGTATTTGCGCCCAGGAAACCTGATCTGTGACAGGGCGTAGGCGCACATCGTCGCGAGAAAAATAACAAGTACGACGATAATCAGGGATGTCGCAACACTGTTGACGTACCATTGGATGATCGCGGTGTTCTTGATGACGAATTTGAAGGCGTCGAACAAGACGGGATTCGGGAAAAAGGCGGGGGGATTCAGGATCGTATTGGTGTCAAGGGACAGCGAGGTATTGATTCCCCAATAAAGGGGGAAGACCCACACGATTCCGAGGAGGATGGTGAGAAAGGTGAGAATCCGCGCGGGGACTTTGTGCGTCGTCGTTCTCATCGGTCTTCCTTTACACGGAGAAACCTGACCTGGAAAATGGAGGTCACCAGGATCAGGACGAAAAGCGCGACCGAAATCGTCGCGGCGTAACCGCCTCGTCCGTTCTGGAACCCTTGCACGTACATGTACTGCAGAATGACCAAGGTCTTGTTGGCGGGGCCTCCATTGGTGAGAAGATACACTTGGTTGAATATCTGCCATTGGGCGAGGATCTGCAGGATGAGCACCAGCGAGGTTACGGGCCAAAGGAGGGGCCAGGTGATATGGCGGAAGACCTTGAACCCGCCGCTTGCCCCATCCAGCGCGGCCGCCTCGTAATACTCCTTGGGGATGGATTCGAGGCCCGCGATGAAGAGGAGCATGTTGAAGCCCACCGTCCACCAGATGGTGACGAAGGCAACCGTCGGCATGGCCCAGGCGGCGTCCTGAATCCATTGGATTTTCGTGTGAAGCAGGAAGTTCACGACACCGTAGCTGGAGTCGAACATCCATATCCAGATGACCGTCACAACGCTGACGGGAAGTATATAGGGCATGAAAAAGAGGGCCTGAACGAGCCCGCGTGCCCTGCGAAGCCTTACGAGGAGCAGGGCGAACAGAAGCCCGGCGGCGGCGTTGGGCACCACGCATAGAATCATGAAATAGATCGTGTGCCACAGGGAGGCCCAGAACAGAGGGTCATGCAGCAAGCGCGCATAATTCTTGAAACCGATGAATTTCCCCACTCCTGCGATATCGGCGTCGGTGAAACTGAGGGTAATTACGCGAATCGTGGGATAGATGAGGAAGATCAAATAGACGGCGAGAAAGGGCGCCATGAGACTGAGCGCGACCCTCCAATTGCGACGTCGAGCCTTGGCGGCCGCCGGCGAGACGCGCAATATGCTTGTTGTTGCGGTCATCCTGCCCTCCAATGAAAGTCGGTACAAACCAGGAATGGAGGCCCCCCAAGGGGCCTCCTCGCCACGAGGTTTACTGGTCCATCGCCGACTTGATGGAAGACTTGAAATTGGAAATCGCGTCCTGGACGCTCATCTTGCCGCTGAGAGCGGGGAAGAAGAAATTATCAACATAATTGAGAGCGGGAGTTCCGACGCCGAATACCGTGCTTATCGGCTCGAAATAGACGTCCTTGGCCGCCTGTACGGCGAATTGGTTGTTCGGGCTCAATTTGGCCATTGCGGGGCTGTTGAGAACGGGAAGATACGCGGGGATGTGTCCACTGCCCGCCCAAATGATGGAATGTTTTTCCACGTAGGCCACGAAGGTCAACACGGCCTTGAGTTTGGCCGGGGACAGGGGGTTCCTCGTGTTGTTGGGGATGACGATCTCATGGGAATCAGCCCAGGTCGATCGATTGTCGAAGAGCTGGGGGAACGCCATGACTCCGTAATCGAAGGGGAGCTTGCCGCTCTTCTTGAGGTCGACCATCGTCGTCACTTCCCAGTCGCCGTTCATCATGAAGGCGGCCTTGCCCGAGCTGAACATCGCGATGGCGGCCGGATAGGCCGCGGCCACCGGCATGAATCCCTTGTTCGTCCAGTCGACCATCGTTTGGAGGCTCTTTGCACCAATTGTATCGAGCTGGTCGAGACTGAAGGTGCCTCCGGGAGTGAAGGATCCACCCTGCTGCGCAAACAGCGTGTAGAAGAGCCTCCATACCGTGGCGGGATCCTGTGATGAAGAGAGGGCGAGGGGAAGGGCACCGGTCGTGTCCTTGATTTTCTGGAGGGCTGCGCTGAAGTTGTCGATGCCCGTAATTCCCTTGGGCAGTCCATCGGAAGCCAGAAGGCCGGCTTGTTTCAGAAGATCCTTGTTATAATACAGAATGGAAGTATGGGTATCGAGGGGAATGCCGTAGATATCACCGGCCTTGCCAAAGGCATTGCCGATTTCCTTCGATTTCTCCACCAAGACCGGATTGAAGTCCTTGAAGGACAGGCCGACCGAGTTCAACTCAGATTCGGTGATCGGGCGCAGGTCATGTGCCTTGAGACCCGCGGGAAAGTGGGAAATATGGTAGGTCATGACATCCGGGGTTTGTCCCGAAATCACCGCGGTATGGACCTTTGTATAAAAGGGATCTCCCCAGGTCAGGGTAGTACCGTTGACCTTGACTTCCGACTGGCTCGAGTTGAAATCGCTGATTAGTTGCTTCCACCTGACCCCGTCGCCTCCCGACATGAAATCCCACAAGGTTACCTGTATTTGGGACCATGCCACCGCAGGAATCAGCATCGCCAATCCGACGAGCAACGCCAGGCGCGTCCTTCTTTTCTGCATACCTACCTCCAATTAAAAAATAACATCGACCGGAATTCGGCCGTGGCGGAGAAGGTCGCCCCTTTCCGTCTAGGAGGATTGTAGGTATCCATTCTTTTTGTTGTCAATAGCAAAAAAAACGATATGTATCAGAAAAACCAGTATGAAGACCGATAGAACTCCTGTACCCCGGAAGAATGTTGGGAAAATCCCTCCTTGGAGGGATTTCCTTGCCGGAATTCTCGCAAAATTGGGCAAGTTTCAATTTCCACAGGATTCAGCTTGTTTAATATCACAAAAGATGATATATAGGGATGATGGACTCAACTTCAAAGATCCTGGTCATCGACCCGGTGGAGGACAAGCACATCATTCTTGGTTTGGCTTCGGAACTCCGCCTCGGCATACTCCATCTCTTGCACAAAAAATCCCTGAACATCAATGAAATCGCCGCGGCCCTGGAGGTCCCCCAGTCCACCATCGCGTTGAATGTCGGCATCCTGGAAAAGGCGGGCCTTCTGAGTTCGGAGATTGTCAAGGCCAAAAAGGGCAACCAAAAAATATGCAAGGCTATCTATGAAGAATTGGTGATCCGCTTCGTGGAGGAGGACCAGAGCGCCCGCGACGACCTCATCGAGGTGGAAATGCCCCTGGGGCTTTTCACCAGTTATGAGGTTTCGGCGCCCTGCGGCCTATGCTCTCCGGAGGGAATTATCGGATATCTCGATGTTCCCGATTCATTCCTGAATCCCGACCGCATGAAGGCGGGCCTCCTCTGGTTCGAGCAGGGATGGGTGGAATATAAATTCCCGAATAACGCCCTCTATAAAAACAAGGCACTGAGCAAGCTCGAAATCAGCGTCGAGCTTTCTTCGGAAGCCCTCCTCACCGACCAGAACTGGCAATCGGACATCAGCCTATGGATCAACACCACGGAGGTCGGCACCTGGACCTCGCCCGGCGATTTCGGGGACAAGCGCGGGAAATACACCCCGGGCTGGTGGAAACTCGAAGGCTCCCAATATGGGCTATTGAAGAATTGGAGCGTCACCGACGAGGGCAGCTTCGTTGACGGAATCCGCATTTCCGAGGTGCGCCTGGCCGATCTCGGCCTTGCGGAGCATCATTCCATCCGGGTGAAAATCGGCGTGAAGGAAGGTGCCGATCATGTAGGTGGTCTTAATATATTCGGGCGGGGCTTCGGGAATCATGACCAGGCCATAATGATGAGATTGTATTTTGGCTGAGCAGACGCCGACACGGCGGGGATGATCGCCCCGCGACGGCGCGCTCGATTCGCGGAAAGGAGACTCCATGGAAAAGGTGCTGATGCGCAATACGGATCTTCGCGTCTCACGGTTGTGCGCGGGCTGCATGGGCCTGGGCGGCGGCTGGGAGATGGAGAAGGCCTTGAGCGGAGCCGAGGAAAGACAGGCGCGCGAGTTCGTGGAAGCCGCCCTGGAACTCGGCATCAATTTCTTCGACCATGCCAACATCTACGCGCACGGGAGGGCCGAGGCGGTCTTCGGCAAGGTTCTCGGCCAGATGCCGGGCCTCAGGGACAGGATCGTCCTTCAGTCGAAGGTCGGCATCCGATGGGCCGGCGATCCGTCGGGAACGCCCCAACGATTTGATTTTAGTTATGAGAACATCGTCTCGGCCACCGATGCGATCCTGAAAAGGCTGGGCGTCGAGTACCTCGACATCCTTCTTCTCCACCGACCCGATGTCCTTTACGAGCCTGAGGAGATAGCCCGCGCCTTCGCCGTCCTCAAATCGGCGGGCAAGGTCAGGTATTTCGGCGTTTCGAACCAGGGACGCGCGATGGTGGAGCACATCCAAAGCCTGTTGCCGGACCCCCTCGTGGCCAATCAGCTTCAGATGAGCCTCTTGCATCATGGGTTTGCCGAGTCCGTAATCTCCTTCAATCAGGCCTCAGCGGGCTATCCCGATGGTTGGGAGGGCCTGTTCGAATATTCCAGAATGAAGGGAGTGAGCCTTCAGGCCTGGAGCCCCCTCGACCGGGGTGCCCTCTCCGGAGGCGACCAGGCCAAACTTTCGGAGACGGCCCGGAAGACCGCGGTCCTCGTCAAGCGCTACGCCGACGAGCGCGGAGTGCCCTCCGAGGCCATCGCCCTCGCGTGGCTCCTCCGGCATCCCGCCGGCATCCTCCCCGTCCTCGGCACCACGCGACCCGATCGCCTGGCCGCCTGCGCCCGGTCCCTCGAAGTGACGCTGAGCAGGGAAGAGTGGTACAGTCTGTTCGAGGCGGCCCGCGGCCGTCCCATGCCCTGATCGGCCGGCCTCGTCGGCGCCCCGGAATCCGATCCGGGGCTGCCGATGGGCCCGCGATTCGGGGCCGCGTCAAACGCGACGCGCAATCAGCAATTCGGCTCGAGGAGAATCCAATGGTCAGGCACGAAAGCGAGATTAAGCCCTTTCCGATGAAGGGGAACGACATCGAGGGAACCCTCAAGCAGATACTGATCGGCCCCAAGGACGGCTACGAAGGCTATCTGCGCGTCTTCACCCTCGCGCCCGGCGGCCATTCGCCGCATCATACCCACGCCTGGTTCCATGCGAACTATGTGCTTGAAGGGGAGGGCCGCCTCACCATCGATGGTTCGAGCCATGCCATCAAGGCCGGCTCCGTTGCCTATATCGAGGGCGGAAAGCGACATACCTTCGAAAACACCGGCACCCTCCCCCTCAAGTTCATTTGCCTTGTTCCGCCTGAGGGGGACGCGTACTGAGGTCCTCGAAATAATAGAAGGTATCGACGGTGTCCAGGTAGACTCCGTCGAAGCCGGCGGCCACCAGCCTGTCCAGGTACGAGGCCGCCCTGCCAAACAGGATGGACTTCCAGGCGGGATCCCAATACTTGACGCGAAAATCGCCCTTCCATTGGGGGTTTTCGCTTTCGATCCATTCGGGTCGCAGCCTGTTCCATTCGGGTCGCCAGTAGGAGCGATAGTTCTCGGCCTCGCCAATGCTCAAGTAGGCGAAGACCAGGCGTCTCGCCCCGTTTTTCTTGTGGGCCAGTTCTTTCAGGTCCGCTACGCCCAGCGACCCGTCCCCAAAATCGGCGTCGATGACCAAAAGATCGAAATCCTGTTGCCTCAATGCCCCGATGAAGTCCGCCTTCGTGGAATAGGTCTCCGGATTTATCAAATAGAGGAAATTTCGCGCCTGCGCGAGCGTTTCGACGGGAAGGGGCGAAAAGAAGCCTCTCTTTCGCGAATAGAGGGGAATGCCGTCCAAAGCCTGGGTAGGCGCGACGAAGCTGATGAATTTTTCCTGTCCATTCGCCGCGAAAATCTCCGATATTTGAGTAGGCCTGTCGCAGTAGTCGATGGTCAGGATGGTTTTGCCCTGGGCCCTCAGGTGCTGTAGTATGGGGAGAAGATAGGCCGTGGTCGCGGCGGCCGTCCGCATCCCCGTCTCCGGATCGCCGAATCTGAGGCTTTCCTGGGCGACCCCGTCGATCGCCGCGAGATAGGCCGCCTTGAGGGGCGTATCAACGGGGCCCTCGAAAAGGGCGTTCCCGTTTTGCGTGATCACGGCGAAGCGGGGGTTGAGCCCCTTCGCGTGGGCGGCGAGTTCGATGACCAGACGCCGCATCGCGTCGCGGTAGCCGTCGGCCGCGCCCGCGGGCAGGATTGCCGCGAGCGACAAGAAAAACGAAATACAGCCTATAAATAATTGTCTCCGCACCCGGTGGAATATAGCGCATTCGAGGGGGGAACCGGAAGAACGGACGCACGGGGATGAACGCATAAATGGGCGGTATGCCGCACGAGAGAAAGGGGAAGCGGTTGGAAGGAATCCGGGCTTCATGGCGGGCGAATGGGCCTCCGGTATCACAGATCCTCAAAAAGTCGCTCGAGGTGGTCGCGGTCGCGGTCATCGTCGCCATCGCGAACCGATTGGGTCCCTTCGAAGCCGGCTTCGTCGCCTCTCCCGCCAACCCCTATGTCCTTTTCTCCCTCTTCGCCGCGGTATGGTTCGGCACCTGGTATGGTTTTCTGGCCCTCCTCCTGTCCCTCATCTCGCTCTTCATTCCCTTTCCCCGGCAGGGCCCGTCCCTCGACGCGATGCAACTCGTGGCGACCTACAAGATCTCCTTTTTATGGACCCTTGTCGCCGTCTACGTTTTCGGCCTCGTCCATGACAATTTCCTCGATCAACTGGGCGCGAAAAACAAATTCTTGAGGAAGGCCGCCTCCGAAAAGTCACGCCTGGACACGGAGAAAAAAGCCCTCGTGGAGGTGAACCGGGACCTCGAGGAGCGCGTTCTCAGGCAGCAGGAATCCATCACTTCCCTCTTCGCCCGCATCCGGGACCTGACGACGCAAAGCGTGGGCGAGACCCTCGCGATTCTCCTGGATATGGTGCGTCAGTACGCGTGGGCGACCAAGGCCTCCGTGTGGATCTACAAGCCCGAGGACAACAGCCTCGAATGCGAAGCGACCATCGGCTGGGAGGAGGAGGAAAAGGGGCTGCAAAGCATTCCCTCCGCCGATACCATCGAGGGCTGGGTGGTGAGGAACAACCTCGTCTTTTCGGCCCGAATGCTGATCAACTATGCGAATCTCCGAAAAATGGACAAGGGACGCAACATCCTGGCCTTCCCCATCTCCTTCGGAAAGACCGTCTGGGGCGTCCTGAATATCGAAGATATGCCCTTTTCCAAATTCAATCTCTATACCGAAAAAATATTGGGCGTCCTCCTCGAACTGGGTTCCCCGGCCATCGAGCGCTCCGTCGCCAATGAACGCCTCATGTTCACCCAATTGCACCCTGAGACCTCCCTGCCCCTCTATCCTGTCCTTCGCCGGAAGATGGAACAGTGGGCCTCCTCCTCCGAATACCAGGGGAGCGGATTTTCGGTCATCATCCTGGAACTGTCGAAGTTCGATGCAATTATGTCTAAATATGGCGAAAAGAAGGTCTTCGCGCTCATACGGCGTTACATGGGCGAGATCAAGGCCCTCTCGGGCAATGTCCTGGATCTCTATCACTACAGGAACGAGGGGCAGATGGCCCTCTTCTACCCGCAGATCGACTTCGACGGGACGGCGCTCTTCTGCTTCGACCTGTTGGGCATGCTAAACGGAAAGGTCTGGCAGATCGACGAAGACGCGGTTCCCATGGATCTGCTCATGGGCTACGCGAACAGCGGCAAAGGCAGGGTCGATGTCGATTCAATCCTGGTGGCGGCCGAGGAAGTGCTCGGGAAGCAGAAACGGCAGCCATGAACATCCTCGAGTTTTTCCTGAATGCCGGAACCTTCATACTGCCCAGGACCCCCGCCGGGGCCCTCAAGGCCTTCGAGGCCAACTTCGCGCCCATCGAGGCCTTCATTTTCAAGTCCGCCTCCACCAAGCCCATCGACGAGGAACCCTATGATTTGGAGGAGATCGACCGGATCCTCGCCCGCCCCAACCTTGACTTCAGGACCAACGTCGTCCTCATGGGCATTTTCGAAAAACTGATTCACAGCGAGGACCAGGAAATCGCGCTCTGGGCGGCGGAAAGCGTCAATGTTATCGAGAATCGCTACAACGCGCGGACGAGCGCGCTCAAGAAAATCCTCGAGCAAGAGGAGGGCCTCGGCCCGACCCTCTCGGAGCTGGGGCGGATTCATTACGAATTGGCCCTCCTCAACGGCAAGCGTCGGGCCATTAAGGAATTCTACATAGATCAATCCCTGGCCACGTACCGGGAACTCCTGGACCTGCGCCCCCTCGAAGGCAAGGAAAGGAACAATTACATCAGGGCCCTGATGGAGGTCAGGGATTACGCCTCGGCGAAGGATCTTCTCGAAGGGGATCCGTCGAAGAATTCCTCCGACGACATCCTTCTCGCCGCCGAGATCGAGTATTCGCAGAAGAATTTCGAGGGCGCCGCGAATATATTGTCACAAATGGTAGAGTTCATCGACCAGCTCGGCGAGAAGGAAACCGCCCTGTTCGCCTACTGGATGGGAGCCTAGGGATGCGGGTCTGCCTCCTCCTCGAGGGCTCCTATCCGTACATCACCGGCGGCGTGTCGTCCTGGACCCAGGATCTGATCGCGAGCCTGCCTGAGGTGGAATTCTCCCTCATGACGATCTCGCCCTCGAAGCATCAAACCCTCAAGTACAAGCTCCTCCCCAACGTGAAGGAACATGTCGACGTCGTGCTCGGCGAGGAGGGCAGGGCAGGGGGAAGGCCGAGGGCCTGGGGGAAAATAAACCGAGTGCTGAAGGACATCCAGCGCCGGAGCCCGAACATCGCGATCGACGACATCGTGGAGCTGATCAGACTGGTGCCCGAGGAATTCAACCCGATGCGCGCCGCCCTCGACAGCAGGAGGTTCTGGGATATCCTCGTGGAATTGAACAGGCGCCACAATCCCATGTATCCCTTCACCGATTTCTATTGGGCCTGGAAGGCCGCCTTTTCCATGCTGTTCGCCGTGGTGAGCGTGCCGCCTCCGGAGGCGGACGTCTACCACGCGATTTCGACGGGCTATGCCGGTCTGGTCGCGACCGCGGTCAAGTACCG
>JAJXVS010000001.1 GCA_021782015.1 bacterium | reverse complement strand
CGCAAATTCCTCGCGCTGGTCGCCAAGTCGGGCGATTCTTCATGGCGACTTCTTCAGAATGTCAGCACGGGCCGCACTCCGGGCAGCCAGTCCCTCGCCGTCGCCATCGCCCTGACGCAGCGCTGGCTTGGCAAGGATGGGGTCGCCAGGGTCCATGGCGGAGGTTTTGCCGGCACGATGCAGGCTTGGGTGCGGGACAAACGCGCCGCAGCCTATAAACGGTATATCGAAGGTTGGTTCGGCGCGGGCTCGGTGGTGGAACTCGAAATCAGAGGTCCCGGAGCCTGTCGGCTTCTTTGAATTTTTAGGAGGCTCCGTGGGCACCCTTTCCGATGCGATAGCAGGCATCATCAATTCCTGGGCGAAAGATGGCGGCGTCAACCACGCGGCCGGTCCCAATTTGCCCGCGCGCGAAGCGGTTCTTCGCGCCCTCGCCGATATCGAAACCCTCATCTTCCCCGGCTTCAGGCGAGAGGATGGAATCGACGATCGCAACCTGGGCCTCGTTGCCGGAGAACTCGTGCATCGGGCCGCCAAGCTCCTGATTCCCGAGGTGACGAGGGCCCTCGAATACAAGACACGGCAAGCGGGCGCATCCGATTGCCCGGCGGCCTGCGAAATCGAGGCTCGAGACCTCGTCGAGTCCTTTTTCAACTGGCTGCCGGCCCTGAGGTCGGTCCTGATGCGAGACGTCGAGGCCGCGTTTCGAGGCGACCCCGCGGCCAAATCGCATGAAGAAGTCATTCTCGCCTATCCCGGCCTCGAGGCTATAGTCGTGCATCGCATCGCACACTTCTTTTGGCAGGCCGGCCTTCCCCTCCTCCCCCGCATGATGAGCGAGAGCGTTCACGGCAAGACGGGCATCGACATCCATCCCGGCGCCAGGATCGGATCGGGCTTCTTCATTGACCACGGCACGGGCGTGGTCATCGGCGAAACGGCGGTGATCGGCGACGATGTCAAGCTCTACCAAAGCGTCACCCTCGGAGCGCTCTCGGTGCGCAAGGAATTGGGCGAAACGAAGCGGCATCCCACGATCGAGGATGGTGTGACGATTTATTCTGGAGCCACGATTCTCGGCGGCGAGACGGTCATCGGTGCGGGGTCTGTCATCGGCGGAAACGTGTGGCTCACCCATTCGGTTCCCTCGCGTTCGAAGGTATACCTTCCCGAGGGAGAAGACATCAGGATCGAGCCACGGGGCGCGAGCTGAATCGTCCCGCGCACTTGCGCAGGCTCCTGTTGCCATACATAATTGTCTGTAGTGAACATAGGATATGCGATCGCCAGCGACGGCGGCCAAGGAGGCACTCGTGAAATCGCAGGACAAGCAGAAGGGCGAGGAAAAGAGAAAAGCCCAGAAATCCCTTAAGGAAAAACGGGCCGAAAAAAAAGCCAAAAAGGATTCGAAGAGCACTTCAGCCGATTAAAAAGCGATGCGGGGCGGCAGGGAACTGTCCGCCCCGCAGGATGTCGCAAGACCTTACCAATTTGCGCCGGAGGCTGCTCGGCCGTGTTTAGAAAAGCGTTATTTCCCCTGACCCGCTGCCTTCTTCCACGCGAAAGTTAGCCAGTTCCCCCGCCGCTCGCTTGTGCGTAAAAATGGTGAAGCGCTGAATCATTTCCTGCAAGCGCCCCGAATGGATTTCCCTGTCTATTTTTCCGCCGAGGGCAGCGACCGCGTGCTCTTCAAGGGCGAGAAGTTCCGCCCTTGCCTGCCCGAGCCTGGTGGACAGGCCGGTGAGATCGGCCAAGGCTCCCCGCGCCTCACCGATATACCGGAGAAACTCGGGCGAAAACAACGCAAAGTTGACGATCGCCTCGCGAGTCGCGTTTCGTTCCATCTTGAGTGAAGCCAGGTCCTGCCGTACCTTCGCGAGGACGGCCGAAATGCCCGCCGCGTCGCGTCGCATCCCCGAAAGCCGTGATGCCGACATGCCATCCGCGGGCGAAGGGCGAGGGTCTACCGATCGGCCACGCAGGGAACCGGAGCCGTCTTCGGCATATTCGGCCATCGCCGCCTCGGCGACCTTGGTAAAATTCTTGGTGCTTCCCGTCGCCCCCGACACATCGGCTTCGATCTTGCCGGTGAGTTCCACCATCCCCGCAACGGTGGTGCTGACACCGGTGAGCGCGCGGTTCTTCGCGATCTCGATGCGCGACGCCACCACGATGTTTTTGAACCTCGACAGAAGAGTGGAGAGACTCCTGAAGGAATCATCGAGCCCACGAATCTGGTCTCCAAGGCGCCTCGCAGCCGCGGTCACGGCTTTCTTGAACTCCAGATAGCGTCCTGTTTCGGCTCCAACGTCCTCGACGGCTCCCTGATCGGCGTGATGGACAAAGTCCACACGGCGCTCTTCGATACCGCCCACACGCCTTTCCACCTCATCGATATTGCCTTTGAATGAGGCCGCGCTCGCGTCGATCTTGGCCATGATATCTTCTATGAGTTGGGCGGAAAGCCTTGCGATCGAGGCGATATAGGCGACCTCTTCCTCCTCGCTCGCGCCTTCCTCCTTCCTTCTTCGCGCGGCGCCCTCAGCCTCGGAAAGGGAAATGACGACATGGCCGAGCGATTGGCGCACGATGTCCTGGTGTTGGACCTCCTGCATGATCGCCTGCACTGGAGAGCGCAGTTCACGCGCCTCGGCAATCAGGGAGGTGAAGAGCTCGCGCGCGGCATCGAGTTCGTTTCGATTCATGTCAAAGGTTTCTTGCAGGCTGCGCTCGAGTCGGTCGAAAAAATCATCTTGGAAGCGATCGAGCCTGCCGAGGGCATCACGAAGAGTCGAGAAGACGTTGAGAAGATTCTGGCCTCGAAGGGTTATGGATTCCGTGAGTTCGATGGTCTGGGCCGATAGTCGCTTGAGTTCATCGGTGATGACGGAAAATGCCTTGCCGGCGAAACCCGATTTGAGGGCGACCGTCATCGCGTTGAGGGAAATTATCTCCATGTCCTCGGAATCGGCGCGCACTCCCTTTATCAAATTATCCAGACTGGCCAGGCGTTCCATGCTTTCGTTGATCCGGTCGAGAAAGTCCGCATCGCGATCATGCAGACGGCGGAACCAGATCGCGGCCTCGGACACAAGGGACTTCATCTCATCAATCGATTTACTCGCGCCTTCCTTGCCGAAAAAAGAAGCCAGGGAGGTTTCCGCCAGGTCGACGCTGCGCCCGGCCTCCGCCATGATCGCGGGGAAGAGGCGCCCAATCGTCAAGTAGAGCCCTTCGCTCTCCGAGCCAATGACATTGACGATGGCGATGAGTGCGCCGACGCGATCTTCCAAGTCGTTAAGCATCAT
Organism: bacterium; assembly: GCA_021782015.1. Classification (GTDB taxonomy): domain Bacteria; phylum Spirochaetota; class Spirochaetia; order Treponematales; family Rectinemataceae; genus CAIJMU01. Next base: position 38,606 of record JAJXVS010000001.1, on the reverse strand, counting down.
GCCAACTATAAAGCAAGCGGGGGGTGGTCGCAATGACCATCCCCCGCCGCCTTGGCACGCAACCGTATTTAGGGTGTTCGGAGTCGGCTCCTCGCCAGATTCATCTGCCGAAGCACTTCAAAACTCGGCTGAGTCTCAAAAATGGACTCTCCTGTCTATTCCTTCTCCGAAAGCTTGACAGGAAGGATCGAAAGCTCGGTCTCGCGATCGAAATAGCGAGCCTTGTCCATCACCGGCGTAAAGTGCACGTTGTCGCCAATCTTGAAAAGGTGATGCGGTGGAATCTTCGCCACCATCGGCTGGGTCGGAGTCGAGGCATACAGATGAATTTCCGCTCCGAGAGGCTCGACCACCGTCACCTTTCCCATGATCGTGCCGGGGCCCTGTGGCACCGAGCCCCCTTCGAGGCAGGGAAGGTCCTCGGGCCTGATGCCGAAGGATATTTCTTTCCCCACATAGGGCTTAAGGAGGGCGATATGATCGGCGGCAGGCTCGAGCTTGAAGGAACCCTCGTCGATGAAGAGTTTGCCGCCCTCTTCGACGACCTTGACCTTGAGGAAATTCATGGCCGGCGAGCCGATAAAGCCGGCGACGAACTTGTTGATGGGGTGGTTATACAAATAGAGGGGGGAACCGATCTGTTGAACCTTGCCATCCCGCATGACGACAATCTTGTCGCCCATCGTCATGGCCTCAACCTGATCGTGGGTGACATAAATCATGGTCGCCTGGAGCCTGTCATGAAGCTCGATCAGCTCGGCTCGCATCTGGACACGAAGCTTGGCATCGAGGTTGGAGAGGGGCTCGTCGAAAAGAAAGACCTTCGGCTTGCGGACGATGGCCCGACCGACCGCCACGCGCTGACGTTGGCCGCCTGAAAGCTGTTTGGGCTTCCGATCGAGGAGTTTCTCGATGTCGAGGATACGGGCAGCCTCGCCGACCCGCGTCTCGATCTCGGCCTTGGGAACCTTGCGGATTTTAAGACCGAAGGCCATGTTGTCGTAGACGGTCATGTGAGGATAGAGGGCATAGTTCTGGAATACCATCGCAATGTCCCTGTCCTTGGGCGGTACATCATTGACGAGTTTGCCGTCGATGAGCAGTTCCCCCTCGGTGATGTCCTCCAGGCCGGCGACCATGCGCAACGTCGTCGACTTGCCGCAGCCGGAGGGGCCGACAAAAACAACGAACTCCTTGTCCTCGATGGTGATATTGGCATCGTCGACGGCACGCACATTGCCATCGTACACCTTGCCAATCTTCTTCAACTCTACCTTGGCCATTTGTCCTCCCTTATAGGGCTATAGTATGAGGGTAGTGTATCGTGGCTTTTCCGACCTGTCAAACCGACCGAAGCCGCGCAGCTATGGGCCCCGGGACAGGACCCATGCGTTGGCAATAATGCCGAAAGCCACGCCCACATTGATGGAAGCCTTGGCCCCCCGCATCGGTATGCTGACCTTTCCGAGCCCGCATCGACCGAGGGCCTCACAGCTGACCCCGAGCTCCTCCGAACCGACCACGACTACTCCCTTTTCGGGAAAGGAGAAGTCGGCCAGGGGGCTGCCCCCGAGCTCAAGGGCGAAGGCAGGGCCGAGGGTCTCGAGGGCTTCGATGTCCGCTCGGCGCCAGGGCATGAGGGAGGCGGCCCCCATGGCCGATCTGGCCGCTCGGGGGTGAAGTGGATCGGCGCAGGATGCCGATAATAAGGCTTCCTCAAAACCGAAGGCCTCCGCGGTTCTCAGCATGGAGCCGACGTTGAAGGGGGATCGGATGTCTTCGAAGTAGACGAGAAGCCCGCCGAGGGGCCGCCTTTCCGCGAGGGCCAGACCGCTTTCCGGATCGATCAGATCCCAGTCGGCCCTCGACTGGCCTCCCGCTTGAAACAGGGCGTGACGAAGCCTGTCCATGGCTCGAAGCGCATCTTCATCGGGGCCGGCCGATAGGAGGTCCCGGGCCGCAGCGTCGACTTGTTGCGGCGCCTCACCGAGGGCCCGGAGAACCTCCGCTATGCGCCTGGACCGATCGAAGGCGGCCCTGTTCGATTCGCCCACGCGACCGGCCGCAATCAACTCGCGCTCGCAACCTTCAAGGAGAAGCGCGGCCTTCCGGAGCCTGTGGAGGGGAGAGAGCTTGGCGAGGCGTTCTGGCGAAAACACGATTCAATAGGCTGTTTTCACAAAATCGAAGACGTCATCGACGGAGACGGCGCGCGGAAGCCAGTTCATAAAATCGAATTCTCGGGCATCGCGGGCAGTTTCGACCAGATCGTCAAGGTTCAGGTCGAAGTCTTTCAGGCGGCTCGGAACCTTGAGAAGGCCGAGACGGGTTCTGAGCCACTCGATCGCCTTGGATGCGGCCTCGGCTTGCGTGCGTTCTTCATGGGCGCCCGCAGGTTCGTCGCCGAGAAGGGAGGCTATTCGGGCGATCTTTTCGATACGGCTCTTGGCTCCCAGTTCCATCGAATAGGGAAGGATGATGGCGGCGAGGCTGGCCTTGGGAATCCCATGCTTGGCGTTGATCGCCAAGGACACAGCCCTTCCCATTCCCGGCGCCGAGCTGCCCTGTCCGATTCCGGCCAGGAAGGAGCCTTTCCAGGCATCGGCACGCGCCGAAGGATCGTCAGGCCGTGCAATAATGATGGTGAGCGCCTTGGCGAGGAACTCGATGGCTTTTTCGAGAACGTGATCGGAGAGGAAGTTGGAGCGGGCCGAGATGTAGGATTCGATGGCGCCCATCAACCCGTCGATGACGCAGGAGGCCGCCATTTTGGCCGAGAGGCCGGTCGAAAGATTGGGATCGATGAGGACTGCCGCCGGAGGAGCTCCGGCAGACCGCATCAGCCTCGCTCGGCGATCGCGGGCATCCGCGAGGATGATGGCATCTTCGCACATGAAACCATGGCGAAGTGAGCTGGGTATCTCGACCAAGGGCAGGGGGGGGGCCGTCACGGCGGCCCCATCCACGAAGGCGTCGACATCGAGGCGATCGCGACCGAGACATGCGGCTGTCCGAGCAATCATCAGGGTCTTTTGGCCACCCAGGCCGATGACAAAGGCCGATTTCGACCCCCTGGTCAGCCTGAGAGCATCTTCAGCCGCCCTGGTAGAGGCCCGCTCGGGAATTTCATCGAAGAGCAATACCTTGACGCCCCTGTCTTCGAGAAGGGAACTGACCCTCCCGCTCACCCCGGACTCGTGGAGAAGGGGGTCGGCAATGAGGATGGCCCTGTTTTCGACGCCGAATTCTCCGGCAAACAGGGGAAGGCGCAGGAGGCTATCCGGCCCGATCCAGATGCGAGGACGGATAGAAAATTGAAAATCGGCCATCGGTCCCTCCTGTCGGGCCAAAAAAAAAGCGGAAGGCCGACTGACAGCTTGTCAGTTCGCTCCCGCTTTCATCACGCCGGTCCGGAGGAGCCGACCAGACTAGCCCCAGGCGCCGTGGCGCCCGAAAGGACTTCGCCCAAGCCGGCGAACCGGATATTGTCCGAACTGCTACGAATTTCCCAGAAGCTGGTCGACGATCCTGTCCGCCGTCATGGAAAGCACACTGTCGTTGATGTATGCGGGATCCTGAAGCCTCAACTTGACTTCGGCGACACGATCGGTCCTGACATCCGGAGCGGCCTTCGCGACCTCAAGGACGTTAAACAGTTCGGCCTTGGCCACAGCGTCCGAGGAAATCGCAATGGAATCGCCCTTCCCGGCTCGCTGATTCATGCCAGCGCCGCTGGGTTTCTTGGGTTCCCGGATCGGGTCCAGGGAATTCAGGCGATCAATAGTCATACGCGCCCCTGCCTTTCATAGGGATTATCGGCCTTAACTCAAGATTAGTTTACGTCATTTTCCGATATCCAACAAGCGGCCAATCACTCTCCGACTTCCTCTTCGGAATCCGTCACCCCGTGTTCCTGATACCCTACAATCACGGCGAATTCCCCCCTTCCTTCCACTCCGAAGCGCTCAAGAAGGGCCGAAGCCTTTCCGGCAATGATTTCTTCGTGGATTTTGGTCATTTCACGGCCGAGGCAGAGTCGGCGATCCGGATCGATCGCGGCGATGTCGGCAAGGAGTTTGCCGATGCGGAAGGGCGACTCATACACCACGAAACTCTCCGGGCGGGCCATGAGCTCGACAAGGCGCGCTCGACGACGACCCGGTTTCGGCGAGAGGAAACCTTCGAACAGTATCGATCGCCCAGGCATTCCCGATACCGAAACGAGGCTGGAGAAGGCCGAAGCCCCGGGTATCGGCACGACGGTGTGGCCGGCTTCTCGTGCCGCCCGGACCGCCCCGGCCCCCGGATCGGAGAGCCCGGGGCTGCCCGCGTCGCTGATATAGGCGACATTCTTGCCTTCATCGAGGAGGGAAACGATTCGCGAGACACCCCTCGCTTCATCATTGGCATGACAGGAAAGCAAGGGTTTGCGAATTTCAAAATGGGAAAGGAGCTTGAGACTGTGACGCGTATCCTCGCAGGCGATGCTGTCGACTTCGCGAAGCACCTCAAGTGCGCGCAGGGTCATATCGCCCAAATTGCCGATAGGCGTCGCCACCATGTAAAGAGAGGCCATGGGAAGGTAGTAGATCGGCTTGAGACCCATGGTCAAGGCGCCGAATCCCCCGCGGAACGGCCGACGATCGGCGCTACTCAATGGCGCCAAATCCTTCGGGCGGCTATACTCCTTCGATGATTCCGAGTCTGCTTGCGGGAGCTCTGGCCTTCGCACTCATCCTGACGCTCCTCCTTCGAGGGAATTCGGTTCATGCCGATGGCCAAAGAACGTCGTCGAAGGCGGGCAGGTCGAAGGCCCCTCCCGACGGCGACGGGACGAAGATTTCCGGCGCAACGAGGTCCGGAAGCCCCCGGCCCGGCGCCTGCGCCCTCTGCGGCAGCATTCTCGCCCCGGGCGAATCGATGCGGTCCGACATCTTTCCGGGCAAGGGCGACAGGCTCATGCGCATCTATGGCTGCCTCCACTGCCTCGGGGCCGAGGCCGGGAGGGCGGCGCGGTTTTGCCCCGTCTGCCGCGCCGAACTGGGTTCCGGAGACCATGCCATCGCCCGCTATTTCGAGAGTCCCCGGCGCAAACATGTCCATATTCTCGGCTGCACAATCTGCAGGAAAAAACAAGGGTAGGTATCAAAATGGAAGGCAAGGCGGTTCGCCGTTACATTTTTCTCGCATTATTCATATTGCTGTTGATCCTCGTGGCGAGGCTCTTCGCCCCCTTCCTGACCATCCTCATCTGGTCGGGGCTCCTCTATGCATTCGTCAATCCGCTGTACAACCGGCTTTCGGGCAACGCGAAGGGGAAGCCCCTCCGCGAGCCCTGGCGCACAATGCTCGCGGCGGCATTCGCGATCGTTTCAGTACTTATCATCATGGTCCCCGTCGTTCTTCTCGGCATCGCCTTGATCGGACAGCTCCGGGACGTCGTAAAGATGATACTCCACGCCCTCTCGGCCAATCCCGCCATACTCGATCTCTCGCCGGCGGGCCCCATCGGCAAATTCGTCAATGACATCACGCAGGGCGGCATCGATCTCTCGGGAGTCAATCTTCGCCAGGAATTCTCCCATCTCCTCAACGGAAGCACGGCTCAGATCATCAACGTGTCGAGCGTCATCGTTCGCGACACCCTCGTCGTCGTGGTGAGCCTTCTCTTCATAATGTTCACCCTGTTCTTTTTTCTCCTCGACGGTCCCGAGTTGCTCCGCACGATCATCGGGGCGCTGCCCATCGAAAAGGAATACAGCCTCCTTTTCCTTCGCACCCTTCGTTCCTCGTCCCGGGACCTCGTCATCGGCTACATCCTCGTCTCGCTCTTCCAGGGGCTTGTCGCCTTCACCCTCTTTTCGGCCTTCGGAATCAAGGGCGCCCTATTCTTCGGCGCACTCACGGTCGGCGCCTCGTTCATTCCCATGCTCGGAACGAGCCTCATCTGGGGTCCTCTTTCAATTGCGATGATTCTCGGCGGTCACCCCCGGATGGGGCTCCTTCTCCTCGGACTGTCCGCCGTCCTGATCGCGGGACTGGACAACGTGCTTCGCGTCTACCTTCTTCGCGACCGGCTCAAGGTGCACCCCCTCTTGATATTTTTCGCGATCGTCGGGGGGCTCCAGACCTTCGGAATCAACGGGCTTATCCTCGGCCCCCTCATCCTGATGTCCTTCTTCACGGGAGTGAAGCTCTACGACAAGGTCACCGACCGGGCCCTCGGCGATCACGGGAAAAGCGACATCGAGGGTTGAAGAATGGACCGCGAAGGGTCTCCCGGAAATCAATCCCGGCGAAGCGCTTCGAGCCACGCGTCTTCGATGGGAAGGCGGCCGGCTGTCTTTCCCAGCTTGCGTTCCGGGCGCGATGCGCCATGAAAATCGCTGCCGGCGGTCACGCGAAAGCCCCGCTCCCGGCCCATTTTTTCGAGGCGCCGGCACTCGCCCACAGTGGCGGTGGGGTGCCAGGCCTCGATGCCGTCGATGCCCTGATCGAGCCACTCGTCCATCAGCGTCGAGAGCCGGCTCCATGAGACGAAGAGCGATCGGGGATGGGCTACGATCGCCAGGCCCCCCGCGCGATGGACGAGCACAATGCCTTCCTCGAGTCCGATGACGGCCTTCTCCTCATAGAAGGGTTTGCCCTTTCCAAGCCAGCGATCGAAGGCGTCCTGTCTGTTCTTCGCAGCCTTTTTGGCAACGAGGAGGCGCGCGATATGAGGACGGCCAATTTGACCCTCGCCCTCCCTGTCTTCCCGCGCGATGGCCTCGAGTTCCTCCATCGTCGCGTCGATGCCCGCGTCGTTGATCCGCCCGAGAATTCGGGCATTCCTGTCGGCGCGCGCCCGGCCCAATTTCGCGAGGTCCTTGGCTATCTCGGCATCGGTCCCTTGCAGATCGAGACCGAGCAGATGGAATTCGCCGGGGGAAAAGGCCACCTCGATCTCGACGCCTCGAATGAGGCGCACGCCGCGAACCCCCGCCTCGTGTTGAGCCTCGGCCAATCCGCTTATCGTATCGTGGTCGGTGAGGGCCAGCACCGAAATCCCCGATTCCGCGGCGAGTTCGACGAGGGCAGCAGGCGTATAGCTCCCGTCGCTTGCGGTGCTGTGACTGTGCAAATCTACCAGGATGGTCCTCCGGGGAATTCCAGTTCCCCTTCGCGGCCGAAGACGCGAATCGGTTTGGGGCCGGGGATTTTCGCCTTCATCCGGTCCATCGCGTCGACGGCGCGGCGCGCGATGGCGATGAGGCCGGCGTCATCGAGGGCGGCGGTCAAGCGATGGGGAGAGTGCCGCGATTGGGTATAGACCTGTAGGCCGGCAAGCCTTGCTCCGCCCCTGGCGAGGTCGGCGAGGCGCAGGGCCCATGCTTCGATTTCCTCTTCGGGGGGGTCGATCATTTCTTGATCTGCCATCGACTCGCCCCTCAGTTTGCAGAACATCGATTGGATCACGAGAGGCGAACGTCGCGAGAAGGCCAGCAGGGAAGCCACGATCGATTCGAAATCGGGTCCGCGGCGGTCCATTTTCCTGTACCAACTCTCTGTTCCGGCGTCGAGCTTGGCCCATATTTCGAGGCCATGCAGCCGGACGGCATCGTGAAGCCCCGCGGCGATTCTTGCGTCGAGAAAACCGGTGGAGTTAGTTATAAGGATAATTTTTGCCGCCCCGAAAACCGTTGGCCATTTCAAGCGGGCCGCGGCGACCGCATCTATGGCAGGGAAGAGCGATGAGGAGAGGGTCGGCTCCCCATCGCCGGCGAAGGCGAAATCGAGGGGGATTTTCGAGAGATCGAGGCCGGCCACCTGGTCTTTGGTCGTGGAGGGTGTTGGTCCATCCACCTCCTTCGAGGCGAGGGCCTTCCAGGCAGCAAGGTCCTTCTCGAGGGCGGACAGGCTGAAGGCGGGGCCACCCTTTCCCGGCAGTACTTCGCAATAGGCGCAATCGAAGGAGCAGAGTTTGCCCTCCGGAAAAAGATTGATGCCCAGAGAAAGCCCCCCGGTCCGCCTGGACATCGCGGGATACAGAATGTCCCCGGATCGGATCTGCCCGGGGGCCCAGTGGGTCTCTGGATCGGCCGAGCCACGCCTCCGCCCGGCCCTTCCCTCCCCCTCATCCGCGCGCCTGATGTCCATGAGTCATCCTAGCCGCGGACGGGTCTCGCCACAAGGCGCACCGCAGGGCATACTCCTTTCGATCACGTTGCGGAGAACATAAGGAGGTATGGAATGGCAATTGAGGCGATTGCGACAAAAGAGGCTCCGGCGGCCATTGGTCCCTATTCACAGGCCATCGACGCGGGCGACACAGTTTATTGCTCGGGACAGCTGGGCCTCGATCCGGCGAGCGGAAATCTCCGCGAAGGGCTGGAAGCCCAGACTCGCCAATCCCTTGCCAATCTGGGGGCCGTTCTCAAGGCGGCCGGTCTCGGTTCTGAGCGAGTCGTCAAGACAACGATATTCCTGGTCGATATGGGCGATTTCGCGAAGGTCAATGAAATCTACGGCGCCTTCTTCGGATCCCATCGCCCGGCCCGTTCGACAGTGGCCGTCGCGGCCCTGCCCAAGGGCGGACTCGTCGAGATCGAGGCGATCGCTCGACGCTGAGCCACCCCGACCATCGTGAAGGTCAGGAGTCCCAGCCAGGAGCGGGGGCGGCACGGCGGGGGCGGCGCAGTGGAGGCCCCGCAGCGGTGGCGACGCAGCCGATGCCCCGCCCCATTTTTCGACGACGCGCAGCTCGGCCTATTTCTCGACGACGCGCAGCTCGGCCGCCTTGGCGGCGCGGGGATCGAGGATAAAGGACAGGGTTCTGAATGCCACGAGCGGCATGGGCGCACTGGCCTCACGCCAGCGGCTCGCGAAAAGCAGGGAGCGCTCGGCCGAGGGTCCTTGGGCGAGGGGGAGTGAGGCATCGATCGGGTCGACGTGGGGTGCGAAGCTCGTCTCGATCGACAGCACCGCGCCGCGGGCGACCGCAATGCCCGCGACGCGATAGTGCTCCCTGCCGAAGACCGAGAGCGGCCCCCCAAGGTGGAGCCGCTCGACGATGAGACCCGCGTTTGTCCCCAAGATGTCGACGCGCTGGACCAGGGGCACCGTATCGCGCTCATCGACTTGCAGCTCTCCGTGACTCCCCGAGGACGCAACAATAAAGGGTGTGAGAGTCGCGACACGTTGCACGGCCTTGAGGGGAAGCCAGCCTTCCAGACAAAGGGCGGCATAGGCACAGATGGCGGCGAGGGCGACGAGAAAGCCGACGCCAAAGGTTCTCGGAAGCAAGCCACTTGCAAGACCGAGGGCCGTGGCGACCAGGCCCGAGGGCAGAAGGAGTCTATCGCCGAGCGAAGCCTTGTCGGGAAAGATAAGGAGTCCGGCCGCGGCGCACACAGCAGCGGCCAGTAGGATCATGGCGAGGATAGAGGGCGGCACAGGGCTGCGACCGCGCCGCGAACGGCTTCGAAACAGGGCTCTGGCGAAAAAACCGAGTCCCGCGCCCGCGAAGCAGGTGGCGAAAAGCATCCAGGGCCAGGGATTCCCGAGACCCTCAGCCATGGCCCCCACCCCGGGCGCCGACCACCTCAATATCCGTAAATGCGGGAATACTTGCCCTCGAGGTAGGCCACGAAATGCGAAGGATCGAGGGCAGACCCGGTGACCCTCTCGATGAGTTCGGAGGGCAACCAGGTCGAGCCCGAGGCATGCACCTTTTCGCGAAGCCACCCCAAGATTGAGGCAGTGTCACCCGCGGAGATGCGGTCATCGAAATCGGGAAGGTCTTTTCGCATGGCCGTTGCGAATTGGGCCGCGTAGAGATTGCCTAGGGCGTAACTCGGGAAATATCCGAAGAGTCCGGCCGACCAGTGCACGTCCTGGAGGCAGCCGTGTACATCGTCGCGGACCTCGAGGCCGAGAAGCTCCCGTGCCTTGACCTTCCAGGCCGCGGGCAGATCGGGGACCGCGAGCCTTCCCGAGACGAGATCGGACTCGAGTTCGAATCGCAGAATTATGTGAAGGCCGTAGGTAACCTCGTCGGCCTCGGTGCGGATAAAGGATGGCGCGACCCGGTTGATCGCGCGCACGAAGTCCTCGCGGCGCACCCCGTCGAGGGCCGGAGATACAAGCTCGGCCAGATGCCGGAAATTGCGCTTCCAAAAAGCGTCGCCTCGACCGACCATATTCTCCCAGAAGCGCGATTGCGACTCGTGGACGGCCATCGATGCGGCTTCGGCGAGCTCCGTACCCTGGAAATCAGGGCCCGGCGCGATGCCAAGTTCGTATAGGGCATGCCCCGTCTCGTGCATCGTCGAGAAGAGACTCGAGGGGTAATAATCCGGGATGTAGCGTGTCGTAATCCGCACATCATCGACCCCGAGGGTAGTCGTGAAAGGATGGGCCGAAATATCCAGCCTCCCGCGCCCACGATCGAAGTCGAGGAGGTCCATGATCCAGTCGCTCCCCGCCTTCTGCCTCGCCTCACCCACCGTTTCGTGGAGGATAGAGTCGTCGATCTGGGGCCGCGATCGGATTTTCGTGAGTATGCCCACCAGATCCTTCCGGAGCCTCGAAAAGATGGCCGCGACGGAGGCCTCGGTCGAGCCGGGTTCGTAGAGATCGAGAAGAACATCGTAGGCGCCCTTGCCGGGATCGAGACAGGCGGCCTGACGTCTGATCAGGCCGAGAATTTTCTCAAGATGAGGAGCGAAGGCGGGAAAGTCGTTGTTCTTTTTCGCTTCGACCCAGGCGGCCTGCCCAAGACTGACGGCCCGGGCGAACTCGGCCACAAGGTCGGCCGGGAGCTTCGTGTCGCGGTCCCAGGCGCGTCGGAGAACACGCAGATAGGCCCGCTCGATCTGATCCAGCGAGGAGTCACCACTCGGATTCGCACTTGTCGAACCGAGTCGCAAGAGGAGTTCCCCGATTTCGGGACGGACGGACTTCTCGTGAGCGAGGGATTCGATCAGGGCGAGCTGCTCGGAGCGCTCATCGACGGCCTTGGGCGGCATGCAGGTCTCCTGATCCCAACCGAGAATGGCGCCGATGTGGGCAATGCGTTTGCGCTCGCGATCGAGTTCGATGAGGCGGGAGAGGTCGGAATGCATGATGTTTGAGAATCTCCTTGTCGCGTGAACGGAATACCCACATCGTACACCTCGATCGGAGAGGGAGCAAGGCGAGCCGGAGGCTGGGAGAACGGCATCCTGTGCCGTGGCCGTCCCAACCCGTCCGTGCTATGCTCTGTCCCGTGTTTCTCCGCGAACTCCGCGATCCGGTGACCCGACTCAGAGGAGCCGGCAAGGCCGTGGCAGCCCTCCTTGCGCGAATGGGCATCTATACCATCGCCGACCTTTTTCTCCATTTCCCCCGCGACTGGGACGATCGGAGTTCCTGGATCGGCTTCGCCGAGGCAGCCAGGGCAGGGACACGGGCCCATGCCAGGGCGACCGTCGTGGCCCATGAATGGTTCGGTTACGGCAGGATGAAGACCCTCAAGCTCCGCGTGGACGACGGGAGGGATGAGGCGAGCCTGCTTTGCTTCAACCGGGCCTTTCTGGAAAGGAACATGCCAGTCGGATGCTCCGTGGTCGTGACGGGCAAGTTCGGCCTCCGTTACGGCGAACTTCAGTCGTCGGCCTTCGAAATCGAAGGCCTCGATGGCGAGGGAGAGGGCACGGTCAAGTCGGGATTGCTCGCGGTCTATCCCCTCACGGAGGGCCTCGCCCAGGGGAACGTGCGCAAGCTTGTGGCCCATGCCCTGGCTGACTATAACAGGCATATCGAGGATGAGCTTCCGCCCCGGCTTCGCGAAAAGCATGCGCTCATGGCCAAGCGCGAAGCCATCCGCGCCATGCACGCGCCTCGCGACGCGGCCGAGGCCCTCCGCGCCCGAGAATGTCTGGCCTATGAGGAACTTTTCTTCTTCCAGCTGGCCGTGGCCCAGCGCGCGCATAGCCGTGCCGAGGTCGCCGTTCCGCGAAGGGTGCCCAAGGGTATTCTCCGCTCTCGCCTGGCCTCTCGCCTGCCTTTTAAGCTCACCAATGACCAAGAGAAGGCTGTGGCCGAGATCGTGACGGATCTGGGCACGGCCAGGCCCATGGCCCGACTCCTTCAAGGGGATGTCGGCTCCGGCAAGACCCTGGTGGCTTTTTTCGCCGCCCTCGAAGTCATCGAGGCTGGTGGCCAGGTGGCCTTGATGGCCCCCACGGAGCTGCTCGCCCGCCAGCATGCGGAGACGGCGGCCGGCCTCCTGGAGCCCCTCGGCGTGAGGCTGGCATTCCTGTCGGGCAACGTCGAGGATGCGGCCCGCCCTCCCCTCCTCGGCGCCATGGCCAAGGGCGAGGTCGATCTCGTCCTCGGAACCCAGGCCCTCTTCTCCGACGCCGTGGAATACCGGCACCTGCGCCTGGTCATCGTCGACGAACAGCACCGCTTCGGCGTCCTTCAGCGGCTGGCGCTCTCGCGCAAGGGCCCCATGCCCGATCTCCTCATGATGACGGCAACGCCCATTCCTCGAACCCTGGCCCTCACGGTTTTCGGCGACCTCGCCGTCTCGACGATCCGCGAAATGCCCCCGGGGCGAAAGCCCATCGTCACCCACCTCGCCAAGGCAGGAAACGAAGCCAAGGTCTACGAGTTTGTCCGCCGCGTGCTCGCCCTCGGCCAGCGAGCCTACTTCGTCTATCCCCTCATCGGGGAATCGACGAAACTCGAACTCAAGAACGCCGAAGAAATGCATGCAAAGTTGCGGGATGAACTATTCCCGGGCGTCCCGATCGGCCTCATCCACTCGCGCCTCCGCGAGGACGAGAAGCGAGCGACCATGGCGGCCTTCAAGAAGGGCGATATCCGTATCCTCGTCGCCACATCGGTGGTGGAAGTGGGGGTGGATGTGCCCGAGGCGAGCATCATGGTCATCGAGCACGCGGAGCGCTTCGGACTCGCGGCCCTGCATCAGCTCCGGGGCCGGGTAGGACGCGGCCAGGCACAATCCTGGTGCTTTCTCGTGTTTTCCGACAAGTTGACCGAGGAGGGCAAGGCCCGACTCAAGGCCATGCTCGAAACGTCCGACGGATTCAAGTTGGCCGAGGAGGACCTCAAAATTCGGGGCCCCGGCGACCTGTCGGGAACGATGCAATCGGGAGCCCTTGGCTTCGCGGTTGCCGACCCGATAAAGGACCTCCTCCTCCTCGAAGAGGCCCGCATCGATGCCTTCGCCCTGGTCGAGGAAGACCCCGCCCTCCTATCGGAGGCCAGTCATCCCCTGCGCGAGGTGCTGCGCAGGGCCCCGCCTTTCGGCGAAGCGGCTGCCGTGTCGTGATCCCTTAGCCGCAGCTCGCCTGCCCATCGGTCGTGAAACACCGACGCGGGAGCTCATTCCATTTCATGGTCTTTGGCTCGGGCCTTGGGCTTGGCTCCGGCCTTCGGAAACCTGTCGACGAAGGAAGCCGCTTTGATTCCCGGAATTTTGCGCAGGGACTCGGTAAGGCCCTTGGCCTCCCTCGCACGCTCGCCTCGGAGCTTTTCGACGGCATTCGAGCCGCGCACGAGCACGGACTCGGCGAATGTCAGGTATTCGACGATTTTCGCCCTCGAAGCCCTGGCCCCAAGGAGCTCGGTCGCCCTTCTGAATTTGCGACGCATGTACTGGATCGAGGGGATGGAGGCGCCGAAAACCTGGGCCAATTCCCAGTCGTGATGCTCATACCGTCCATTTTTGTCTTTGCCGTTGAGGTCGAGGAAGGTGACCACCCTCTGGGCGTTCCATTCGACGCTCAGGCCGGAGGAGTAATCATGCTCGATGAGGCGCCTCCGCGTCCTTTCGGCCGAACCTTCCATCTTTTTCTGTTTCCAGTAGGGATGGCGGTTTCGCGCATGGAGAATGTCCTTACGCGAAAACCCGGTCTTTTCCATCCACTGCCGGGCAAGACGGGCCTTGACCGCGGGCGGCAAGACGGCCCGCAGGGAGGCGTCGATATACGCCGCAGGATCCTTGGCAGCCAGAATGGCAAATTCGTACTTGGTCATAATGCCTGAATGATAATATCGCCGGTACCGTCCTGCAAATGAAAAGCGTCGATCGACCCGTCGTCAGCCCTTTGAGCCCAGCCTTTCGCCAAGCTTGTCGAGTTCAGCCCTGAGGCCGGCCGGCAGGTGCTCGCCGAAGGAATTGTAATATTCACCGATTCCGGGCAACTCGGCCAGCCAGGCATCCCTGTCGACAGAAAGAAGCTCATCGAGGACCGGGGCATCGATCGTCAAACCAGACACATCGAGGCTTTCCCGCGCAGGCACGAGGCCGAGGGGGGTTTCGACCGCCCCCTCATCGCCCCGGGCGTCGCAACGCTCGAAAACCCACTTGAGGATGCGCGAGTTCTCGCCATAGCCCGGCCAGAGGAATTTGCCGTCCTTGCCCTTTCGGAACCAATTGACATAAAAGAATTTCGGCAAAATCGCGCCCGGGGTGGCACCGACATCGAGCCAGTGGCCAAAGTAGTCGCCCATGTTATAGCCGCAAAAGGGAAGCATGGCGAATGGATCGCGGCGAAGCCGGCCGAGGGCCCCTGCGGCGGCGGCCGTCGTCTCGCTGGCGACGATCGAGCCCATGAATACGCCATGGGGCCACGAGTAGGCTTCGTGCACCAGGGGCACGACGCCGGCGCGGCGTCCGCCGAACAGTATGGCGGAAATGGGCACGCCCTCGGGATTCTCCCACTCGGGATCGATGCAGGGGCAGGCCATCGCAGGCGCGGTGAAACGGGCGTTGGGATGGGCGGCGGGCTTGCCAGAGGCCGGATCGTAGATCGCCCCCTGCCAGTCGAGACTTCCCGGCGGGATCGGCGTGCCGATGCCCTCCCACCAGACGTCGCCGTCGGGAGTAAGGGCACAATTGGTAAATATCGAATCACGGGCCAGGCTCGCCATCGCGTTCGGGTTGGAGGATTGGCTCGTTCCCGGCGCAACACCGAAGAATCCCGCCTCGGGGTTGATCGCGTAGAGCCTCCCATCCTTTCCGAACCGCATCCAGGCTATGTCGTCGCCGACGGTCTCGACCTTCCAGCCGGGGATGGTGGGAATGAGCATCGCGAGGTTGGTCTTGCCGCAGGCCGAGGGAAAGGCAGCCGCCACGTATTTTTTCCGCCCTTCGGGATTGGTTATGCCGAGGATGAGCATGTGTTCGGCCAGCCAGCCTTGGTCGCGGGCCATGGAGGTAGCGATGCGAAGGGCGAAGCATTTTTTGCCGAGAAGGGCGTTTCCGCCATAGCCGGAGCCGTAGGACCAGATGCTTCTCTCTTCCGGAAAATGGACGATATATTTCCTGTCGGCGTCGCAGGGCCAGGGGATGTTCGGCTGGCCCGGAAGCACCGGCTTGCCCACCGAATGAAGGCAGGGGACGAAGTCGCCGACGTCGCCCAAGGCTTCGAGCACCGGATTTCCGACCCGCGTCATTATGTGCATGTTGGCGACAACATAGGCCGAGTCGGTGATCTCCACCCCAATCTTGGAAAGGGGGCCGCCGACTGGTCCCATCGAATACGGCACCACATACATGGTACGACCTCGCATCGCCCCCGAAAAAAGGCCGCGCAAAATGCGCTTCATCTCGTCCGGATCGGCCCAATTATTCGTGGGGCCGGCGGCCTCGCGGGTCTTGCTGCAGATGAAGGTGCGATCCTCGACGCGGGCGACATCGCCGGGATCGGAACAGGCATAAAAAGAATGCGGTTTCTTGTCGCGGGACAGGGGCCTGAAGGTTCCCGTGACGATGAGGCGGGAGCAGAGTTCATCGTATTCCGCCTGGCTGCCGTCGCATAGGCGAATATCCGCCGGTCCGCACAGACTGGCCGTTTCTTCGATCCACGTTCGAAGGGCGACATGTCGGAGTTCGCCGATAGTCATACGAATTTCTCCTTGCTGGATATTCGAATAGCTCTGCCTTCACCCACGCATTGCCCCCTGAAAGGGACATTGCGTTTTCGTTATTGAAACGTCGTTTCGTTTTTCGGAGAAGGCGAATTTGGTCTACACCCTAAATGCGATATTGGCAAGGTGGGGCTTTGTCCCACAACCTGCCGCTCCAAGGGCTACGGCACCGCAGCTCGGGCAGGCCGCCGGCCCGCAGGGCGCCGGCCCGCAGGGCGCATTTCCCGAATCTCAGATGCGACGCCAGGCCACGGCGACACTGCCCTTCTTCCGCTTTTCGCCGAGGAGGCGAAAGCCTTCCGGCCGCCGCTTTTCCAGTCGAACCGCTTCGGTGGGCGGGGCGGCCACGACCAAAAGGCCTCCGGGGGCGAGAAGACTGGTCGCCCTCGCCCAACTGTCGGCAATCCAATCGTATTCCGGCACGGGATCGCCAAACTCAACGATAAGATCAAGAGGGCCCAGGATGGCGGGGTCGAGGTTGTGGATATCCAGGATGGACGAAGAGGTCTGCAGGTCCCTTTCGTGGAGGAGGAGGTTCAGGTTTTCACGAGCGGCGACCACGGAGAGGAGGTCGCGGGAAGCGAGCCCAATCGAAGGGGGCCCAAAAGCGAGGGCCAGCCACATGGCGAGGTGGCCGATACCCGGGTTGATGATCAAGGCCTTTTCGACGGGCTTTCCCGATGCGAAACGCCCGAGCACCTCTGCAGCGGCAAGCTGGGGAAAACCGATGGTGTCGAAATCGGGCAGGCTCCAATAGCCGCTCGCCTTGTAGGCTTTGCCGAGAACGCGAAAGTCTCCCGACCTTCGTCGATACGCGGCAAGGTCGAAGAAGCCCTCATCGAATACCGAGACCTGGCCCTGAGGAGCTCCGGAGACAGGGGGAAATTCCGCGATGGCAGGGCGCCCCTCGCCGAGCATCGGGGGAGGGGGGGCATCGGAATTCTCTTTTTTCGGCTGAAGCACATAGGCTCGGTGCATCGACCCCCTCTCCATCGCGAGAACGCCGAGGCCCAGGGTCGCGAGGAGCTTTTCGAAATCGGCCACAAGGGGCTTCACGATGACCACGGCGAGGCGGCCGCCCGGAGAGAGGGCCCTCGTGGCCTCCTCGAGAAAGGCGTTGATGACCGGGCCCCCGGCCTTGGCGGGAATGTTGGAGAGGATGTAATCCCAGGGCCCTCCGATGCTCCCCGAACCGATTAGGCCGGCCTCAACCTTCGCGTTTGAGATTTTATTGCGCGCCCGGTTCCGCTCCGAAAAGGCGACCGCCAGAAGATCGCGGTCGCGGAGTGTCGCCTCGCAGGAGGGAAAGGCGGCCGCCACCCCGAGTCCGATGACGCCGATGCCAGAACCGGCATCCAGCACGCGACGGGCGGAAGCCAATACCTCATCGCGGCCCACCGCCTTGAAAAGGAGTCGCGTACCGACATCGATGTCGAAGGACGAAAAAAGGGCATGGGAAAGGTCAAGCCTGAGATCGGCTCCATGAAAGCGGAAGTCCACCGTCTTGTTGACGAGTGGGCCGAGATCGATCATCGAATGGAGGGCCTGTTCGAATGAGGCGGGGCGAGGCTGCGCCTAGGCGCCGGCGCCAACCGCTTCTTCCTGCGGGGCCGACTGGGCGAGGAGGGAGACTTCCTCGGCGTTGAAGACCCTGTCGATGTCGAGCAGAATGACAAAGCTTTCCTCCCGCTTCCCGACGCCCTTGATGAACTCGGCCGCCAGACGGGTGCCGAAACGCGGCGCGGGCTCGATGGCCCCTTCCTCTATCTCGACGACCTCATGAACGGCATCGGCCAGGGCACCGACAACAACCTTTCCTTCGGCCGACTCCACTTCCATAACGATGATGCTCGTATCCTTGGTTATCGGCGTTTCGGCAAGTCCAAACTTGAGTCGGAGGTCGATGACGGGGACGCCGGCTCCTCGAAGGTTGATGATACCCTTCATGAAAATGGATGTACGAGGAAGTCGTGTGATTTTCGTGTATTCCAAAACCTCCCGCACCTTGGCGACACCGATGGCATATTGCTCGCCATCGAGGGTGAAGGTGAGGAACTGGTTAGCGTTCGATGTCTCCATGCCTTTGCCTCCGTTATCATTCTAGGGAGCCTGCCCCCCTGCGTCAAATGCTTCGATCTAGGGAGCCTGTCCCCTGCTTCAGGTGCCTCGATTTGGGGAGCCGATTTCCCCTGAATTAGCTGCCTCGATGGGCGCCCGCCTTTTCGATGACGAGACGGGCGTTCCGCCGGAGTGCCTCCGGAGCGATCCAGCTCATGCCAAGGGCCGTGCCCCTCAGACGGGCCCGGAGCTCCTCATCGGAAGATGCGGCGATGTCGGCGGCCGGTAATCCGGGGCCCAAAATACCGCGGCTGGGCGAAAATGGGGCGGCTCCCGAATAGCGGGGACAGGAAACCGTGCACAGGTCGCAGCCATAAAGACTGTCCCGCCAGGCGGCGCGAACGCGTGGAGGTAACTCGCCTTCCCTGGAACTCCAATGCTGGATGCAGCTCTCCCTGTCGAAGCTTCCATCCTCGCCCAGAGCCCCCGTCGGACAGGCCTCGACGCAGGCGCGGCAGCTGCCGCAAATCGATCCAGGGGCAGGGAGTCCTGGCTCCTCGGCCGTGGGTTTCGCCGCCCTTGGCTCGGGCGACGGCAAGGCCTCTTCGCCATCCAGGCCGAGCGCTTCGATGGGCACCAGCAAAAGGCCGAGCACAAGGCCAGGGCCGATTCCGGGCACAAGAAGCAGGCCCGAACGCCCCGTCGATCCGAGTCCCGAGGCGAGGGCGAGTGGTCGTTCAGGCAAGCCTGAATTCGCGAGCCGGTGCCAATCCCCCGCCTTGCCCGCCTCGAAGCCGGCCGAGACGAGGGCGGCGCGGGCGGCCTTCGCGCAAAGGCCCAATCTTTCGACAAGCTCAGCATACCAATTGGCACGGGCAAAGCGGCCGATCATGGCGAGAGGGGATGGATAATTTGGCGATGGATTCGCAGGCGATGGATTCGCCATGGATGGGTTGGGGAAGTTCGAACTACTTCCGAGTCCATCGCCGAAAGCCAAGGCCGCCGTCATCACCAGTCCGGCCCGATCAAGGCCATAGCGGCGCGAGGCATCGGGGTGGCGGGCGATAAAGGGAGGCAGGGCCCGGCGAGGCAAAAATGCGACGGCCGTGATGCCGAGCCCCAAGGCTTGTAGCCGAAGCTCCTCGCGAATAAAGGCTTCTCGGGAGTCAGGCCCGGAGAGCGAGGGCCCGTCGGGACCCGTGGTCACCGAAGGACCTGGGAATCCCTCCGCGCCCGTTCGATCTTCTGCATTTTCCGGTAGTATTCGCATTGTTTTTCGATTTCGGCGAGATCGAGCACGTTGAACTTGTTGTCGACGAGCCTGATCTTGTTGTTTTCGAGGAGCTTCTGAATGACCATCGTTCCCTCGGTGGGAGGAATGCCGATCATCCCATAAAGTTCCTTGGGGCCGAAATCGAAGATGTAACTCGTACCCGGCTTGAGGGTGACGCGGTTCTTTTCAAGGGTCATCTGGAAGGTATCGTAGACCCTGCCCAGTGGGTCGGAGATGAGGGTGTTGGCAAGCTGCTTGTAGATAAACCAGAGACGCTCGGAAAGCAGGGTCGTGAGTCGAGTGACAATCTGAGGCTGGGTTTTGACCATTCTCTCGAAGTTGGCCTTGTTGACCGCGAGGAGGTAGGCATCTTCGAAGGCGACCGCGCTCGCGGAGCGGGGCTTGTTCTCGAGAATCGACATTTCGCCGAAAATATCGCCTGGTTTGAGAACGGCAAGCAATATCTCGCTGTCACCCACGATCTTGGTGATTTTCACCTGCCCTTTCTGGATGATGTAGAGCTCGGTGCCCGGCATGCCTTCGGGAAAAATCATCGTATCTTTCGGGTAGAACCGGTTGAATTCCTCGTTTGAGCCGTCGAGGTAAACCGCCTTCGCATAGGGCTGGATTTTTATCATTCGATCGCGAGCCGTGGCCACATCGGGACCGGTCGGGCAATATTTGAGATATTGGTAGTAGGAAAAATACGCCAGATTGTATTGGCTTTGACGGGCGTAGAACTCACCTACCTTGAATAGGTGTGATGGATCGTTGTCTCCGGTTTTTTTGAGGGTGAGGCGCATCAAGGCTTCGTCGAGATACCGCATCTTGCGCGAAAAGACCATGATGATCTTCATCGCAATGGGGGTGTTCTTCTCGATGAGAAGCCCGAATTGGTCGCGGTAAACGGAAATGAGGGTCACATCCTCGATGGCCTGGGCCGTTTCGATATGGCTGTGGTTCGACATCGTCGCAATGACGCCGAAAAATTCGCCTGGACCGAGGATGTTGCCCGTATCTTCGTCGACTACCTCGGTTTCCTTGGAAATCCGAACCTTGCCCGACCTGATGATGAAGAATCGGTCGGCGTTCTGCTTGCCCTCGACAATGATATAACTGTCTTTCTTGAAATTGACGAACGAGAGCTGGAGCGGATTGTCCATGCTTCTTCCTGACCGTACCTCGTTGAAGCTTTGGCCTCGGGGAGGCGCCGATCCTCCCCTTCAGTGGCCATTCTTGAGTGTAAGGTCGGCGACAGGACAGGTCAAGGCAGGCTGAATCGAGCTGTCAGCGCGAGAACTTCTTTCTTGACCCGATCGATCGTAGCCTGATCGCCCTTCGATTTGAGCACATCCATGATATAGGCGGCGACCAGACCCATTTCCTTTTCGCCCATGCCCCGGGTTGTGATCGCCGGAGTGCCGACTCGGATGCCCGAGGTGACGAAGGCACCCTTCTGGTCGAAGGGAATGCCGTTTTTATTGACGGTGATGTTTGCCTCGTCAAGCCATTTTTCGGCTTCCTTGCCGCTGATCCCCAAGGGCGAAAGGTCGACCAACATGAGATGGTTGTCGGTTCCCCCGGAAACGATGCGCGCACCCCCGCTGGTGAGAGCCGAGGCCAGGACCCGAGCATTCGAAACCACGCGGCCGATGTACTCTTTGAATCCCGGCTCGAGCGCCTCTTTGAAGGCCACGGCCTTGGCCGCGATGATGTGCATGAGGGGACCGCCCTGAATGCCGGGCATGATGGTGCTATCGACGACTTCGGACCAGAGCTTCGCCTTGTCACCCTTGGGGTTCATCAATCCAAGGTTGTTTTCGCGATCGCGGCCGACGAGAATCATGCCGCCCCGGGGCCCGCGCAGGGTCTTGTGGGTTGTAGTGGTTGTAAAATCGGCGAGTGAGATGGGGCTCGGATGAAAGCCGGTGGCGACGAGGCCGGCGATATGGGCCATATCGACCATGAGAAAGGCGCCCACCTCATCGGCGATTGCCCGGAACTTCGCAAAATCGAGGACGCGGGCATAGGCCGAAGCTCCGGCTATGATGAGACGGGGCCTCGATTCGCGTGCGATTCGAGCCACTTCCTCGTAGTCGATCATTTCGGTGTCGCGGTTGACGCCGTAGCTGACAACTTTGTACATCTTGCCGGAAAAAGAAACGGGGGCGCCGTGGGTGAGGTGGCCCCCATGGGCAAGGTTCATGCCGAGGATGGTGTCGCCGGGCTTGAGTACCGAAAAGAGCACGCCCATGTTGGCCTGGCTGCCCGAATGCGGCTGCACATTGGCGTGGTCGGCGCCGAAAAGAGCCTTGGCCCGATCCCGGGCGAGGTTTTCCGCCATGTCGACGAACTCACAACCGCCGTAATAGCGCTTGGCGGGATAGCCTTCGGCATATTTATTGGTTAAAACCGAGCCGGCGGCTTCCAGGACGGCTTTTGAAGTGTAGTTTTCGCTGGCAATGAGTTCGAGATTGTCTCGCTGTCGTCCGGCTTCGAGCTGCATGGCCTTCCAGAGCTCGGGATCGTTCTTTTCGACAAAGGACATGATGCCTCCTCAAGATGTCGTGGTTTCGCCATGGGCGAGTGGTACAGTGTAAACCCTTTCGCCCCAGTTGATTGGAGAAAAGGAGAACTCAATAAAGGCCGGTCACCTCGATGTCCGACCAGAAAGAACTGTAGGCCTCGAGGGCGCCGGCGGCCTCCTCGAACCAGGTCTGATAGGCCACAGGCTGTGCGGGAGAGGCCCGGCGACCATTGGCGGCCATGGGCTCGAGCTCGACAAAGCCCCGCGAAAAGGCTATGCGGCGATCATCAAGATTGCCGAAATATTTGCTCGTATCGTCAAATGCGGGCAGAAAACCGCCTGGCCTGGCGCCGGAACCGAGGATGGGATCCATCGGCACCCAGCCGAAACCGGGGACCAGGAATTCAACCCAAGTATGATGGACCGTGGCGCGCGATGGATCGACGAGGAGACCCGCCACGGGGAGTGCCGGAACCCCGGCGGCCCGGAGCAGGGCTGTCGCGATGATGCCGTAGTTCCAGGAGCCGGCCTCGCGGGCACCGAGGGCCTCGAGGGCGCCGCGACGATCGTCACCGGCATGCCAGCGCAGGGAGTGCACGAGCCAATCGTAGATGGATTTAGCAGCCTTGTAAGGATTAGTCTCGCCCTTCACGATGGAGGCCGCGAGTTTCATGAGGGCCGGGTCCGCCGATGGAATAAGGCTATCCTGGACAAGGTAGGCCAGCATGTAGGCGTCTTTCGCATCGGGCATCTTGATGCGATCGGGGTCGATCTTGGTCTCGATGGCATAGGTTTGCACCAGCCAGCCGAGTTTGATGGAGAGATTCTGGCCGTTCTGAAGATCCCTGAAGCGATACAGGGCGAAGCCATGGTCGTTTTCCACAAAGGGAGTCGGGTCTTCTTGGAGATTGCGCACGACAACTTGTGAGGTATCACTTGCAGGGCGAGGCACCCGCAGCCAGAGCTCATTGACGCCCGATGCCTGCACCTTGGAGATTGCGACGCTGTAATCGAAGGAATAGGAGCGACGATCGTAGAGCCTTTTGGTACCGGGCTGATCGGCGATTTCGAAAAAAAGGCTGTTCGAATCGCCCTGCGGAGTCCGCACGAAAACAGCCCCCGAGACGGCTCCGTCGGGCACATGAACCCTGATTTCGCTGTCAGACCAGGATTCATAGGCAACCCAGGGATCGACGGGGGCTATGGTGTCGGCCGAATTCCTTTGGCCGGGGGCGCCGGGGGGATCCTCGGGATTCCAGGCGAAACGAACGGAACTCCCCTCCATTCGTGCGCCGAAACCGGAGCCCCTGATCGCGAGGAGGCTGCCGATGCTGCCTCTGTCGGCCGAGAGCGCTCCAATCCATGGACCCGTGCCACCCGAGGCTACGGCCTGGGGCTCCACGGGCAGGCGAGCCTTGTTCATGAAGAGCTTGGGATTGCTCCGCCCTTTTGAAGTGATCACGTAGACGAGGCCCGAGTCCACCGTCTCGGGAAATCGCACCGAGATTCGGTGAGGACTCCAATCGATATAGGAGGTCTCGGTCGGTTGTACGCCATCCACCTCGACCCTCGAGTCGCCGCGCGTCGCCCCGAAGTTCGAGCCCTTGATGGCGACGACCGCCCCCGGTTCGGCAAAGGCCGGATCGAGGGCCGAAATCGTGGGTCTTGAGAGAAGCAGCACGGCACTGAAGGAAGCCCCGGCAGCGAGGGCGACGAGAATGGCGAAGAGAACCCGGATGCGGACCTTCCGGCCGCTCCGGCTTTTCGAACCCGGGATCATCGCCCCTTGGTCCCTGTGGCCGACTGCGTTTGCGAGGGGGGATCAGGTATGGATGGCAGGTCGCCGAAATGATCGATGGCTATTTCCACCTTGAGGGCGGCTGTTCCATCGCTCTTGATGCCAAGGGGAAAGAAGTACACCGGCTCTCCGAAGCCGACATTGAGCGACTCGAAGGCGCTGTGGTAGGAAATCGCCCCGTCGGCCTCCCGCGACCAAACCTGCCCCTGGGCCACCACCTGAAGCCCTTCCTTGCCCCGATCGTAGGGCGTCACCTGCACGACGATGACAATATTCGCGCCCGAAAGTCTGATCGCGACCGGAGCGCCGGTCACCGTATAGCGCCGGGCTACCGTAGTCCAGACAGGAATTGCGGGATTGGCCGCCGATGGCGCCTGGGCTGATGCGGGTCGGGCCGTGGCTGCCGATTGGGCCGAGCCGGGCGCAGCCAAGCCCTGGGCCGCAGAGCCTGGCGCGGCAAGGCCGGCTCCGGCAGACCCGCCAGAAGAGACCGGCGAGGTGGCCCCCGGGCCACCCTTGGCGGCATCCTGCCCGCCCAATTCGAAGGAACTCGCCAGGAATCGCACGACAAGAGCGTGGGCCCTGAGAAATTCCGGAGGCAAATCTTCCTGGGCAAAGAGGCTCTGGCCGATGCCGGCCGCGCAACCCAGGACGGCTATCAGCCTCCCCAATCGGGCAAAATGGCGCATCACGTGCCTTATTTTCCGGGACCGGACATCACAAAACCAAGGCCCTGCGTGGAGGGAGGAAGGGAAACGGCTTCGGCCGGAGGCTGTTTTACTATCATCGGCGCGCCGCCGCCGGCATAGGAACCATTGGCGGGCAACTGGATGGTAATGCTGACGGGCGCATTCTGCGCCTCGAGATAGCGCACCAACGAATCCATGGTAGGAGAGCCTGAAAGGTTGTTTGCCGACCCGGGAGCCCCGGAAACAAGACCGGCGGGAATCGCTCCCTTCGCGGTGGATTCAGAGGCCGAGGCCAGGGAAGAGGCGGCCCCACCCGGAGACGCAGCGCCGGGGCCGATGAACAGCCGTCCGGTGATGCCACCGACCAGCAAAAAGGCGACGGCCGCTGCCGCGGCAAGGGGAAGGGGCAAGGCGAGCTTCCCTCGGCGTGGCCCAGGACTGTCCGACTTTTGGGCGAGGGTCTCGCTGGGCAGGGCGGAGGCCATCGCGATGCCGAGGCGGGAGGCCACTCGTGCAACCACCGCGGCTTCGTCGTACCTGCCGGAAGCCCCCAGGCGCATCGACAGGCGCCTGAAGCTTGCGACCTTTTCGGCGCAGCCCTGGCAGGTATCCAAATGCGACGCGATTCGTTCCTTCCACGGAGAAGGAACCTCGTCGTCGACCCAGGAGGAGAGTAGTTCCGCGTCAGGACACATCTTTATTTTCCTCCAGCATCGCAAGCAGGGCCTCGCGAGCCCTGAAGGCCCGCACCTTGACGTTGCCTTCGCTGATTCCCAAGACTTTTCCGATCTCCCGGTAGCTCATCTCGCCATACTCCTTCAGCACGATGACCGACCTGAGCTTTTCCGGCAGCCGCTCGAGCAGGGCCCGCACCTCTCCCTCGGTCTCCGACCTCAAGAGATCGCGATCCGCCGGATCCGAGGCGACGCGTTCGCCCTGCCACCACTTTTCGTAGGCACGAACCTCGCGTCCCTTGCGCTTCGCATGGTTGAGGGCCCCGTTCTTGACGACGCGAATCAACCAGAACTTCGCATCGTCGAGGGAGGGGAAAGGAATCTTTTTTTCGATGAGGCGAATGAAAGCCTCATGAACTATGTCTTCCGCCGCTTCCTCGGTCCCCGCGATGCGCCATGCTATCCTGACGAGAAGAGATGCCGTCGCCTCGTAGAGTTCGCGGAGTTCCTTCTCGCCCGGAGGGCTTCCTGATGTAAACACGGGGACAGGCTCCTGGTTACGTCGGCGACTGCGTGCCGCTCGCGCGGGCGCCGGCCGGAGCGACGAGGGCGGCGGCTTCGAGCCGCCAGACGGTGCCCGAAGGCCCGTCCTCCAGGATGATGCCGCGATTCTTGAGTTCATCGCGGATGGCGTCGGCCCTCGCCCAGTCCTTGGCCTTCTTCGCCAGGTGCCGCTCGGCGACCAGGCCCTCGATTTCCGCAGCCAGGCCGGGATCGACCGAGGGGACCTCCTCGCGCTTCAAATCGGCCAGTCCGAGTCCGAGCACCTCGTCCATGGCGAAGGCGGTCTGGAGGGCTTCGGCCGGAAGGACGAGGGAATCGCGAAGAATGCCCCAGAGTTCGGCGAGGGCTCGGGGGGTCGAAAGATCGTCGGCCATTGCGTCGGCAAAGGCTTTGAGACGGGCCGCGGCGGCCGGCGAGAGATGGCCGATCAGCTTTTCAAGGTTACCGGGAGTCGGATGGGGGTCGGAGGAAGCGGCAGGCCCCGGGGCGCCTGCCCCCGTCATGCCACCCACAGCTGAGGGGCTTGTCGCGCCACCCGCGCCGGAGGGGCTCGTCGCACCACCCTCGCCGGCCCGGTCGCGCAACGCGAGGACCCTTTCGTTGAGCGAACGGCGGGCCGCCCTCGCCGAATCGAGTCCTTCATACGAAAATTGCAATTGCGATCGATAGTGGCCGCCAAGGAGAAAATAGCGGTAATCGAGGGCGTTGTAGCCCGCGTCGACGAGGGTTTGGAGGGTGAGGAAGCCGCCTTTCGACTTCGACATCTTGCCCGAATTCATGACGATGAACTCGTTGTGAAGCCAATAGCTCACCCATTTCTTGCCGGTGGCGGCCTCGGATTGGGCTATTTCATTCGTATGGTGGATGGGAATGTGGTCGATGCCGCCGGCATGGATGTCGAATTGCTCGCCGAGATACTTCATGCTCATCGCCGAGCATTCGATGTGCCAGCCCGGATAGCCGCGGCCCCAGGGGCTGTCCCAGACGAGGGCCTGATTCTCGAATTTCGATTTCGTGAACCAGAGGACAAAATCCGCGGGATTTCGCTTGTTGGCGTCGATCTCGACCCGGGCCCCCGCCTGAAGGTCGTCGAGGCGCAGCCTGGCGAGTTCGCCGTAGGAGGGGAATCGGGACACGTCGAAGTAGAGATTTCCGCCCGCGAAGTAGGTGTAGCCATTGGCCTCGATGCGCTTGATGAGGGCGATCATCTCCGGCACGTGGTCGGTGGCCTTGCACACGACACCGGGCCTGAGGATGTTGAGGCGTTCCGTATCGCGGAAAAAGGCCTCGGTGTAGAGTCGGGCGATTTCCAGGACCGATTGGCCCCGTTCCTGGGCCGACCTGAGCATCTTGTCCTCGCCACTGTCGTCATCCCCCGAAAGATGGCCGACGTCGGTAATGTTCATGACATGGCTGACTTCGTAGCCGAACCATCGCAGGGTGCGGGAGATGAGGTCGTCGACGACATAGGCGCGCAGGTTGCCGATATGGGCATAATTATAAACAGTAGGACCGCAGCCGTAGAACCCCGCCTTGCCCGGCACGAGGGGCCGGAACTCCTGCAGTTCGCGGCCGAGGGTGTTGAAAAAGCGCAGACTGCGCATCGGTTCCTCCGGAGGCTGGCCCGGTCGAATTCCGGGTCCGAAAAGCGGGGTGTCGCCGGCCGGACCCTTTCGTTCCGAACCTGGTGCAATCACGCGCGGACAAGGCGCCGCCTCTGGGCCGGCTTCGCTTGCCTCTGGACAAATCGCGCGGCTATCATCGGCGCATGCCAACACTATTGGAATTTCTCCGGAAAATCAATATTCGGGCTTCGATAGCCTTTGATGAGCCTATGGCCCGGCACACAAGTTTCCGCATCGGAGGTCCCGCCGACGCCCTGATCGCCCCGAAAACCGTCGACGATCTCGAAAAGCTCGTCAAATCCGCCAGGATCGAAGGAATTCCGCTGACGATTCTGGGCGGCGGAGCCAATGTGGTGGTGAGCGACCGAGGAATCCGCGGCATCGTCGTCGAGACGCGGAGCCTCGCCTCGATCGAGGCTGCCGATGCAGGCCCGGCCAGCGATGGAGGCCCTGCCAGCGAGGCGGGTCAGGCGAGCGGTGCTGGCCAGGGGGCCGGCCGGACGAGACTGCGAGCCGGTGCCGGCGTTTCGATGTCGCGACTGTGCGAATTCGCCCTCGCCCGGGGCCTCGGCGGCCTCGAGAATTTCTACGCCATGCCCGGGAGTCTCGGCGGCTCGGCATTCATGAATGCCCGCTGCTACGAGGTGGAAATGGCCGATCGCCTTGAAGGGCTGACCATCCTCGACAGGAGGGGAGACATCCGTCCATTCCCCCTCGATCACGCCGCCTGGACCTACAAGACCTCCCCTTTACAGCCGGGACGGGAAGAGGAAGGATCCATCATCCTCGAGGCACGTTTTGTTCTTGGGCCGGCCGACCGGGCCGCCCTTCGGGCCACCATGCTGGCGCGACGCGCCGATCGCGAGGCGAAGGGCCATTTCCGCCTGCCCTCCGCGGGCTCCATGTTCAAGAACGACCGGGGCCTCGGCAGGCCGACGGGAGCCATCCTCGACGAGCTGGGACTCAAGGGGCGGCGAATCGGAGACGCAATGGTCTCTCCATGGCATGCGAATATTTTCGTCAATGCCGGTCGCGCGAGTTCCCACGACATCCTCGCCCTCGTCGATTTCGCCCGCGAAGAGGCCTTGACACGACTCGGCGTCTCCATCGTTCCCGAGGTCCTCTTCATCGGCGAAAAATAAAACCGCCCGGGAACCTGCCCGGGCGGTCGCAGGCTTCAACCGCCTGAGGGGCTCGTCGTATCCGCCGGGGTGTTCTTGATCAAGATGAACTCCACGCGACGGTTCTTCCAGCGATTCGCGGCATCGACAAAGGGCACTACCGGGTCGGCCGACCCCATGCCCACGACAGAGAGCCGTCGCTGATCGACCCCGTCTTGCACGAGCAATTGACGCACGAGCTCGGCTCGGGCCTTGGAAAGCGGAATGACATCGTTCGTCTCCTCGTCGGCGATCTTCGCGGCCGAATAGCCGTAGATCTTGCCGATGCTGTTCGCAAAGCCCTCGATGGAGACGCGGTAGTCCTTGAACTTGTTGAGGGCGTCGGCGATGCGTTTGACCACCTTGGCGTTGTTGTCGAGGATGGCCTGATCGAGACCCTGGAAGTCGGCCGCGTTCGCCCTGAAGACGATCGAGGGCACCTTGATCTTGAGCTTGTCGCCCTCGCGGATAACGAGGATGTCGACCGTAATGCTTGCGTTGACGACAGTCGTATTGCCGAAGATGTCCGTGATCTTGAAGTTGACCGGATAATCCGTGGCCGATTGCACGAGCTCGCCATTCGAAGACTTCCCGTCCCAGGTGATGGTGTGAGCCGGCATGCCCGTGCCCGACCAACCGGTGAAGGTGCGCAGCTTTGCCGCGCCGCCGCCCTCCTCCACCGACTGTTCGATGATATCGAGCTGCCAGGTGGCGATGTCCACTGCGTCCTTGACGTCGATGGTCATCGTCAGGGTGTCGTTGGTTCCATAGCTGTCGGGACTGAAGTATTCGGGCGAGATTGAGAAGTTCACCACCGGCGGCGTCGAGGCGACGATTATGGTGCCGGTCTTGGCCCGGGCCACATCGCCCTTGTCGTAGGAGACTTCGAAGAGGCCCGTATACTTGCCATCGATGACGGCACCTGATTTCGTCTTCCCGTCCCAGACGAGGCGCGGCGGGAGATCGCTGCCGTCGCCGCCGAAGGAGGCCTGCTCCTGACCCGTGGCGTCGACGAGGGAGAATTTCCAGGACGAAATGCCGTCCTTGATGTTGACGATGAAAGAGAAGGTGATGTCGTCCATGAAGCCGTCGCCGTTGGGCGAGAGGCCGGGCGCCGACGAGGTGACGAAGACCTGCGGAATGCGGGCGTCAACCCTGATGCCCTTTACCGAGCCCTCGCCCTTGTTGCCTGCCTCATCGACGGAGCTGACGAAATAATCGTAGAGGCCGTCGGGAACCTTGTTGCCCGATTCGTCGGTTCCGCCCCAGACCACATCGCGGGCCTGGCCTTGCCAGTTCCAGGTGCGGACCACGTTGCCGTCCTGGTCCTTGATGACGCCCGTCCAGTCGTCACCGGGCACCGAAGTCTGATGGATCGTGGTCGAAGGTCGCGAGCTCCTGCCGTTGGGCGCGAAGACCATGGGGGCGGCCGATACCGTGATGGAAGGCGCCACCGTGTCGAGGGTGATCGGCAGGGTTTGGGCCGTGGCGTGATCGCCGTTGATCCAGTCGACCGTCAGGATGGCGACGTACCGCCCGTCGGGGGCCTTCGTCTTGTCGTCGTTGAGGCCATCCCAGACGAAGGAGTCGGGCAGGGCCTTCGCACCGGACCAGGAACGCAGCACCGCGCCCACGGGGGTCGCTGAGCCCTCGGCCGCGGCCTGCACCGCCAGACTCCAGGCCTTGATGTTTTCGTTCGGGTCGACCGTGTCGCTGAGCGTGACCGTATCTTTGACCCCGTCGCCGTTGGGAGAGAAGGCGCGTAGGTCGGCGGAGAGGCGGGCCTTTTTCTTGACCGTATCGAGGGAGACCAGGGCGGGGGCTGTGGACGTTGAGTTGCCCGCGACGTCGATGCCGCTGAGTTTGTAGGAATAGGCCCCGTCAGGCACGAGGGCGCCCTCGTCATTGGTGCCGTCCCAGACGAGCTTCGGATCGGGTCGTCCATTCCAGGTCCAGGTGCGGACCACCTTGCCGTTGGCGCCCGAAATCTCGCCGGTCCACCGGGCATCCTTGGTTGCGCTTTGTGTGAAGGTCACATGATCGCGGCCGCCGACGGCCTCGGGATTGAAGGCCGGCAGATCGGCGCTGACCGAGGCACGAGGCGCCGTGAGATCGCAGACGAAATAAGGAGACAGGCTCAAAGGGCTGTAGCCGTTCAAGTAGGTCACGGTGAGTTCAGCCTGGTAATTGCCCTCGGCGATGTATGTGCCCGCGGTGGTTTTGCCATCCCAGACATAGCGAAGTGGAAGCCCAGATGCCGCGCTTCCGCCCGTCGACCAAATTTCGGCGCGGTTCTTGTCGAGGACCGAAAGCTTCCACGAGACAAGCCCCGTGCGGACGGGAACGCTGGGCAGGAAACCGATGGTATCCTTCGAACCGTCGCCGTTGGGACTGAAGGCCGCGCTGTCGATGGCGATATTGATGGGAGGCTGCTGGGTGTTGACGATGATGTTGTCGAGGCGCCCCGAGCCGACGTTGCCGGCCCGATCGGTCGAGGAGAGGATGAGCGAATACACGCCGTCGGGAACGATGGTCCCCCCGTCGTTCTTGCCGTCCCAGGTGAAATCGGAGGGCGCGGCATCGCGTATCTCGATATGCCTGACGGTGGTGCCGGTCGCGTCCTCGATGCCGAGGGTCCAGAGGTCCTCCTTCGATCCGGAGATACCTATCGTAATTGTGTCTTTATTGCCGTCGCCGTCGGGACTGAAAATGAGGGAATCGGGAGCCTTGATGGTCACGGCCGGCGGCGTCGTGTCGACTACCACCTGCCAGGGGCCCACGGTCGCAACGTTGCCGTTGTCGTCAGCCGCGGAGAGCCGGACGTCGTAGGTGCCATCGGGCACCCGCTCCCCCGCATCGCCAAAGCCGTTCCACACGAGTTTATCCGGCACGGGAATGCCATTTTCAACATAGGTCAGGCGTTGCCAGAGGGTCGCTAAGGAGAAGGAGAGGGGCTTGTTTTCCTTGTTCGCTATGGTCCGCACGGGAGTGGTCGAGCCCGCGGGAGTGATCGTTAGGTCGTAGGAGGCGATATACCGGTTGTCGACGATCTTGATGGGCATGACCAGGTTGTCGAATTTGCCGTCGGCATTGGGCGAAATATAGGCGGGGCCCCATTTGGACGAGGGGAAGTCAAGGGATATGGTCGGCGGAATCTTGTCCACGACGCCAAGGTTGACGGTCGCCCCGAGGCCAACCTGCCAGATGTTGCCGTAGAGGGGCAGGGCTGAAATCGCGGGCCGAATATCGCTCGACTCCCAGCCGTTCTTCGAAATGAAGGATGCATCTTTCTTGAACGAGAGGGGGAAGGTGCCCACGAGGCCGAAGGAGGGGAGGAGATACTTGCTGGAGATGGAATGCAGGGAGGGAATGCCCCAGCCGGCGCGGAACACGAGGGATTCCTTGTAGGCGAGGCTTCCGGAGAGATTGAATCCGAAATCCTGGAGGGCCGGCGCGGCAAGGTCCAGGCCGCCGCCGAAACTCAGGTCGCCAGCCTTGAAAAATACGGCCTTGGCGCCGCCCGAAAGGGTGAAGGCCGGAGGATAGCCCGAAGAGGATGAGGGAAGGGGCGTCGAATAGGCCTTCCCAATGCCGGTGAAGGCGAGGCCCCATCGAAAGTCCTTAAGCCCGGCGAAGCTCGAAAGCCTTTGCAAAAATCCAAGATCGAGGCCGAGGCCCCAACCGAAGCCCCCATTGGATCCCAGGGTCGCCGAGAGGCCGGTGCCGACATCGAGGCCCGTGTAGATTTCCTTGGCGATGCCACCCCTAATATTGACAAAGGTGCCGAGAGGCAATTGGCTCATCGAGGAGGGAGTCGATACGAATTCGAGTCCCCCTCCCCAGACGCCATAGTTTTGCGGCAGGGAGGTACCAAGGGAAATGGCGGTGCCGATGCCCTGCGAAGCGAAATCGCTCAGGAAACCGTAGCCAAGATCGAGCACAGGCCTCTGTTGGGAACCCGAAGCCGCCGGATTGAGCCGGTCGGCCCAGGGCGCATCGACATACTGGGAAGAAAGGCCTCCACCTGAGGAGGCGGGGGAGCCAAGGAGGGGGACCATAGGCCCGCCATCGGGCGGGGAATAGGAAGATAGCGGCGCCAGAGCCGCGCCGAGCAGGAAAAGCGCAATGAGGGGGCTGCGAAGCCGCATTGAATAACCTCCAGAGAGAAATGCGTATTTTTCTTAATAGTAGAGAGGTATCTGGCTTAATGCAATCGAAAATGCTCGACCCCGTTACTGGTAGATAATCAATTCGGGCGTCGGAACGAGATCGAGGACCTGGACGGGTGTCAGCAATGGATCGTCGAAGCCGGCACCGGGAACCGGCCCCTTGAGGAAGAGTTTGACACCTTTGAGCGGCATATTGACCGCCTTCGCATTCCAGGAATAGACGCTTTTCTTAAGCGATGGCGAGCCGAAGCCATCAGTGGTATGGATGAGGAGCACACCGGGCCAATCGGCCTTCACCTTGTCCCTGCCCGCGATCATTCCGGCGGTAAACTGATGCACGACAAGGAGACGATCACCCTGGATTCCTTGCGACTTCAAGTAGTCGGACATTTGGGATTGGGCTTGATTGAGTTCATCCGCGCTGATGGAACCTATCTCCTGCATCGGATTCTCGGTCCGCCATTCAGGATCGAGGGCCAGTTGAACATTGGGATAGGCCAGCCAGGGGAGGAGGTGATCCATGGCATCCTTGACACCGTAGCGCCCGATCTGATGATCGAGAAAAACGAGAATTCCCTGACTCGCCGCGTAGTCAATCCATTCCTTTACGACCGAGTCACTCAGATAGCCTATGTCACCGCCAGGCCAGCAGGCCCCATATACGAGATAAAAGGCCGGGATGACGCCGGACGCGGGGGCCTCGCCCTTCTCCTGGGCCGCGAGGGCATCGGCATAGAGTTTCGCGTAGCCAAAGAGGAGATTGGCAACCTCTTCCTTCGAATACTCCCCGAGTATGCCCATGCTCTTCGCGCCGGGCTTTCCGTAGAAGGCGAGGATGCGGTTGCCGCGGAGGGGGAGGCGCGCACGATCGGGAAGGCTTTCGGAGGGAGGTGTCTGCGTGGTCGGAACGGGTCCGGTGAGGAGCCTCCCCCCCGCCGCGGTGGCCGCGTTTTCGGAAGATGGGCCGAGACTGGCGACAGACAGCCCCAGCACACAGGCGAAAAGAAAACGGCGCATCGCGATACCCCGATTCGATGGAATGGTGGCAGCGCCTCGAAAGACAAGCCCATCGAAGCGGCCTTACAATCATCGGCAGGGAGGCCGATACTCTGAACGTGATGCAGTGTAGCTTGCCGACAAGGCCGAGATGGCCCGCGCTTCTCGCCCTCACCCTTCTCTCTTTGACGGCGGGCACCCTACCTCTCTGGGCAGGCGTTTCGGCTCCCCTTCCCGGAGACAGCCCCATCTTCGATTTTCCCGAAAATGCCGAATTCCGGCGTATCGACTACGATTCCTTCATCAACGCGAGGACAGAGGAGCTTCGCGGCGCCCATCCCCTCCTTCTCCGCAACGGTTGGGCAGAATGGAAGCGCGAGGTCATCGCCTCGGGCAACTATCAGTACATCGTCTACGCCGCCGGCAGGGACGGAAAATGGCCGCTCTATTCCCAGGGAACCTGGATAATCAAAAGAAGGTTCGGGAGCGATGAATTCAGCCAGGTAAAGATCTTTCTCAAAAGCGATCCAGGCACCTATATTCGCATTCGCCCCGATGCCGATCGAAGCCGCCTCGATCTCGTCATCAAGGGGGGGGTCTTCGCCGCGGATACACCCCTGCCCCTTCCTTTTTCCCGAATCCTCGTTTCGACCGTGGCTGACATCGTCGACCTGACCCGCGGCAGCCTCGACTGGTCCCTCCTCGATCCCGATCCAGCCGACTATGGCGCCATTTCGACCCTCGACTCGGAAATCCGCTCCCGGCTCCGATCCTTGCGCTACGCGGACGACGGAGGCCTGGACGCACAGGGAAAGCCGGTATTCATCGCGAGCGGCGAAAGGCAGGCCGCCAAGACGGCCGGGCTCAACTGCTCCGGCTTCGCCCAATGGGTCGTGGACGGCCTCGTCAAGCCTGTTTCAGGCGAATGGCTCGACCGTTCGACCCTTTCGCTCAAGCGCATCGCTACGAGGAAGTCCGCGGCCGAACCCTCCTTCGAGGACAGCCTCGACCCCTATTTCGGCCTCGACTGGACGAGGAACCTCGCCCTGGCGGCGGGCGCGGTCCTGGAAGGCCTTCCCACCGAGGGCCCCAAAGCCGCCGATGTGACTCGAGCCCCCTTCGCCCTGGTCGAAGGGGAATCGGCCCCCGTCAACGGAGATCCAGCCTACCGCGATTTCGCGCCCTACGAAGAGGATGCCGGCTTCGCCTCCGAAGGGATACCCGCCCTCCTCTGGTGGCTCGCGATCAAGGACCCAGGCTATTTCTATCTTGCTTCGATCAGCGCACAGGACATGGCCGGACTTCGCCACCATTACCACGTCAGCCTGCTCCTCCCCTGGTTCGATTCGGGCGGGACCTTCCATGCCGACGTTTTCGAAAGTGACGCGGAGACGAGTCTCGCCGCGCTCATCCAAAGAACGAAGGGACAGATGATCCACCTCGTGCGGGTAAAGGCGGAAATCGCCTTCGACCCTCCGGCCCTCGGGCCGACCCAGATTCACTGAACCGCAGAATGAACTTCACCTTCCTCGGCACCGGCACGAGCCACGGAGTACCCGTCATCGCCTGCGGCTGTCCCGTCTGCAGTTCGCCCGACCCCCGAGACAGGCGTTTCCGGACATCGCTCCTCGTGAAGGAGGGCGGGACGACCCTTGTCGTCGATGCCGGTCCGGAATTCAGGCTTCAGGCACTGCGGGCTGGCATCTCGACGATCGATGCCCTCCTCCTCACCCACGCGCATGCTGACCATGTGCATGGCATAGACGATATCCGACCCCTCACCTGGCAGCACCCCCTTCCGGTCTACTCCGATGCCGAGTGCGCGGCCGAACTTCGACAGCGTTTCGCCTATGCCTTCAGGAAAGATGGACAGATCGGGGGAGGTCGTCCGAGGATGGACCTGATCGAGGCGCCGCAGTCTTTCATCGTCGGCTCGGTATTCGTCGAAACTCTTCCGATCCGCCATGGGGGCCTCTCGATTCTCGGCTGGAAATTCGGCGATTTCGCCTGGATGTCGGATTGTTCCGGAATCCCTGCCTCGACCATGGGAGTGCTCAGGGGGTCGGGGGGCGTCCCCACACGACGACTCGCCATAGGCGGACTTCGAGCCAAGCCCCATCCCACGCACTTTTCCGTCGCCGAGGCCATCGCCGCCGCCCGCTCAATCGGCGCGAGGGAGACGTGGATCATCCACATCACCCATGACCATTCGCACGAGGAACTTGAAGGCATGTGCCGCAACCTCGGCTCCGATGTCGGGGCGCGGCCCGCATGGGACGGACTGGTCCTGGAATAGAACGATTCCTGTGTTGCTTCGCCCCTTTTTCGTTGGTATTTTCAGAGGCTCGTGGCCGGCCAGGAGTGGCTTGGCGCCCCTCCGCAGTGGATAAACTCGACCGCCCAATAGGACCGCGATTCCCTGCAATCGTACCGGCTGAGCCCGGACGATGCGAAAACCACCGCCCTTTCACAAGGAGAGCAACATGGCATCGATTATCGCGTATCTCACCTTCGACGGCACCTGCCGCGAAGCGATGAATTTCTACAAAGATGCTTTCGGAGGCGAGCTGAACATAATGACTGTCGGCCAATCGCCCGCCGGCGCGCAAATGCCCAAGGAAGCCCAGAATCTCGTAATGCATGCCAACCTCAAGAACGAATCGCTGAGCCTGATGGCCTCGGACAATCTCGGCGACCAGGGGCTGGTGTCCATCGGGACCGCGATCAATCTCATGGTGAACTGTTCCTCGGAAGCCGAGATCAGGTCGATCTTTCCGAAGCTCGCGATCGGGGGAAGGGTGAACTCCGAACTCAAGGTCGAGTTTTGGGGCTCGCTCTACGGCGATGTCACCGACAAATTCGGCCTGCGCTGGATGCTCAACTTCGACATTCCGAAGGCATGAGGCGCCTGGGCCGCCCGGCTTCCCGGGCGGGCCATCACCGCCGCGACCTTGAGGGATCCTCGAGTCAGACTCAGGAGACCTTGGCGCCCTCCCGCCGGAGGCCTCGGCGTTCCGCCCGCCGCGAGAGCAGCTGATTGAAGACGAGGGCGAGAATGAGAACACCGCCCCAAATGACATCCCTGTAGAAATTGGAAATACTATTGAACATGTTCAACCCGGATGACAGGAATTGGAGGATGAGGATTGCGAGGGTCACGCCGGCGATCTTGCCAAAGCCTCCGTTGGGGTCGATGCCTCCCAAGACCGCGATCAGCACGCACTGGAGGGTATAGGGCGCTCCGTAATCGGCCTTCGCCGAGTTGGCCCGGGCCATCATGATGAGGCCCGCGACCGAGGACAGGAGGCCCGACAACATGTAGGTGCGGAGGAGAATGGTGGCGTTGCTGAGCCCTGCGTAGCGGGCGGCCTTCGGATTGGTCCCCATCATGTACATATAGGTCCCGAAACGCATGCGGGAAAGCATAAGGCCGACACCCACGGCGATGACCACAAATATCACGAAGGAGAGTGGCACAAAATCGAAGAACTCGGTGTTGCCGATCTTGGAATACAAGAGCGGGAGCCGGCTCTGCGGGCGGCCTTCGGTGATGCCGATCGCTATGCCGGTAAAGAGCTGCTGGGTTCCAAGGGTCGCGAGAATGGCCGGGATGTTGAAGCGGGAAATGAGGAGGCCGGCGAAACTGCCGCAGGCCAGCCCGGTGGCCAGGGCGAGAAGAACCGCGACGACGAGATAGGGAAGGACCACTTCCTGGGGCGCTCCCTGCGGCACGGCCCCGATGAG
The DNA here is from genome assembly GCA_021782015.1 of bacterium. Classification (GTDB taxonomy): domain Bacteria; phylum Spirochaetota; class Spirochaetia; order Treponematales; family Rectinemataceae; genus CAIJMU01. Next base: position 1,405 of record JAJXVS010000001.1, on the reverse strand, counting down.
GAACTTGGCGGCCACGATGGCCGAGAGATTCGCCGTACCCACGACGCCAAGGTCGATGCCGCCGGTGATCATGGTCAGGCTGATGCCGATGGCCATGATCCCGTACTCGGGAAACTGCCGCATCATCGAATTGAAATCGGCCATGGTGGCGAATCGGTTCGGCCGGAGGACGGTCATCAGGGCGAATACGAAAAGAAGCATCACGAAGAGTCGAAGGAGATTCGGGTCGCGGAGGCCGCGAGCCTTGGTAATTGGTACAATCGATGGGGGTTTTCCCATGTCGGTTTCCTCCTAGGCCTTCGCCGCGGTCGATCGATCGATGCGCCGAGCGGCGCCCTTTTTCCGTCCACCCCTTTGTCGCGCGCCTATCTGGCGCGCAGTCACACCGGTGCCGACGATGATGACAATTCCCGTGAAGGCCCTCGTCCAGTAAGTTGGAATGCCCATCAAGATGAGGCTGTTCGCGAGGATCGTCATGAGGGCCACGCCCAGAATGGAGCCCGTCAAGGTGCCGACGCCGCCCGTGACCCTGGTTCCGCCCAGCACGACAGCGGCGATGACGGTCAGCTCCATGCCCAGCATGGTGGAGGGATCGGCGTAGGCGATCATGGAAATCCGCAAGATGCCGGTGATGCCCGCGAGGAGGCCGACGAAGGAATACAGGAAGAGCTTGATGAAGGGCACATTGAAGCCGGCCCTTTCGGCCGCAGCCTCGTCGCCCCCGATGGCGTAGATGCCCCTTCCGAGCATGGTGTATCGCAATAAGAGAAACACGAGGAGGAGGATTCCCAAGAGGATGAGTATTTGGGAGGGCATGTTCGACGAGAGCCCCGACTGGGGGTTCACCGCGGTGAAGAGGATCTCCTTGCCGTGGGCCGCGATCGAGGGAGGAACATCGGAGGCGCTCGCCGAAAAGACCCCGTACATCACGCCGGTGAAGAGGCTCGCGGTGCCGAGGGTCACCACGAGGGTGGGTAGCCGGAGAAAGCCGATGAGGAGACCGTTCAGGGCCCCCATCAGGAGGCCGAGTCCCGCCGACATCGAGTAGGCGAGGAGGACGTTGCCCGAGTAGTTCGACGCGAGGAGGGTCTTGTCCGTCACGTACATCGCGAGGGAGGCGATGGCTGTGAAGGAGACGTCGATCCCTCCGGAGACGATGACCATCATGCAACCGATCGAGAACAGGCCCGGCACTATGATGGCGCGCGCGAGGTCCACGAGGTTGTTGCCCGTGAGGAACTGCCCCGATCTCGCCTGGACGATGACGCCGAGCACAAGTATGGCGGCCAGGACCCAGGGTTCGGACCTTCGGAGAATCCTGCGTGGAGTGATCACCTTCTCTACCTCCCTATGCGACGCCCGTCGACAGCTCGCCGAGGCTCGCCTCGGTGGTCGCGGCCGGGTC
>JAJXVS010000152.1 GCA_021782015.1 bacterium | reverse complement strand
GCGGCCTCCACCCCCTGCCCTCGAGCGTGCTGATGACGGCCCTGGTCGCGAAGGCTGCCGGCGTAGCGACGGTCTGGGTCGCCAGTCCCCGACCGGCGCCCGAAACCCTGGCGGCCGCCTCTATCGCGGGAGCCGATGGTCTCCTTGCGGCAGGCGGAGCCCAGGCTATCGCCGCCCTCGCCTTCGGAGCCGGGCCCCTGTCCCCCTCGGAGCGCATCGTGGGGCCTGGCAACCGCTGGGTGGCGGCTGCCAAGAGCCTTGTGGCCGGCGAGGTGCCGATCGAGTCGGTGGCGGGCCCAAGCGAGCTTCTCATCATCGCCGACGGGAGCGCCGATCCTGAGCTGATCGCCGCGGACCTCCTTGCGCAGGCCGAGCATGACCCCGAGGCCCTGCCGATTCTCGCGGCCACGGAGGAGGCCACGGTCGCCGCCGTGGAGGAGGCCCTCGGGCGTCTGCTCGCCACCCTTCCCACGGCTGCCGTCGCGATCAAGGCTCTGGCTCGCGGCGGGGCCCTGGTCGACGCCGACCTCGAGGCCCTCCTCGCTGCCTCTGATGCCTTCGCCCCCGAGCACCTCGAGCTCCTCGTCGCCGGCGGGGACAGTCACCGGCCGAGAATACGCAACGCCGGCGCCGTCTTTGTCGGCGCGGGCGCCGCCGAGGTGATCGGCGACTACGGGGCTGGGCCCAACCACGTGTTGCCGACGGGCGGCTCGGCCCGGGCGACCGGCGGGCTGTCGGTCTTCTCCTTTCTGCGGATACGGACCTGGATCCGGATAGACGATGCGAGGCTGGCCAGGGGCCTGTACGACGACGCGAGGGACCTCGCCCGCATCGAGGGGCTGGAGGCCCACGCCCGCGCGGCGATTGCGCGAGGGGGCGAAGCGTAAATCCTTTTCCGAGCCTTTGGGCGAGACCGGCACCCAGGCGAGACCGCTCGGAAAAGATTGAAGCGGAGCACCCGGTCGGCCCGCCAGAGGCGGGCCGACGCGCCCCGTGGCTGATCTGAGGGCCCTGGGGGGCCCGAGCGCTAATGGGCTGGTTTTCCCGCCCCTTGATTAGCTCCCGAAGTTCTTATATACTCCGGCAGCTAACCTAGAAAACTATTGGCGGTACGAAGCCAAGGAGGAGTTTTATATGGCCAAAGAGAAATTCGAGCGCAACAAGCCGCACATGAATGTCGGCACGATCGGCCACATCGACCATGGAAAGACCACCCTGTCGGCCGCCATCACCCAGTACTGCTCGCGCAAGTTCGGCGACAAGGCGATGAAGTTCGATGACATCGACAACGCCCCCGAGGAAAAGGCCCGCGGTATTACGATCAACACGCGACACCTCGAGTATCAGTCGCAGAAGCGCCACTATGCGCATATCGACTGCCCCGGCCACGCCGACTATATCAAGAACATGATCACCGGTGCTGCCCAGATGGATGGCGCCATTGTCGTCGTTTCGGCCCCCGACTCCGTCATGCCCCAGACCCGCGAGCACGTTCTTCTCGCCCGCCAGGTCGGCGTCCCCAGCGTTCTCGTCTTCCTTAACAAGGTTGACCTCGTCGACGACGCCGAGCTCATCGACCTCGTCGAGGAAGAGGTTCGCGACCTCCTCAAGTTCTACCAGTTCCCCGGCGATACGACCCCCATCATCAAGGGCTCGGCCTTCAAGGCCCTTTCCGAGCCGGACAACGCCGAAGCCACCAAGTGCATCCAGGATCTCCTTGATGCCATGGACTCCTTCTTCCCCGACCCGGTGCGCCTCACCGACAAGCCCTTCCTGATGCCCATCGAGGATGTGTTCTCGATCTCCGGCCGCGGAACGGTCGTCACCGGCCGTATCGAGCGCGGCATGGTCAAGCTCAACGAGACGGTCGAGATCGTCGGTATCAAGCCGACCAAGACGACCACGGTCACCGGCATCGAGATGTTCAACAAGCTTCTCGATGAGGGCCAGGCTGGCGACAATGTCGGTACCCTCCTCCGCGGTATCGACAAGAAAGAGGTTGAGCGCGGACAGGTCCTCGCCAAGCCCGGTACGATCACCCCCCACACGAAGTTCAAGGGCCAGGTCTATGTCCTTAACCAGCAGGAAGGCGGACGCCACAGTCCCTTCTTCTCCGGCTATCGGCCCCAGTTCTACTTCCGCACCACCGACATCACCGGTTCCGTCACCCTCCCCGAGGGCAAGGAAATGGTCATGCCCGGCGACAACACCGAGATCAATGTCGAGCTGATCTACCCGATCGCCATGGAGAAGGGCCTCAAGTTCGCCATCCGCGAGGGCGGCCACACCGTCGCCTCCGGCCAGGTCACGGAGATCGTCGCGTAATTTTGACGTGTGAGGTTGGGCGGGCCGAATGCCGTGGGTATTCGGCAGTGTCCTTCGAGTTTTTAACAGTGGCGGCGTCCGGGAAACCGGGCGCCGTTTGTTTTTCTCGGAGGCGAGCCGATTAACGGTGCCTTGCTGGAGGGATCCCCGTGAAGGGCGCGGTCCACGTGAAAGGCGCGGTCCACCGCACCACCCAAGTTTGACCCCTCGAATGGGCACTGCGAGGGGCTTCCATCTTTGGCCCGCCGGGAACTAGTGGGCATTCTTACGATAAGGGGGCAAGCCGATGTTTCCCGTTATCGCGATTGTCTCGAGCAAGGGCCAGATCACACTTTCCCAGTCGGTCCGGTAATCTCTCGGCCTTCACCAAGGCGATCCCGTTCTGTTTGAGGAAAAGGATGGCGCCATCATTCTCGGGAAGCGCCCCAAGGTGGCTTGCCTGTGGGCAGCCGGGCTTTCGACGACCCTGAGCGAATGGGAAGATGCACTCGACGACGATCTCGATTTCGCGATGGCTCGGGTTGACCTCGCCGTCGGTCGTGCGAGGGAAAGATTGAACTATCTGGTTGGATTGGCGGATCGGTACTCGGGAAAGATGGAAAAAGAGGAATTCATCGCGGGGATACGGGGGGTGCTGGGGGAGTGAGGGGAAGAGGGGCTGAAGGGCTCATCGGCCCTTTTTGAATCGACGGATTGGTTGCGGTCCTCGCCTCTCTCGATTCACAATTCCGCTTCGTTTACGGCGAGTTCGAGGCCGGGAAAGATCGCGACGGCCGTGGGGCTCGCGAGGCTTGCGACGGCGGGCAGGCCGTAGGCTCCATCGCGCAGGCGGTATATGAAGACCTCAAGGGTGTTGGGGTTGACGATCCAATATTCGCGGACGCCCTTGGCCTCGTAGAGTCGGCGCTTTTCGCTTTGATCGCGCAAGGCGCTGCTGGGCGAGAGGATTTCGATGATGAAGTCAGGGGCGCCTTTTATGCCCTCGTCGATGAGCTTGGCTGGGTCGCAGACGACGAGGAGGTCGGGCTGGACGACGGTATCGATGTCGGCCAGGGCCTCGTCGTCCGCGGGAAGGAAGACGTCGATCGGGGAAATGTAGGGGCGGCAGGTTTTGCCTGCAAAATGGCGGCCAAGTTGGACATTGAGTGCTACCACCATTCCCTGATGTTTTCTGCGCGGGGCCGGGCTCATGGCATAGGCGGTTCCGGCTATGAGTTCCCAGCGTTCGTCCTCCGGCCAGGTACAGTAGTCGTGATAGTTGTAATGTTCGCCATTCTTGAGGGCGGCTGTGCCTTCTGTCCGCTGTCGAGCCATGCCTGGCCTCCTTGCTGTCTACTCAAGATACTAGGGCTGGGGGCTTCGGTTGTCGAGGAGGCGTCTTGCGTCAGGGGGCGAAGCGGAAATCCTTTCCCGAGCCCGAAAGAGGCGGGGGCTGGCTCGCGGAGCGAGACAGCCCGTGGTGGCGGCGCGGCGAGGGGAAGATTGGAGCGGAGCACCCGGCCCCGGCCGCCGTCTTGCGCGAGGCGGCCGGGGGACGCCCACATAATGGAAGGGATGGGGCTGGTGGGACGAGGCTGGTGTGGGCTGAGGCAGGCTGGGGCTGAGGCAGGCGGAGGCCGCCCCAGGGGTCAGCGAGGGCTGAGGCCTTCGCGTTTTTTCACGACGGCCAGGGTCAGGCGGCTCACGCAGACGAGTTTGCCGCGCTCGTCTTCGATGCGGATGTCCCAGACTTGGGTGGAGCCGCCAATGTGGAGGGGGCGGGCGGTGCCGATCACGAAGCCTTCGCGGACGCTGCGGATGTGGTTGGCGTTGATTTCGAGGCCGACGCAGGCTTCTTTTTCGCGGTCGACGAGGATGTGGCCGGCGATGGAGCCGAGGGTTTCGGCGAGGGCCACGGAGGCGCCGCCGTGGAGGATGCCGTAGGGTTGGCAGGTTCGGCTGTCGACGGGCATGCGGGCCTTGAGGTGGTCGGGGCCGACCTCGATGATTTCGATGCCGAGGTTTTCGGCGAGGGTGCCCTTGTCGAGGTCGTTGAGGATTTTGAGGTCGATGTCGGGAAAGAGGGCCATGGTTGCTCCTTGGGCTCGTTCGATGGGCGGATAATGCCATGGATGGCATCGGCGATAAAGGCTCGCTCGCCGTCCTCCCCGCGGCCTTGCCCGGTCGCTTTGCCTTTTCGCCCACTAGTCAGGCTTCCACCTTTCTGCTATAAACACTTTGTTCGGCAAAGTGCGTCGTCTCCGCAAGGGGCGGCATAGGCGGTCGAACGCATTCGCGAGGCTCCCCAGCCCCGCAGTGCAGGCTCAAGCGGCGCGCCCTCCCGGGTACGGCCATTCGGGACCTGTACAAGAGATCTTTGGAGGAATCATGAAGGACAGGATTCGCGTCAGGCTTAGAGGCTTCGATGTCCGTCTTATCGACGACAGTTCCCGAGCGATCGTTCAAACCGTGCAGAAGGCGGGCGCCAAGGTTTCCGGGCCCATTCCCCTTCCGACCCGGATCAATAAGTGGACGGTGCTCCGTTCTCCCCACGTCAACAAGAAGGCGCGGGAGCAGTTCGAGATGAGGACCCACAAGCGCCTGATCGATATCATCGATCCGACCCCGGATGTCATGGATGCCCTGATGAAGCTTGAGCTTCCCGCTGGCGTCGACGTCGAGATCAAGCAGTAAGCATCGCGGTTTTGGTCGCGTGCGGATTTTGGGCTTTGCCCAGACCCGCCGGCGGCCGGATATCGCGGGAAAAATAGGTTGGGGTTTCGGGGCGCTTGCGGCCCGGAACCTCGCGCGAAGTCCGCGTGCGGGCTTCGCGATGGCAGATAACGACCGGCCTTGTGCCGGGACGTTCAACACCAGGAGTAGCGCATGATCGGATTGATCGGCCGAAAGACCGGGATGACCCAGGTCTTCGACGACACCGGAAGGCTCATCCCCGTGACGGTGATAGAGTTCGTTCCGAATGTCGTCGTCGGCAAGAAAAGCGCCGAGAAGGATGGCTATAACGCCGTTCTCGTCGGTGTCGAGGACAAGAAAAAGACGCGGACCTGCAAGGCCTACGCAGGGCAGTTTCCCGAGGGCGTTGCCCCCAAGAAGCTTCTCAGGGAGCTCAAGGATTTCGAAAAGGAAGTCAATGTCGGGGACAGTCTCGGCGTGGACGTCCTCGGCGGGCTTCGCTATGTCGACTGCACGGCGATTTCGAAGGGCAAGGGTTTCCAGGGCGTCATGAAGCGCTGGAATTTCGGCGGCGGTCGCAGCACCCACGGTTCCAAGTTCCACCGTGAGCCCGGTTCGACGGGTCAGCGCACCTATCCGCACAAGACCTTCAAGAACATGAAGTTGCCGGGCCGAATGGGCCGCGAGCAGGTAACCGTCCAGAATCTTCGTGTCGTCCGCGTTGACGCCGAGAACGCATGCATCCTCGTGCGCGGCGCCGTCCCCGGTCCCCGCGATTGTACAGTTCTTGTCCGCGCCGCGGTCAAGAAGGCCAAGTAAGGCGGAGGGAACGAAATGGAAAGCAAAGTCGTTTCCGGGAAGGGCGAGACCCTTCGGAGCATCGAGCTTCCGGATGGCGTGTTCGGCCTCCCCATCAACGAAGACGTGATTTACTACGCGATCAACAATGAGCTCGCGAATGCCCGCCTCGGCACAGCCTGCACGAAGGATCGCGGCGAGGTTCATGGCACGAACCGCAGGCCCTACGCCCAGAAGGGTACGGGCCGCGCGCGCCAGGGCGACGTGAAGTCGCCGATCTATGTCGGTGGCGGTACGGCCTTCGGCCCCAAGCCCCGCGATTATTCCTACGCGATGCCCAAAAAGGCCAAGCGCCTCGCGATGAAGTCCATCCTGAGTCTCAAGGCCCAGAACGGTACCCTCGCCGTCGTCGAGGATTTCACGGTCGAGAGCGGCAAGACCAAGGATCTTCTCGCGAAGATCGCGGGTCTCGCGGGCGCCGGCGCGGCCAAGGGCGCAGAGCCCCAGCGCACGGTCCTCGTCCTCAAGGATGACGACGAAATGGTCAAGCGGGCCGGTCGGAATCTTCACTGGCTCCACTTCCTCAAATACGACAGGCTTCGCGCCCACGACCTCTTTTATGGACGCAAGGTCATCGTGCTCGAGTCGGCGGCCAAGGCCCTCGGCGAGTTCTACGCGGACAAGTAAGGAGAGAGCGAAATGAACTACGATTCTGTCCTTATCGAGCCGCTCCTCACCGAGAAGAGCAACATTCTTCGGGAATCCTCGAAGTATTGCTTCAAGGTCGATCAGCGCTCCGACAAGCTCATGATCATGGAGGCGGTGCGTCGCATGTTCAACGTGCACCCCGTCGCCTGCAACATCATCAACGTGACGTCCAAGCCCAAGCGCCTCCGTGGCCGGGAGGGAAGGACCGCCGAATGGAAGAAGGCAATCGTCACCCTGCAAAAGGGCGAGAAGATCGCCGTCTTCGAAGGCGCGTGAGGTAAGGGGACATTATGGGTATGAAGACATTTAGGCCCATCACGCCGGGCCTCAGGCATCGGGTGCAGGTGGTCAACGATGAGATCACCTCCAACCGGAGCGCTCCCGAGAAATCCCTCAGCAAGGGCAAGGTGTCCACGGGCGGGCGCGCCTCCAACGGCCGCATTTCCGTCAGGCACAAGGGCGGCGGCCACAAGCGCAAGCTTCGCGCCATCGATTTCAAGCGCGACAAGTACGGGGTTCCCTGCTCGGTCGTCGCGATCGAGTACGACCCGAACCGTTCGTCGAACATCGCCCTTCTTCAGTACACGGACGGCGAGAAGCGCTACATCATCGCCCCCAAGGGCCTCACGGTCGGCCAGAAGCTCGTTTCCGGGCCGACTGCCTCCCTCGAAGTGGGCAACGCCCTCCCCCTCGAGAACATTCCCATGGGCATGACGGTTCACGCCGTCGAGCTCACCCTTGGCAAGGGCGCCCAGCTCGCTCGTTCGGCCGGTGCCAGCGCCCTTATCGCGGGCGCCGACGGCGATTATGTCGTCGTGAAGCTGCCCTCTGGCGAGCTTCGCATGGTCTTCAAGAAGTGCATGGCGACCATCGGTGCCGTCGGCAACGAGGAGCACATGAACGAGCGCTTCGGCAAGGCCGGGCGCATCCGCTGGCTCGGCATCAGGCCGACCGTCCGCGGTACCGTCATGAATCCCGTCGACCATCCGCATGGCGGCGGCGAGGGCCGCGGCAAGGGATACAAACAGCCCGTGTCGCCCTGGGGCCAGCCGGCCAAGGGTTACAAGACCCGAGATGCGCACAAGCCGTCGAGCCGCTTCATCGTGAAGCGGCGCAAGTAAGGGAGGAGCCCGAAGTGTCAAGGTCGGTAAAGAAAGGGCCCTTCATCGAGAAGAGCCTGTACAGGAAAATTACGGAGTTGAGCAAGGCGGGGGACAAGAAGATGGTGAAAACCTACTCCCGCACCTCGACGATCATTCCCGAGATGGTCGGCATGACCATTTCGGTGCACAACGGCAAGGCCTGGGTTCCGGTGTACGTGACCGAGAACCTCGTGGGCCACAAGCTCGGCGAGTTCGCTCCCACCCGCGTTTTCCGCGGTCATGCGGGCAGCGACAAGAAAGCCGAGAAGAAGTGAGGCGACAGTAAAATGGCAGAAGCACAGCAGGGGTATCGGGCCGTGGCCAAGTGGCTCATCGGTTCGCCCTCCAAAATCCGCCCCGTCGCCGACCTCGTGCGCAATCGCCCCTATACCGAGGCGATCGCCGTCCTCGACAACATGCCCCACAAGGGTGCGAAGCTCATCCGCAAGGTCGTGGTCTCGGCCGCGTCCAATGCCCTCGACCGCAACAAGAAGCTCGATGAGGACATGCTCTACGTGAAGGAGCTCCGCATCGACGAGGGTCCGCGCATGCGCCGTGTGTGGTTCCGCGCCAGGGGCCGCGCCGACATGCAGCTCAAGCGCATGTGCCACATCGCGTGCGTGATCGACGAGATCGGAAAGGTGGAGGGCTGATATGGGTCAAAAAGTACATCCCTACGGCCTCAGGCTCGGGATCAACAAGGACTGGAAGTCCCGCTGGTATGTCGATCCCCGCGACTACGCGAAGACCCTCCATGAGGACCTTTCGATTCGCAAGCGGATCCACGAGCTTCCGGAGACCAAGGGTTCCGACATCTCCGACATCGAGATCGTGCGCCATCCCCAGCGCGTGACGGTCGTCATCCATACCGCCCGCCCCGGCGTCCTTATCGGCGTCAAGGGCGCGAATATCGAGCTCATCGGCGCGCAGATCCAGAAGCTCGCTTCCAAAAAGGTCAATATCAAGATCAAGGAAGTGAAGAAGACGGACACCAACGCCCAGGTGGTCGCGCAGAACGTGGCGCGTCAGCTGGAAAATCGCGGCTCCTTCCGCAAGGCCATCAAGATGGCCGTCCTCGGCGCGATGAAGGGCGGGGCCCAGGGCTGCAAGGTCCGCGTCTCCGGCCGTCTCGGCGGGGCCGACATGAGCCGCACCGAAGAGCACAAGGACGGCCGCGTTCCCCTTCATACCCTTCGCGCCGACATCGATTACGGCTTCGCCGAATCGCACACGACCTTCGGCAAGATCGGCGTCAAGGTCTGGATTTATCAGGGAATGGTCTATCGCAACGATAAGCAGGAAGACGCCGGCATGCTCGTGCGCAAACAGCGCCACGAAGCCACGGGCGAGCGCGATGAGCGACCCCGTCATCACGATCGTCCAGCCGGTGATCGTTCCGGCGCCGGACACGGCGGCGATTCGCGTGGACCCAGGGGTCCCCGCCCCGCCGGCAACCGCGATGCGGCTCCCTCGTCGGGAGCGCGTCCGGGCGAGGCCCGCGTCGCGAGCGAGAACCGCGGCACCGAAAAGCGCGAGACCGAGGCGAGGAGCTAAGTCATGCTGAGTCCCAAGAGAGTCAAGCACAGAAAGGTCATGCGCGGCCGCATCCACGGCGTCGCCCAGTCGGGCAATTCCGTGGCCTTCGGCGAGTACGGCCTTGTCTGCATGGAGCCCGAGTGGCTCACCAACCGCCAGATCGAGGCGGCCCGTATCGCGATGAAC
>JAJXVS010000151.1:1170-9396 GCA_021782015.1 bacterium | reverse complement strand
CGACGGGTGCACCGGGGATGGAAAGAGCGACTCCCGCCGCCAAGATCAAGGCTGAAGGGAACATGAGGAAACGCCCGGCCCGCGCCAGGGATCGGCCGACGCCTCCGCCGCCGAGGAAGCCCAGGCCGAGGAGAAGGGCCGCGCCCGCCGCGACGCCGGTGCTGGACCATCGGTCGAAGCTGTCTTTCGCGGAGATGCGCGCCCCATCGACCCTATTGCCTCCGGAGGCCGGGAACTCGCGGCGGACTTCATCCGGGATCGAGTCGATGAGACTCTTGACTGCCTTGCCGTCGCGGTCGGCGAGGGCGGCGTCCGTCGGGCCTGCGGGCCTCTGGCTGAGATCGGTCGATAGCTCCGCGGGGGCGCCGGCGGGAAGGGCCGAGAGATAATCGGCCAGCATCGCGTCGGAATTCTTTTTTAGGTCAGCCTTGAGGGGGCGAAGGTCGAGGGCCAGGCCCGATTTGCCGGAATCGACAGCATTGAAAACTTCATCAATGGTGCCGTTCGCCAGGGACTTGAGCTCGGCCTCCGGGAGGTGGCCCTGGATGGCTCCGTAGAGTGCCGGCCCGGAAAATACATAGCCTCCGATTTCGACCTTGGCGGGGGCGTTCCTCCGGGCGACGGGCGACCTCAAGGCGATCCAGAGGCGCGGATCGTCGACGGCCCGCGAATAGAAATTCCTGTCGAGCGCCCAGGGGCGGATCGACAGCGCGAGCAGGCTTGACAGCACGACCGGAAGGCCAACGCCGAGATAAAGGATGCCCGCGAGGAATCGTCTCATGAACCTCGGTCCATTCCGCCCGGAGCGAGGACGACGCCAGGCCTGATCCGCGCCTGGCCGATGGAGATGGTCTTGAAGGGGTGGATGTCGAGGGCGTTTTCGCTCCAGCCTCGAATCGTGTCGGTGTCGATGACGTTGATGGCGATGCTGTAGTGGAGGGGCAGGCAGGCGGCTCCCATGAGGAGCCGCGTTTCGGCCTTGGCCAGGGCAGCGAAACGATCCGGGCCCTCGAGGGACGAGGAGGCGGCGAGGAGCTTGTCGTATTCCGGATCGCGGTAGTGGGCGTCATTGAGATTGGAATCGCTTTCCCACATTTGGAGGAAGGCGAGGGGATCGGCGAAATCGCCTATCCAGGTGGTGAGCGAGAGTGTGTACGGGCCGCCCTCGCTCTTGTGCCTGACGGCGTCGAAATAGTTGGCGGCGGGGATCGTCGTGACCTCCACCTTGAGCCCCACCTTCTCCCAGGCCCCTTTCATGAGGGTCGAAACACGCGTCGCATCGTCGGCGCCCGAGGGGATCGCGATCGTGATGGTCGGAATGCCAGCCCCGTCGGCGTGGCCGCTCTTGGCGAGGAGGTCCTTGGCCTTCGCCTCGTCCGTGGCCGAGATACCCTTGGCTTCGGTGTAGCCGGCGAGGGGCAGTACGAGGGTTTCGGCCGGGTTGAGGTAATTGTCCGTCGACCTGATGTCCTTCCAGGGAAGGAGGAGGGCGAGCGCCTCCCGGAGATCGGGCGAGTCGAAGGGCGCGGTTCCGCAATCGAAGTACCAATACTGAGTGCCGAACATCGCGCCGGCGTGGATCGCATTTCGCGACAGGAGTTTGTCGAGATTCATGGGGCCGGCGAGCCAATCGATTCCGCCGTTGTCGAAGAGTCGGGTGACCATGTCATCGTCGTCGGTCAGCATTACTCGGATTCCTGGAAGGGCGACGTTGGCCGCGTCCCAATACCTAGGATTTTTCGCCAGGTCGATTTCGTTGTCCGATCGCGCCACGATGGTGAAGGCCCCGTCGACGGGGATGTTCCTCGCGGAGGACCAATCGTGGATGCCGAGCATCGAGGGATGTATCGGGGAAAACGCGTGATGGCAGAGGAGGCGGGTGAAGTAGGTCGCGGGCGTCGCGAGCCTGACCACGAGGGTGCGATCGCCTTCGGTGGATATGCCGACCGTGGCGGGATCGGTACTTTGGCCCAGCCGGAAGGCCTTGGCGCCGTCGATGATATCGAAGAAAGAAGCGTAGTCGGCCTTTTCCGAGGGAGAGAGGGCCCTGAGCCAGGCGTTGCGGAAATCGCTGGCGAGGAGGGGTGTGCCGTCGGACCAGCGGGCCGTGTCGCGGATGGTGAAGGTATAGGTCAGCCCGTCCTTCGACGTGGTCCAGGATGAGCACGCGGCCTCGACCGGCTCGAGGCTCGACGGATCGTAGGAGAAGAGCCCTTCGTAGATGGCTGTGAAGAGCTGGGCTTCGGATGCGTAGATGGAGTGGTGGGGGTCGAAATTGATGTTGACGGCGTTGAAGGCCACCACGAATTCGCGCTGTTCCTTCGCGGGCGGCGGGTTGGCGGTCTGGGCGACTCCCAAGCCCGCGACCGCGAGGGCGAGAAAAGCGAAAAAGGCGCTTCGTAATCTGATCATGGGACTTCCTTCATTCGGAACGTACGCCGAGGCGGCGGAGTTGCTCCTCCTCCTCGACCTGGGCATGGAACTCGTGCTTTTTCTGGTTGGCCTTGATGATGCAATTCTTGATAGTAGTTATTTCTGATTTGATTCCGCGGAACTTGGCCTTTTCCTCGACCGGGAAGACAGCCTTGAAATGATCGTCGAGGGCGTTCAGTTTCCGGATGGTCTTCTGGAGCTCCTCGATGTTGCGCTCCAGGAATTTGAAGGCGTGATCCTCGGGCGCCGATTCGAGGCGCTTCATTGTGGGGCCGTTTCGCTGGAGGAGGGAGGTGAGGAGGCGGGCGCGGCGTGTGCCTTCCTCGATGAAGGCGCCGAACTCGATGGGCTCGTTGCGCTTCTCTCCGGTTACCGGATCGACGACGGGCACGTCATAGACCAGTTTGCCCTCTCCCCCGGAGAAGAGCTTGCGGAACATCTTGCGGAGCTGGACCACGAGGCCCCTCTCGACCGACTGAATGACGGCCGAATTGGAGGAAAGCTTGAGAACGCTGTCCTCGAGCTGGGTTCCGGCGCCGGCGAGAATCCTGATCCCGTCGATGACGATGGCCTTGTAGGATTTCGCCTGGGCCTTGGTCGCCTTCTTCTCCTCGCTGACGGCGAGCTTGCGGAGGAGCTCCTCCTGCCGCGCCTCGGCGTCGGGAGCGCAGTCCTCGTCGAGGAGCTCGGAGACAAGTTCGGGGTAATAGGGACGATCTCCCGCCACCTCGGCGAATTTCGATTTGACCTTTCGAAGGGCTTCCTCGCGGCGTTGCATGCCGAATTCCGGATCGATGTCCAGGCCGGGCATGACGAGGGAACGGACCTCCAGCTTGTAGGCTTCGCGCTGGAAATCGGACAGGACTTTCAGGGCGGCCAGGATGTCGCGGGTGGAGCGCTCGAGCTGGCCGAGGGATTCGGAAAGGATGCCGCTCGACATGGGGTCGTTGCCCTTGCGGACAAGCCCGACGAGTTCGGCCAGCCCCCTCGTGCTCGGCGCCGTGCTCGTCTCCTGGAAGGAGAGGAAGTTGAAGTACTTGACGAAGGCGAGGAGGCGCTTGATCCTGCCGATCGTGAGGAAGTCGGTGTCGAATTGATAATAATTAATAAGAAATTCGATGTAGGCCTCGTATTGGGAAATCCTGAGGCTCATCTGCTCGGCCCGTTCCGATTCGAGGAAGGCCGCGTCCGGCGGATTCTGGACGTCCGATACCTTCATCTCGTATTTATAGGGGTCCTCGTGGATGACCCCTTTTTTGAGAAGCACGTTGGTTATGCCGTGGAATGAGGCCTGGAACAGCTTCCAGCTTTCCTTGAGCCGGGAGAGCTCGTTCCGGTCCAGACTGGCGCGTTTCGCTTCGAGCGCGCTCTCGAGTCGATGGACGAAGGTTTGCTCCTCTGCCATGGCGGGCATTATCGGTGAGAAGGGGGCTTTGGGCAAGGCCGCCGGGGGAAAAGACGGCTCCCCATCGATTTTCCCGCGCCGATTGAAGCGCGGCCCTTCGATCTTCGCGTTGTCATCGCATGGTGCAGAGCAAAAATCTCGGCGCGGCCATCCTGGCCACGGCCCTCTCCGCCTCCTGCTCGCTCTCGGGATTCGATGTCGGCCAGGTCGAAGTCGGCATCCCTTCCTTTCCTCCCGGCTGGGCCGGGCTCGAAGGTATGGAGCTTGTTCTCGTGTGGCGGGATGGGGAAGGACGGCGACAGAGGCTCCCTGTGGAGCCGGGCAAAGGTGTCTCGATCGGCCTTCCCCAGGGACGCCGCCGGGCGATCCTCGTCGAGGCCTGGTATAGGGGGAGGCCCCTTCGGCCGGCGGGAGCCCTCTGGCCCGATGACCTCTGCCGACCCGCCGACAAATTCGCTTCGCCTGTGCTGAAGGCTCGCTGGTTCGAGGGCTGGACAGCCAGCGTGCTCGTCGCCCTCGACGATTTCGGGGCTGAACGAGGCGTCGATTTCGTCCGTCTCGACGCCGAGGCGAGGGCCCGGCTCCCCGATCCCTGGCTCATCGACCCAAAGGATGTAGCCCTGGCCATTCGAGAACGCAATTTCAGGAGCGACTCCCTGTCGACGGGAAAGGCCCGGACTTTCATCCTGCCCCAGGGCGGTCCCTGGATTCCCGAGAGCCCCTTTGCCGAGGCGCCGACCAGGCAGGATGGCTCCTGGCTAGCCAGGCTATCGCCGGGATTTCACCGCTGGTACTCGCGTGACCTGGAATTGTTCGCCGCCATCCCCGCCGAAGGGGATCCGGTCATCCTCGTGCGCGCCATCGACTGAGGCGCTCGCCCTGCGCCCGAGTCCGTCTTCGCGGCCACCCTCAATCGATTTCGGCCAGGCGACGGTCGATTTCCTCGAGCTCCTGGTTGAGGCGGGCTATGCTCCGCTCGATGCGGGCCTTGTCTTTGAGGAGGCGCTCCTCCGGGTCTTCGGGCGGACGCGAAGGGGAAACACGAGCCCTTACCGCCGCCGGGCTCATGCCACTGCGCAGTGAGGCGATCGCCTCGTTCCGCAAGGAGGGATCGCGAATGCCCGCAGCCATTTTGATGCCATCCCAGCCGAGGCTGGGATCGATGGCATAGCCGACAGCCCTCGTCGCGGCTCCCGCCGTCGTTCGGGGAATGCCGAGGGCCCGGTCCAGGTAATCTTCGAAACGCGTCTTGTAGCGCTCGCAGAGTGTCTGCGCCTCGATGAGGAGCCTGCCGAACTCGAGCATGACCCGCCCGTTCTCGGCAATGCAGGATTCGCGTATCTTTTTCGTGAGATCGATGAAATCGGGTTCGCTGTCGAAAGGGCTCCGATACAAGCCCTTCGCCTCGGCCGAAACGAGAAGGTCGTGGAAAATACCCCAGAATTCGTTGGTATGCGCCCTTCCCGAGGCTGTAAAACCCTTGCGTTCGCAATGGAGATGATGGGCGTATTCGTGGAGGGCCGTGTAAATCAGTTGGTCTTCTGAAGAGAAGTTCTTGTTGTGAAGGATGATTTCCCGGCTTTTCGGCTTATACAGCCCGTTGACGAGGGAACTCTCCTTCCCCGAAAAGACGAGGCTGAAGTCGGTCTCGGCATCGGCGCAGCGAAGCAGGAGCTCCTTCGTCTGATCCTGATTCATCGTTCCTCCATCGGCAGGGTCGAAGGAGGAACGATATAGGGAAGGCCCGAATCAGGTAAAGAGGCGGGGCGCCTCACCTGGCGGCGCGGACGGCGATGCGGGGATGGGGCGCCGCCTTCGGTGACGCCACTTCGTCAGGGACGGTGAAGCGCCCTCTCAATTTCCGGCTGATTGAATCCGACGATGATCCTGCCGTGGACATCGATGACGGGAACGCCCATCTGTCCCGACTTGTGAACCATCTCGTCGGCCTTGCGCTGATCGCGGGAGACATCGTATTCGGTAAAGGAAATACCTTCTTTACGAAACCAGTCTTTGGCGAGACGGCAATAGCTGCAGGTTGGGGTGGTGTAGATGCTGACGGCCATGGGAGCCTCCTTGAAAAGGATATATTAGAAAAATACTATGTTACTCCATTTCTGTCAAGATTGAAGCATTGGCCGGTCGCCCTGACGTTCTCCTTGTATGCTCATGGTCCTCTCCTGCCACATTTGGGCAGCCCCAGCCCCGATGCTGAGCCTGGTTTTTCTGCTTTGCGCTCCCATCGCCTCATTTGCCGATAGTGCCGAGAGTGGCGAGAGTGCCGAGAGTGCCGAGAGTGCCGAGAGCGCCGAGAGCGCCGAGAGCGCCGATGGCGCGGACAGAGCGGCTAGGGCCGATGGTGCCGAACTCGAACTAGTTGCCGGACTTTCGACCAAGGAGGCTGAAATTCGCGCCACTGTGAGCTCGCCCGAAGCGCTGTGTGCCGTCGCCGCGCGGCGCGTGAACAAGCCGTCCGAGGGAAGCTCGGCCTCAGCGCAGACCCAGGCGGGCGATCTGGCCCAAGGCGCCCTGGCAGGCGTTTCGGGTGATTTCAGCTTGGGGCTTGGCCTTGGCCAAGGCTTGGACCTAGGGCGGGGGCAGGGGCAGGGGCAGGGGCAGGCGCGGGCGCGGGCGCAGGGGGCGGGGGCGGGGGCGGCTTTTGTCGCCGGGGCCCTCCGCGCCGATGGGAGCCTTTCGCTGCTGCTCGATCCCTTGGTCATGAGATTGCCGGCCTTGGGCGACATGCCGGCGAGCGTCGATCCAGGCCTCCGCTCGAACCTGAGGGGCGCGGCCCTCGGGGCCGGCCTTGGCGGAGGCGCCCTCGGCCTTGGCGGAAGGGCCGGCCTTGTTGGCCTTGCCGGCCTTGGCGGAGGCGCCCTCGGCCCTGGCGGCGCCGAGGCCGATTTTAGGGGCTGCCGGGCAAGCATTTTTGCCGTCGAGAAAAGGCTAGGCGGGGACGAGGCGCTTTCCTTTTTTTCAGATCCCCTTGTTGTGGAACAAAAGCCGGCCCATTCGGTGACGGCAGGCGCCAGCGCTCTCGTGGCCCTCGGGAAGGTGGTGGCCGGAGGCATCTTCGCTGTCGGCCGCTCGGGCGAGAACGCGGCGGCAGCTTCCTGGTACGAAGGCTCTGTTCCCGGCGCCTGGCCCCGGAGCCTCGGTGCCCTGTACCTGAGCTCTCCCAGATCGAATCCACGCTTCACCCTCGCGCTCGGTGCCTCTTCGGCCATCGACAGGGGGAGTGGCCTCATGCTTCGCCTCGACGCAGCCGAAAGCCGGGCCGACAAGGTTCTCGCCCTCTCTTTTGTCGCGCGTTCGCCTCGCTATCTGGCCATGGACGGGGATGAATTCCTCCTCGCGCGCGCATCGGCCGATTTGAGTGTCGCCCTCGGCAACGGGCTCAGGCTCGGCCTTCGGAACGACCTCGACGCGAAGAGCGCCGCCGCCGAGGCCCTGCCTCGCCTGTCGCGGAAGTACCGCGTCAGAATCGATGGCGACAGCCTGAACGAACTTCCCCTGTCGATGCGCTGCGACGGAGTCGTGGAGAGCGCCGCCGATGCCGCAGCCCTGGCCGCAATCCTGGGCCTTGGCGCCGAGGCGGAAAGGAGCCGTGGCGAAGTGTCCACATCGGCCCGACTCGAGTGGTCAGGTGCCGATGCCGCCATTTTCAGGATGCTGCCCGCGTCCCTCGCCTTCAGCGCGCCTGCCCTCTTCAAATTTGAGGTGGAAGCCCGATTGAGACTGAAGCTTCACAACGGAGGGAGGGCCAGGGCCGGCGGCGTGCCCGGCGCTGTGCCCGGCGCTGTGCCCGGCGAGGGTCCCGGAGAGGGTCCCGGCGGCGGGGGCGGCGACAAGCCCCTTGAGGTGGGCTGGAAGGGCGTCCTCGAACGGAGAGAACCCTTCGGAGGCTCCTCTGCCAATCCCTCCACTGCCTCCGTTGGCGCCACCCTTTCCTTTGCGCCCTTCGAGGGAGGCCGCCTCAATCTCCGGGCTGCCTTCGCAGGGCGGGCCGCTCCCTCCATACAGGATTCCCTATCCACGGCTCGGGTCGAGGCCTCCGCCGTCCTCGTGACAAGCCTCGGTCTCTGATCGTGGTTGCCCCATGGCTTGGGGAAGGGATACTCTTGTTTCGAGGGTTCCGATCGGGAAGCCCGCCGACCGGCATGGCTCCGGGCGGTCGAAGTCAGCACAGGAGCGATAGCCATGCAAATCGACCCAAGCAGGCATGCCCTCCTCATCGTGGATGTCCAGAACGATTTTTGCCCCGGCGGGGCCCTCGCAGTCCGCGACGGAGACAGGGTGGTTGATGCGTGCAACCGCGCGATGCGCCATTTCAACCACATAGTCCTGACGCAGGACTGGCATCCCCGGGACCATGTCTCCTTCGTCAC
>JAJXVS010000151.1:0-1160 GCA_021782015.1 bacterium | reverse complement strand
GCGCACTGTGTCGCGGGCAGCCCGGGGGCGGATTTCCATCCGGGGCTCGAGACGCGACATGCCTCCCACATTCTCCGCAAAGGGCGATCGAAGTCCCTCGATTCCTACTCGGCCTTCCTCGAAAACGATAGGAAAACGCCCACGGGCCTTGCCGGTCTCCTCAAGACCCTCGGCATCACCGACATATTCCTGGCCGGCCTCGCGACAGACTACTGCGTGCTTTTCTCGGGCCTCGACGCCCTCGCCGCGGGCTTCAACCTCACCATCCTCGCCGACGCGGTGCGGGGCGTCGACCTGCCCCCCGGGTCGGCCGATGCGGCCATCGAGCGGCTCGCAGGCCTCGGCGCCCATATATCCGATTCCGGAAAGATTGGGGAGGGCCGATGACCGCGGGTTTGTTTACCGATTTTTATGAACTCACGATGGCCCAGGGCTACTGGAAAAAGGGCCATAGCCCGCGAGCGGTCTTCGATTTTTTCTTCAGGCGCAACCCCTTCGGCGGCGGATTTTCGGTTTTCGCCGGGCTCGAAACCTTCCTGCGGGGCTTGGAGGACTTTCGCTTCGACGCGGAGGACCTCGCCTGGCTCGACAGCCTCGGATCCTTCGACAGGGGCTTTCTCGACTATCTCGGAAAGCTGCGATTCGAAGGTGACATCTGGGCGGCGGCCGAGGGATCGATCGTCTTTCCGCAAGAACCCCTGGTCCGCGTCCATGCCGATCTCGTGCAGGCCCAGCTGATAGAGGGCTTCCTCCTCAACACCCTCAATTTCCAGAGCCTGATCGCCACCAAGGCCGCGCGGGTCTGGCGCGCCTCGAACTACGGATCGGTGATGGAGTTCGGGCTCAGGCGAGCCCAGGGGCGCGACGGGGCCCTCTCGGCCTCGCGGGCGGCCTTTCTCGGCGGCGCCTCGTCCACCTCCAACAGCCTCGCCGGAAAACTCTACGGGATCCCCGTGTCGGGGACGATGGCCCATTCCTGGATCATGTCCCATCCCAGCGAGGAAAGAGCCTTCGAGTGCTATGCGGAACTCTACCCGGATCGCACAACCTTCCTCATCGACACCTACGACAGCCTCGGATCCGGCCTCGTCAACGCGCTGGCCGCCGGGCGCAGCCTCGTGGAGCGGGGGGGCAATTTCGGGATCCGCCTCGATTCGGGC
>JAJXVS010000150.1 GCA_021782015.1 bacterium | reverse complement strand
ACATAGTTAGGACAATCACCTACTGCGAGCCCGGCATCAAGGGCGACACCTCCGGCAAGTCCACCAAGCCGGCCAAGCTCGACTCGGGCTTCGAGGTCCAGGTCCCCCTCTTCTGCGACATCGGCACGAAGATCGTCTTCGATACGCGGGATGGGTCCTTCGTCGAGCGAGCGAAGTAAGAGGGAAAGGGGGAGCACTACCCCTCAAAGCAACGAAGCCCTCCATCGACGGAGGGCTTTTTATTGCCCGGCAGGACGGGTCCTGTCGCGGGCAATGCGAGCACACCCGCTTCGCTTCGCTACGCGGGCGCGCTCGCGCTGCCCGCGACACCCGTCGTCCAAGCGGGTATGACACGGCGCTTCGCCTGGTTAGCCCTATCACGTCGATCGAGCGCTTCGCCATATTCCGTTGGATGAAGGCCCACCTACGCAGCTCCCCCTCGCTCCGGACTCCTCGGCGCGCGAAGCGCGCCTGCGGGGTCCTTCGCTACCCCCACTTCTTCTTTTCCCGCGGGTCAGGCATTGGCCGGCGATTGGTTGTGATCGACGAAGCGGAGTTTAGTTGTCGCCAAGCCCTCCGGTCTTGGCGGCGCTTCCCCGCCCGAGGTGCCCATGCTACTGTCCAAGCATGAGCAATAATTCGAAACGGCTCCAAATCCTCGAGTCCTACTACCGGACCATGAGTCAGAACGTCGCCTCCAATGAAACCTTCAAACGTGAGAAATTCCTCGTGCTTCTCGCGGAGCTCTTCCCGTCTGAGCGCGACCAGATCGAGAAATACATGCAGGGTTCCGAGAAGAGCGTTGTCGTCCAGACAAAACCCGGTATGGGACGAATCGACTCATATTACGGAAACCTCGTCATCGAGTTCGAAAGGGACCTCTCGGTCAAGGCTAAGTACGAAGAAGGCTCACGACAAATAAGCGAGTACGTATCCGGGCTCTGGAATGAAGAAGGTAAGAAACGAAAACCATACATCGGGATCGTCACGGATGGTCTCCGATGGATCTGCTGGCACCCATACGCGAAACGAAAGGATGATAGGCTACAACCGGAAGATATCGAGTTGCGGCTCAAGGAAGACCTCAGGCTCGAGAGCGCCGAAATTGCTGCCCTCGACGAGTTCTATCACTTCCTCGACCGCAACTTCTTCCGCGAGCAGCTCCTCACGCCAACGACCGACGCCTTCAAGAACGACTTCGGCCTCGAAAGCGCCCTTTGGGACGACCTCCGCGAAGCCCTAGAGACAGCCTTCGCTGAGCACCGAGGAGAATCGGAGGTCGAAACCGCCTTCGAGCAGTGGGGTAAATACCTCCAGTATACCTATGGTTCCGTCGACGCGGGGCTCGATCTATTCCTCCGCCACAGTTACCTGTCCGTGCTCGCCCGCTTCCTCGTCGCGACGGCACTGTGGCCCGCCGAAGCGGGAAAGGGCGACCTTTCATTCATCCGCGGAGTCGTCGACGGAAGCTGGTTCATCGCAAAGAAAATCCGCAACCTCGCCGACGAGGACTTTTTCCATTGGACCGGCCACGCCAATGTCCAGGCCTCCTTGGAGAGCTGGTGGCTCCGCGTGCTCAACCAACTCAAGACCTATGACTTCGCCCGCCTCGACGAGGACATACTCAAAGGCGTCTATCAGGAACTCGTCGATCCCAAGGATCGGCACGACCTTGGCGAGTACTATACGCCGGACTGGCTCTGCGAGAAGGTCGTCGACAAGCTTTTCGAGGAGCAAGGCGCCGCGGTCGAGAATGGGGACATCCCTTCCCTCATCGACCCGACCTGCGGATCAGGCAGTTTCCTCCGAGCGGGCCTCCGCAAGATCATGGCCCTCGTGCGCGAGCGTCTAGGCGAAGGCGCCGATTGGGATGCCGTCCTGGAAGCTGCTCTCGATAAGGTCTACGGCATCGACATCAACCCCCTCGCGGTCACCATCTCGCGCGCCAATTACGTGCTCGCCATCCGCGAGGAGCTCGCCCACAAGAAACGTCCCGCCTTCATTCCCGTATTCCTGGCCGATAGCCTCTTCATGCCCCTCGAGGAGGATACCGGGGCCCAGGGGGCCCTCGGTTTCGACGCGGACAATGTGGAGGTGCACTTCCTCGCGGAGAAATTCCTCATACCCCGCGCCGTCTTCCAGCAGTCGCAGATCTATGACGAGCTCGTCCTCCTGGCCTCCGAGGCGGCGAAGAACATCGCCCTCGAGGCCGACTCCGAAAGCGTCGAGAGCATTCTTAACGCGCTCAGGCGCCGCACGCCCACACTTTCCGAGGACGTGGTCGGCCAGGCGGCCAATGCCTGCTTCGCCCTCGCCCGAGCCATGGCGAAAAAGATCCGTGCAAAAGAAAATCACATCTGGAGCTTCATCCTCCGCAACACCTACCGGCCAGCCTTCTTCAAGAAACGTTTCGACATCATCGCCGGTAATCCACCCTGGCTCTCCTACCGCTACATCGCCGACCCCTTCTACCAGGCACGAGTGAAGGAGCTCGCCGTCGAGCGCTACCAGCTCGCGCCGAGGAACCAAGCCCTGATGACCCACATGGAACTCGCGAGCGTCTTCCTCGTCCACGCGGCGGACACCTACCTGAAAAACGGCGGACACCTAGGTTTCGTAATGCCCCGAAGTCTCTTCAACGCTGACCAACACGAGAAATTCCGCTCGGGAAGCTGGAAGGCGACCTGCTCGATCACGGAGTACTGGGATCTAGCCGAGGTCAAGCCCCTTTTCAATGTCCCGACCTGCGTTGTCTTCGCGGACGCGAAGAAGGCCAAAGAGAGAAAGAGTTGGCCTGCCCAGTTCTGGACGGGCGACCTCAAGGGCCGTCGCAACCTTCCCTGGGATAAGGCCAGGGGCTATCTCGACCACGAAGAGGGCAAGCTCTGGCTCGCCCGGCTCGGCAAGCGGAGCGCCCTTTCGCGACAGCGAATAGGCGACGACAAGGGCGAAGCCAGTCCCTACCTCCCCGAGTTTTTCCAGGGCGCCACCATCGTGCCCCGCAACTTCTACTTCATCGAAACACCTAGTACGGAGGATCTCGAAAAGGACGAGCTCTACGTGCGCACCGATCCCGAACAGGCCAAGGATGGCAAGGCTCCCTGGAAGGAAATCTTTCTTTCAGGCAGCGTCGAGCGCGAACTCCTTTTTCGAACGGCCCTGTCCAAACACCTTCTCCCCTTCCATGTCGAGGAGGATCTGCCATGGATTGTGTTGCCCCTTCTCCCCGTGACGCGAGGCCAGGCCTCGTCGCGGCGTGTCTTGGCCGATGCCGCGGCTCTCAAAAAAGCTGGTCTCCGAGGCGGAGCCGAGTGGTTCGCGAAGGCGGAGCGGGAGTGGGAGAGGAATCGGGGAGCAAAGAATGCTTCGACGCTGGAGGAATGGCTTAATTACCAACAAAAGCTAATTCAGCAAATGGGATCTGCGCGATACTTCGTGCTCTATAACGCATCGGGAACAAATCTCTCAGCGGCTATCCTCGATATCGGTTTGCGCGGTAGCTTTTTCGCAGACGCAAAGACCTACTGGTTCGCCACCGATTCCATCGACGAGGCGAACTATCTTGCCTCCATTCTCAATTCTGAAACTGCAAATGAAGCCATCAAACCCTTCCAGAGCTC
Organism: bacterium; assembly: GCA_021782015.1. Taxonomy (GTDB): domain Bacteria; phylum Spirochaetota; class Spirochaetia; order Treponematales; family Rectinemataceae; genus CAIJMU01. The sequence goes on along the minus strand of JAJXVS010000150.1, from coordinate 5,805 downwards.
CGGCTCCCTTGGCGAGCGAGACATCCACAAACTCCCCCTCGAACTTCCCCTCCCCCGCTTCGATCGGGCGAACAAGCTCCACGCCGACATTGCCAGCCTCTCCGCCGAGGCGCGTGCCCTTGTCGGCGCGGCGGTGACAAAAGGGGCCCTCGCGGCCGAAGGTCGCGGAGGCAGTTTGGCTCGACGTCGCGCGGCCGCCCGAGAGGTCGCGGCACTCCCTCTCGCCAAGCTCGATAGGCTCGTGAAGCGTCTCCTGGAGTCATGATATCCGATGACGCATCGTGCGGGGTACGATATCTTTCAAAAGTGGAGGAAGGCTTATATGGTATATGGACTTGAGATCTATTCCCAAGAGCAAACCAGCGCCATGTCTTTGCTTTTCTCTCCAGGCATCGTCAAGGAAATCGCATTTAGAGGAGCGTCCCCAGGTTTCACCCGCTTGCTTCGCCTGACAGATCTACAGGCCCCTCTTCCCCATGGCCTTGGGAGTAACCGTTGCCCAAGTTTTCGACGCAGCCTTCGATGCACTCGCAAAATCCACAGACAGATCGGCCTATGTCTACAAGAATATTCTGGCTCAACGGCAATTCCTAGGACGCCACAGCTGTCACCGCTAGCGCCGCTGCTTTCAAACTCCGTGCATAGGCAGGTTCGTGAAACACTCACCGAATACGATTCTATGGAATCGAGTCCGATATAGATTCCCTTGGGTTCTGACTGGGGATAGACGCGCTCACTTCTTGGCACGACGAAGTCCATCAAGCGTGCAAGAATTGGCGCCCTCACTTCTCCCCCCCCCCCCGAACCAATCCCCTACTTCCACGCAAGATTTGGCTTCTTCCGCTTCGCCGCGCAGTCGGTCAGGAAAAGATTGATGAGGTTCTGATAAGGAATACCTGTTTCCTCGGAGAGCTTCTTGAAATAGGAGATGGCGTCGACATCGAGGCGGATCGTGATGGGCCTTCGCAGCTTTTTGATATAAGGGTTGGGCTTGGACGCCGAAAAATCATATTCTGCTCTCACGATCTGCCTCCATACAACGCGGATTCTTTTTTCGTCGCCTGCGCGCCGAAATGATCCTGACGACTTCTTCCGATTCCCGGAGAGAGAGGTAAGGGGGTCAGACCCCCAAGCTAGCCAGGAGGAATTCCCGCAAGGACAGGTGGCGGATGCCTTTTTCGTCGGCCCGCAGGGGGGCCAGGCTAACCACATATTTGGGATGATTATCCTTGATCCTGAGGAGGTTGCCGAACTCGCGATCGCGGGTATCGTCGTCCGCAACGCTCAAGGCGACCTGGACATAGATTGTCGATTCTCCCCGCGTCGCGACGAAGTCGATCTCCCGATCGCCGAGAACTCCCACGCTCGGTTTCCAACCGTCCTGGATCAGCTTGAGGTAGACGGCGTTCTCCACCACCTTGCCCAGGTCGGTCTGGCGCCAGCCGCGGAGGGCTGTCCGGAGGCCGAGGTCCTCGAAATAGATCTTCTCGCCGATCTCGAAGATCTTGCGGCCCTGGATGTCATAGCGGGGACAGCGATGGATCAGGAAGGCCGCCTCGAGGTGGGCAAGGTACTCGATGACGATCTGAGGCGAGACTTTCTGAAGCTGGGATTTGAGGTAATCGGCGATGCGCTTGGCCGAAAGGAGGCTGCCGATCGAATCTGCGCAGTAGCGGACTAGGTTGCGAAGAAAGGGGGCGTTGCGAACGCCAAAGCGCTCGATGACATCCCTCAAGACAACTGTATCGACGATAGCCTCGAGGTAGCCGATCCTCGCCTCATCCGAATCGGGCAGCCTGGCCAGGTAGGGAAGGCCGCCGTAGCGAAGGTAGAGGGCAAGACTCTCATCCGAATCTTTTCGGCCATGAAAAGAGAGGAATTCTTCGTAGGATAGGGAGTGAACGAGGAAGGTCATCGCACGGCCGGCGAAGAGGGTCGCAAGCTCGCCGGAGAGGAGGCGCGCGTTGCTACCCGTCACATAGAGATCCCAGCGCCCCTCGGCGGCCAAGCTTCTGAGGGCTGGGGCAAAGCCTTCGATCTCCTCCACCTCATCCACAAGGATGAGGGAGCGCGCATCAGGGCTGCCGCCGAGGTTCCGCGCGGCGACGAGGAGATCTTCCCCCTTCTTGATCGAACTCCATTCGTCTCGCTCCTTGTCGATAAAGACGACCTTGCGAGAAGGATAGCTTGCGCGCCAATTGGCCTCGACGAGGTGAAGGAGGCCGCTCTTCCCAACACGGCGCTGCCCGAGGAGGGCCTTTATCAGCTCCCCATCCGAGAAGGGAGCGAGGGTTTCGAGATATTTGGGTCTGGGAATCCACAATCCTTGGTCCATGTTTCAATTATACTTGAAGAAATCAAAAAATACCATATATTCTTCAATCCAGACAGAAGACATAGGGTCAGACCCCAGCATCTACTCGTTCGATCATCGCCGCCACGTCGGGCTGGGCATTGATCGGAGCGAGGGACACGGAGGGGTGAGCCGCCGCGAAGACGTGGAAGAGTTCATCGGCAAAGGCCTGACCGATCTCGTCAACGCCTTCGAAGTCGAGTACGACCTTGGCGAAGCGCTCGAACCGCGACGAAAGCCTTTTTGCCTGGGATCGCGAAAGCAGTCTTTCGCCCTCATAGAGAGCGAGGCGCACGGGGACGATGGTCTTGGCGAAGGTGAATTCTTCCGGAGCCGCGAACTGGTCCATCACCTCTTTTGTGCTTCGCGTCGCCGAATGAGAGAGGCGCATCGCCACGGTGGTGCCGGCAGACGCTTCATCATGCTCAAACAAAAGGTCGAAAGGCTTTCCATCGTGAAGGAAGTGGAGACGGCCCGATACGATGTCGAAGCGATCGAAGACCTTCGAGGTGAAGAAGATCCCCTCCCCCGAGTGATTCTCCGGACTTGTCGTGAGCTTCCCCTTCGCGAGTTCGAGAATGGATTCGCGCGGATCATAGAGGCCCAGTGCCCTCTGAATTTTCAGGAAGATCCCCTCGCCATGATCGGAAACCCAGGCGTCCATATAGAGCGCCGTCTTTCGCACCCCGACGATGATGTCTTCGGAGCCAGAATGGTCGATTGCGTTGTTGACCATCTGGCTCGTGCCGTATTGCCAGATGGCCTGCCCATTTGAGGGAAGTCCGGCGAGGAAGGGCTGGAAGAATTCCCGGGTGACGACATCCTCGCGAAGCCCCTCGCGGAGGTAGCGACGATGGGCCGAATCTATCGTCGCGAGCCTGTATTCCCGCCCGCGTCGATCTCCGCTTGCCAGGATAATTCCTTCCTGAACAAGAGCGGAAACATGTTTGCTGGCCGCTTGCCGACTGATGGAGAATTCGTCGGCAAGGCGTGCGGCCACGGCTCGACCATCTTTGTCGATCAGGTCGAGTATGCTTCTTCGGACGAGGTCTTTGTCAACATTTGGCGATCATTTGTCGCCTTGGCGTCGATGGGTTGGGCCCCTGCCCCGAAACTGGCCCGACCCTTCCTAGTCCGCCGCGGCCGCCCGCGAAAAGCGCAGGAGCCGGAGTGCAATCATGCACATCCAGCCTATCGCGAGAAGGCCGCCGGGCGCCGCGAAGGCCATGGCCATGTCTTTGACCTGGGGCAGGAAGGTGACGAGGATCAGGTAGGCCCCGAGGAGGAGGTTACCACCAATTCCCAGGATTCCCGTGGCGATCCCGAAGGCCTTGGTCCGCAGCATCGCGGCCGAGAGGATGAGGTTCGCGATGGTCGAAAGGAGAAAGCCCAAGAGGACGCCGGGGCTTCCGTGGGCCCCCTTGGCCAAAAGGGCCTCGCCAGCGGCCGCCAACAGGGCGCGTCGCGACGAATCGGCCCTCGCCCAATCCCCGGAGAGTCCCAGCATCGCGAGGGCGGAATTGTTCGCGACGAAGACGGCGGCCGCGATGATGCCGAAGACCAGGGCCAGGCCAGCCGCCGGACCCTCGCGCCTCAGGGCGAGCCAAGAAGCGTAAAGAGCGGGGACCATGAGGAGGGTGTTCACGAGGTTGAGAAAATCCAAATTGTAAAGGCCCAGAAGGGGCGTGACGGCCAGCTGCGCGAGGCGGCCCGCGGCGTCAGGCGGAAGGGCGGAAACGCTCCCGCCCGTGATCGTACCGATGGCGATGTCGGCCAAGGCTCCCAGCGTCGAAAGGAGGGCGGCGAGGGCGCCCACCGTCAAGATCGTGCTGAGTCCTTTGGTCGTCCTCGCGACCTTTCCCGAATCAGTCATCGTGTCCTCCTTCATCGGTTGACCTTTTCGTAGTAGGAGAGAAAGGCGTTTTGCCCCTCCTCGATTTTCTTCCCGTAAAATCGATGGATTTCCGCGAGAGCGTAGTCGTGCGGCAGATGCTTGGCGGGAAATGGAGGCTCGCTCGCCTCGATCCGCTCCCAATGCACGGGTCCGACGTAGAGAAGCCTCCGGGCCAGCTCGTCATCGCAAAGGCCATCGGGCAAAAAGGCCTTGAGGCGGACGAGGTACTCCCGCAATTCCCTCCTCCGCCCCTCGATGTCGAAGAGGGCGAGGATGCGCTTAATTAGGTCTTCATCGTCGATTTCCGGACAGGTGAAGAGAAAGAAGTGCTCGTCGAGCCCGAGGCCGCGAATGGCCTTTCGCAGACCCTCCGTCTCTATCCGCCCGTGGATGTAGGTATTCTGCGCGAGTTTCCGAAAACCGTAATCCTTGAGCAGTCCTCGAAGGGCCGAGCGGGCCTCCGCTTCCTCGCTTTTGAAGGAAAATACCGCCACAAGGAAGCCCTCGAGCCTCCGATCGGAATGTATCTGGGCCAAGCCCATTTCGAAGCTCGTGGGGGCGAGGATATAGCGATTTCGCCCACCAGGATCCGGCTCCACGCTGATCGAGCCCTCGGCCTTGGCCCGCGAGAGGGCCGTCCGGACAGCCCCGTCGCCGATGCCCGCGAAATGCGCGAAGTCCCGAATGCCTTCGAGGCTGGGCCAGGGCAGGCCTTCGAAGGTTCCAAGCCCGGCCCGGAAGACAAGCGGAGTGTGCGTGGCCGCCTTGGCCGAGAGGGGGTAGGCTTTGATGAAGGCGGGTTCCCGCGACATGCCCGGCGCCTTAGCGATGCTGGGCCCGATACCAGAGGACATTCGTCACAATACCGATGCTCAGAATGATAGCGAGGTTGATGATCGTCGCGCGGCCGTCGTGGAAAAATGCGATGGCCCGGAAACGCGTCAACAAGGCATCCCACTTCCCGGCGAAGAGGCACAGGAAGGCCGCCTGCAGGAAGGACATGAAGAACCAGCCGATCACGAGGTTGATCGCGAAGTTCACCGGATTGAAACTCGTCGTGCCCATGGAATCCTCCTTATCGAACGTTACTCGAATTGTCTATGTATTCATTTTATGTAACATCATGAAGAACGTCAAGAGATTGTTACAACATTTCGTAAAGAATTGTTTTTCAGTAACACTCGGCGATCGGCAAAGAAATTGATCCCGGGAAGGGATGTATGAAGGCGTATTTGAGAGCTGAATGCGCGCCTCAAAAGCAGACGGCGTTTTCGGTCGCCAGGACCGGAACATGTCAACATAGATTTCGCCAGGGAATGAGCTGATTTTCATCAAGCAGTCTTTTTCACCGGTCGGTAGAAGGCGAATACTGGATTGCACTGGTATAACCGGACTTTCCTCTGTCGCCAGCGGGGGGGATTTTTGACGAAGGCGTCTTGGAGGGTTTGGTTCCTGCGCGCATGAATGGCAGTTGCCTCGCCGGAGCGCCGCTCCATGGGCGTGACATAGCCAAGGGCAGAATGTTGGTGGTCGCTGTTGTACCAGTTGATGAAATCGG